>JAYKGS010000029.1:0-3023 GCA_035284945.1 Synechococcus sp.
GCGTTGGAGCGGGCGATCGCTTCAGGGGCGAACTGGATTGCGCCCTCCCCGCTCTGGAATTGCTTATTGACAGCCTCCAGCACGGTGGAGCGATCCGGACGGGTGTGGAATACACGGGTGTGGTTGGCCATGCGCAGGGCATCGCGCTCCGGGTCGATGCGCCAGTTGCCCTCCCCATCCTGTTGCCAGAGGTTGTCCTTGGCGGCGGCGGCGGCGGTGTCGTCGGCGCTGAACTGGCGCATACCGGCGCTGCGACGGATGTTGCCGGCCACGATCGTGACCGCTGCCTCATCGATCAGCAGGCAGCACTCCACCGAGGTGAGCTGGCGGCCCCGAGCCTTGTTCAGGATCTGGGCGACCCGGCCGTAGAGATCCTTGAGCTTCACCGGATTGGCCATGCCGCCGAAGCCCTTGAGGGTTTCGCCCACCGGGCGCACGTCGGCGAGATCCACACTGATCTCGATCGGGCTGGTGGCGTCAAATCGCTCGTCGCTGCAGAGGCTGAGCAGCAGTTGATAGCTGTCCACCCAGCCGCGGCGGGTGTCGCCCACTTTGATCGCCACGCTGTTGGCGCTGATGCTGTGGCTGGTGTGTTCCTGGCGCGCTCCAGCCGGGGTTGCTCCGATATCCGTTACGGCCGTGATGCTGAGCTGGTTGCGCACCGCCGGCAGGCGCTTGATCAGGTGGGGCTCAATGATGGCGCCGGTGCCACAGCCCATCATCGCCAGATCCATCATCAGGCCGAAGGCCTCCCAGTCCACCAGGTTTGTGGAGGTGCAGTTGTAGGCCCCGGAGAAGTTCTGATGCTGATCTATCCACTCGGTGCCGCCGATCCACAGCCAACGGCCCGAGGGCAGGGCCTTCTGCTGCTGTTGCATGCGGCGCAGCAGGGAAACCTCAGCTTCATCAAGACTGCCAAGGCGGCGCAGGCCCTCCAGGTTGCGTTCGGCAACCTGGTGCCAGCTCTCGCGACCGTTCTCAGTTTTCCTGCTGTAGGTGCGATAGAAAACCGGATTGGCCGCCGGAGCCGTGGCCGGAAAGTCGCGCACCTCCCCGGCCGGGGTGGCGGCTGCACCGGCATAAGCCTTTTCAGCCGCGGCCTTATCGCTTGCCTCGCTGGAAGCTGGGGGAGGGGTGGCAGACAGGGTCACTGGCGATATCGGCCATCGGTGCGCCGAACCCTAACGCCACTGATGGGGTGTGCAAGCAGCCGATGCCACTACAGGCGGTGGCCTGCAGGGACAGTCACACTGATCTGTCCAGTCGGTGGGCGGGGCGGATGGCGTTGCAGCGGACCCCTGAACCCGAGTTGATGGATGGGGCTGATCAGGTGGAGGCCTACGCATCCGCTGATTTCGAGGCCTCAGATCAGGCGATGGTGGATCGCCTCGCCCACCTCTGCGGCAATTTTCCAGGCGAGCGCCTGGTGGATCTGGGCTGCGGCCCTGGCAACATCACTTTCCGTCTGGCCCGCCGCTGGCCCGCCGCGAGGGTGCTCGGCCTGGATGGGGCACAACGCATGCTGGCCATGGCCAAGCAGCGCCTGGCGGGAGAGCCGCCGGAGCTGGCCGGCCGCCTCCACTTCCAGGAAGCCCTGTTGCCCCTGACCCAGTCCCCAGCCTTGCCAGAGGGCTTCAGTGCGTGCTGTTTCAGTGCCGTCCTCAGCAACAGCCTGTTGCACCACCTGCACGATCCGGCGGCGCTCTGGCAGGCCGTGGCCCAGCTGGGTGCCCCGGGGGCCTTCGTGTACATCCAGGACCTGCGGCGCCCCGCCAGCCCCGAGGCGGTGGAGGCCCTAGTGGCGGCCGAGATGGAGGGAGCGCCCGAGGTGCTGCGCCGCGACTACCGCGCCTCCCTGCATGCGGCCTTCACCGTGCGGGAGGTGCGGGAGCAACTGGAGCGCTCGGCCCACGAGCATGCCTGCCTGGCTGGTCTTCAGGTGGCGCCGCGGCTGGAGCGCTACCTGGAGGTGTGGGGGCGGCTGGTTTAGGTGTTGTCTTGCACGATGACCAACAGGAGCCCAGCCATGGTCGACACATTTTTCAGCAACTGAATCCGCTCTGCGGCAGCGGTGGCGTTGCCGTGGAACAGCAGGGTTGTAGGGATCAGAAAGATCAGGAGCAGCACCGCTGGTGGCTCCATTATCTTCGCCCCGTTTTATTGCCGAGCTATGGGCTGGGTAATGGGGAAACTACCTATGAAACCGCCGGTCGCTCCTATCTCAATTTATTGGACCAGGAGCCTGTTGATTATCCATCTCCTGGTCTGGGTTTTTTCACGCCCTGGCTGAAGCAGACCCGGCGCCTGCGGGATCGGCATCTGCTGGTGTTATCTACCCCGGAAACGGAGGCCATGCTTCGGCAAACGCCGCCATCGGCCTGGTTGGTGCCCTGGGATCGGTTGCCCCGTTCTGCTGAGGCTGCTGACCCTGCCTGGCAGGCTGGGCCCATGACCACCAGCAGCAGCACCCCCCCCGAATTGGTGGCCCTGGCCGATGCCGTGGCCCGCCGCCGCAATTTTGCGATCATCTCCCACCCCGACGCCGGCAAGACCACCCTCACCGAGAAGCTGCTGCTCTATGGCGGCGCGATCCAGCAGGCCGGGGCGGTGAAGGCCAAGGGGGAGCAGCGCAAGGTGACCTCCGACTGGATGGAGCTGGAGAAGCAGCGCGGCATCTCGATCACCTCCACCGTGCTGCAGTTCGATTATTCAGGCAGCACGATCAACCTGCTCGACACCCCGGGCCACCAGGATTTCTCCGAAGACACCTACCGCACCCTGGCCGCCGCCGACAACGCGGTGATGCTCGAAGACGCCGCCAAGGGTCTCGAACCGCAGACCCGCAAGCTGTTCGAGGTCTGCCGCATGCGCCAGATCCCGATCTTCACCTTCATCAACAAGATGGACAGACCGGGGCGTGAGCCCCTCGAACTCCTCGATGAGATCGAGCAGGAGCTGGGCCTGGCCTGCTGGCCGGTGAACTGGCCGATCGGCAGCGGCGACCGCTTCCGCGGCGTGATCGA
>JAYKGS010000030.1:0-11219 GCA_035284945.1 Synechococcus sp.
CGGGTGTTGCCAGCCCTGGCGGAGGCCCTCGATCTGGGCCGGATCCACGGCTCCCAGCTCTCCATGCTGCGCAACGGCAAGCTGGCTTCCCCAGGCCCGGAGGTTTTTCTGGCCCTGGGCCGGATCAACCAGCTGCTGGCCGGCCAGGCGAGCGGCGGGGCGCTGGGGGCGGGCCTGCGCCAGCAACTGGCCGACAGGCCCGAGCTGGTGGCGAGCCTGGAAGCCTCCGCCCTGCCGGTTCAAGATGAGGGGGCTCCGGTGCTTGGCCCTGGCGAGTTGCTGGAGGTGTTTGTCGGTTTGCGTCAGCCCCCGCAGGCCTTCGACCTGCGCATTGCCGATGCCGAGGCGGGGGGGTTGAGTGCGGCCCTGGCCCAGCTGCTGACGGCGGGCAGGCCCTGGCGCCTGTGCCGCGACCAGTTGATGGAGGCTTACCCGGCGGAGAAGCGGCAGCGGCGCCAGCGTTTTGCAGAGGTGATGGCGGGTCAGCGGGATTTTTCGGCGGCCGAGCTGGATAGCGAACTCGCCGATCTGCGCCTCACCCTGGCCCGGCTTGGGGCCACCGGTGAGGGAGAGCTGGAGGCGGATCAGTTCCTCGAGGTGCTGCGCAGGCAGGCCGCAGACCTGGGCCTGAGCTCTGGGGCGGCCGGGGGCCAGCTGGATCTGGCCGCCGCAATCCGCCAGCAGCTGGGCGATCACCGATAGCTCGCCTCCCGCACCCGCCTGGCCCAGCCCAAGGATCGCAGCAGCTTGACGTGCTGCCAGGTGATGTCGAATTCAAACCAGCGCAGACCGTGGCGCGCCGAGTGGGGGAAGGCGTGGTGGTTGTTGTGCCAGCCTTCGCCGAAACTCAGGATCGCCACCCACCAGCAGTTGCGGGAGAGATCGGGGCAGTCGAAGTTGCGATAGCCGCAGAAATGGGTGGCGGAATTGACCAGCCAGGTGACGTGATACACGACCACCAGACGCAGCGGGATTGCCCAGAGCACCAGGCCCAGGCCGCCCCCATGCACGCCCGCCAGTTCCCCATACCAGAAGAGGGCTGCGCCCAGGGGCAGTTGCAGCAGCAGGAACCAGCGGTCCAGCCAGCGGTAGAAGGGGTCTCGCTGCAGGTCGCCGGTGAGCCGCTCCACGTGTTGCAGGGCAGGAATCTCGTGCAGCATCCAGGCGCTGTGTGCCCACCACAGGCCCCGGGCCGCGTCGTGATGGTCGTTGGGCTGGTCGGAATACTTGTGGTGGTGGCGGTGCAGCCCCACCCATTCGATCGGACCGCTCTGGCAGGCAAGGGCCCCCATCAGCACCAGGAGGCGCTCCAGCCAGCGGGGGGCCGTGAAGCTGCGGTGGGTGACCAGCCGGTGCAGCCCGAGGGTCACGCCAAGCACGGTCGTCCAGTAGAGAACGGCCAGCACCAGCACGGCCTGCCAGCTCCAGAAGCGGGGAAGCAGGGCAAAGACTGCCCCCACGTGCATGGCCAGCATGAAACCGGTGGTGCCGCCCTTGAACCTGCGCTGGCGTGCCGGCAGGGGCTCTCGCCTGGCGGCCAGCGCCTTGCGCATGCGCCGCTCCTCCTGGCTGCCAGGGCCATCAACCCTGATCAGCTGGGGCTGCAGGCCTTTGTTGCTGGCCGGATCTGAACTGAGAACCAACGAACTCTCCCGGTGGTGGGTGCCGGGCAGGGCCAAGGCAGCGACGCAAATCTAGCCGTGGCCCGACCGCCAACATGGGGCCTGACCAGCTGGGTGCCATGACTGATTCCGCCGGCTCAGTGCAAGGGTTTGCGGCCCAGCGCATCGGGGCTGCGGTGGCGGCTACGGCCGCCGCCGCCGAGCGGCACACCAGCGGGGTGCGATCCCGGATGGAGCGGGTGCTCAGTGCATTTGCGGCCGAGCGGCTCGGGCCCCAGCACTTCGCCTCGGTGAGTGGCTATGGCCACGGCGACCAGGGCCGCGAGGTGCTCGATCGGGTGGTGGCCCGCCTGCTGCAGGCGGAGGCGGCAGCGGTGCGGCTCCAGTTCGTCAGTGGTACCCATGCAATCGCGGCGGCGCTGTTTGGCGTGCTGCGGCCGGGCGATCGGCTGCTGGCCCTCACCGGCCGCCCCTATGAAACCCTCGAAGAGGTGATCGGCATCCGCGGCAGTGGTCAGGGCTCCCTGGCCGAATTCGGCATCACCTACGCCGAGCTGGCCCTCAGCCCCGCCGGCCGGGTGGACCTGGCCGGCCTGGAGGCCGCCCTGGCGGTGCCCACCCGCCTGGTGCTGATCCAGCGCAGCTGCGGCTACAGCTGGCGGCCCTCCCTTTCGGTGGCCGAGATCGGTGCTCTCTGCACCCGCGTGAAGGCGATCCAGCCGGGCTGCATCTGTTTTGTCGACAACTGCTACGGCGAGCTGGTGGAAACCAACGAGCCCCCGGCGGTGGGAGCCGACCTGATCGCCGGTTCCCTGATCAAGAACCTCGGCGGCACCATCGCCCCAAGCGGCGGCTACGTGGCGGGGCGTGCCGAGCTGGTGGAGCAGGCCTGCTGCCGTCTCACGGCCCCCGGCATCGGCAGTGAAGGGGGCACCAGCTTCGACCTCAACCGTCTGCTGTTTCAGGGCCTGTTCCTGGCCCCCCAGATGGTGGCCGAAGCCCTGATCTGCAGTGAGCTGGTGGCCCAGGTGTTCAGTGATCTCGGCTTTGCCGTGAACCCCCTGCCTGGAGCAGAGCGCAGTGATGTGATTCAGGCGGTGCGGCTGGGGAATCCTGAACTGCTCCGCACGGTGTGCCGGGCCTTTCAGGCCGCCTCCCCGGTGGGCGCCTATCTCGATCCGGTGCCGGCGCCCATGCCCGGCTACTCCGGCGAGCTGGTGATGGCGGGCGGCACCTTCATCGACGGCAGCACCAGTGAATTCTCCGCCGATGCCCCCCTGCGGGAGCCCTACGTGTTGTTCGCCCAGGGCGGCAGTCACCGGGCCCACGCCCTGATCGCCCTGGAGCGGGCCTTGCAGGCGTTGGCCATGGCCGGCCTGGATCCGACAGACTGAGCCGACTTTCGATTGAAGCGATGGCGCTCACCTTCCCCGGCGATTGCCGCTACGCCGACAGCCACGAGTACGTGCGTCCGGAGGGCGAACGGCTGCGGCTGGGCCTGAGTGCCTTTGCCGTTGACCAGCTCGGCGACATCGTTTTTGTTGAACTGCCCGAGGTGGGCGCCACCCTGCGGCAGGGGGCCAGTTTCGGCAGTGTGGAATCGGTGAAGGCGGTGGAGGACCTGCTGGCGCCCGTGGCCGGGGTGGTGCTGGCCCGTAACGAGGCCGTGCTGGCCAGCCCCGAGGAACTGCAGCAGGATCCCTACGGCGAGGGTTGGCTGCTGTTGCTGCAGCCGACCGATCCGGCCCAGCTTGAGGGCCTGATGGATGCCGAGTCCTACGGCGCCAAGGTGCAGGGAGCCTGATGGAGATTTCGCCTGCAACCTTTGAGAGCCGTCACATCGGCCCCTCGGCGGAGGACCAGCGCCGGATGCTGGCGGAGGTGGGTGCGGCCAGCCTGGAGGACCTCGCCGCCCAGATCGTGCCGGCCGATATCCTGCTCCCTGCCGGGGAGGCTCTGGTGGGCTTGCCCGAGCCCTGCGGTGAGGCCCAGGCCCTGGCCGAACTGGCGGCGATCGCAGGTCACAACCAGGTGGTGCGCAGCCTGATTGGCCAGGGTTACTACGGCACGGCCACTCCGGCGGTGATTCAACGTCACGTCTTTGAAAATCCAGCCTGGTACACGGCCTATACCCCCTATCAGGCTGAGATCGCCCAGGGCCGGCTTGAGGCCCTGCTCAATTTCCAGACCCTGATCTGCGAGTTGACCGGGCTGCCCATAGCCAACGCCTCCCTGCTGGATGAGGCCACCGCTGCGGCAGAGGCCATGGCCCTGGCCCGGTCGGTCTGCAAGCGCCCCCAGGCCATGCGTTTTCTGGTGGATCAGGCCGTCTTCCCCCAGACCCTGGCCGTACTCCAGACCCGCGCTGAGCCCCTGGGCATTGAGTTGGAGAGCATCGACGCCCAGACTTTGGCGAGGTCGGGTTGCGGGGCTCTGGCCCCGGCCCTGGCTGAGGGAGCTTTCGGGATCTTGTTGCAGCTGCCGGGGGCAGCAGGAGGCCTGTGGGATCCGGCTCCCCTGCTGGCCGCGGCGCGGCAGGCCGGGGTGATCACGGCCGTGGCCATTGATCCGATGGCCCAGGTGCTGCTCGCTCCGGTGGGTGAACTGGGGGCGGACATTGCCGTGGGCAGTGCCCAACGTTTTGGGGTGCCCATGGGCTTTGGCGGACCCCATGCCGCGTTCTTCGCCACCACAGATGCTTTCAAGCGCCAGATCCCAGGGCGTCTGGTGGGCCAATCCCTGGATGCAGAGGGCCGACCTGCCCTGCGCCTCGCCCTGCAGACCCGGGAGCAGCACATCCGCCGCGACAAGGCCACCAGCAATATCTGTACGGCCCAGGTGCTTCTGGCGGTGATGGCCGGCTTCTACGCCGTGCACCATGGTCCGGAGGGGTTGACGGCCATCGCCAGCCGTCTGGTGGGTCTGAGATCCGCTTTGGCCGCGGGCCTGCGGGCCCTGGGGCTGGCCGCCGACGCGGAGCCGGGCCTGGATACCCTCACCGTGCGTCCCCCCGATCCGGATGCCCTGGTGGCCCGTGCCCTGGCGGCCGGGTTCAATCTTCGCCCGGCCGGTGCTGCCGTGGGGATCAGTCTTGATGAGCTCAGTTCGCTCGAGGAGTTGCAGGCCCTGCTGGCGTCGCTGGCGGATGGGGCCGACCAGGCTGCCCAGGCCCGCAACGCCTGTTCTGCCGCGTTGCAGCAGGCAAGCCTTGATCAGGCCTGGTCGGAGCTGCCCCGGCGCCAGGGCCCCTGGCTCAGCCAGGCCGTGTTTAACCAATACCGCAGCGAAACCGAACTGCTCCGCTACATCCAGCGATTGGTCGGCAAGGACCTGTCGTTGATCCACGGGATGATTCCCCTGGGAAGTTGCACCATGAAACTCAATGGGGCGGCTGAACTGGCGCCGGTGAGTTGGTCTGCCTTTGGTCAGCTGCATCCCTTTGCCCCACCTTCCCAGGCCGCTGGTTATCAACAACTGGCTGCCCAGCTTGAGGGCTGGCTGGCAGCGATTACCGGGTTTGCGGGGGTTTCGCTCCAGCCGAATGCCGGTTCCCAGGGCGAATACGCCGGCCTTCTGGCCATCCGCGCCTGGCATCGCAGCCGGGGCGAAGGCCACCGCAGGGTGTGTTTGATTCCGGTGAGCGCCCATGGCACCAATCCAGCCAGTGCGGTGATGGCGGGCATGCAGGTGGTGCCGGTCGCCTGTCAGGACGACGCCATTGATGAGGTGGATCTGGCGGCCAAGGTCAAGGCCCATGCTGCCGATCTGGCGGCCCTGATGATCACCTACCCATCCACCCACGGGGTGTTTGAGGCAGATCTGCGCAAGGTCTGTGCTTTGGTCCATGACCACGGAGGGCAGGTGTATCTCGACGGGGCCAACCTCAACGCCCAGGTGGGGCTCTGCAAGCCGGGTCTCTATGGAGCTGATGTCTGCCATCTCAACCTTCACAAGACCTTCTGCATTCCCCATGGGGGCGGCGGTCCGGGGGTGGGTCCGATTGCGGTGGCGGCGCACCTGGTGCCCTTCCTGCCGGGATCTGGTGGGGATCTGGCCGGCCCCGGGGCCTGGCAGGTGTCAGCAGCGCCCCTGGGGAGCGCCAGCATCCTGCCGATCAGCTGGATGTACATCCGCATGATGGGAGGAAGCGGCTTGCGCAAGGCCAGTCAGGTGGCCCTGCTGGCAGCCAATGTGATTGCCAGGCGGCTGGATCCCCACTTCCCGGTGCTGTTCTGGGGGGCCAATGGTTGGGTGGCCCACGAATGCATTCTCGATCTGCGTCCCCTCAAGCGCAGTATCGGCCTGGAGGTTGATGACCTGGCCAAGCGCCTGATGGACTACGGCTTCCACGCCCCGACAGTGAGCTGGCCCGTCGCCGGCACGGTGATGGTGGAGCCCACCGAGAGTGAGTCGCTGGCCGAACTGGATCGCTTCTGCGCCGCCATGGTGGCGATCCGCCAGGAGGCTGCGGCGATCGAGGCCGCCCAGGCCGACCCCCTCAACAACCCGCTCAAGCGCTCACCCCACACCCTGGCCGCTGTCACCTCTGAGGTCTGGGACCGTCCCTATTCCCGTCAGCAGGCGGCCTTCCCAGCCGGTGATACCCAGCGGGAGAACAAGTTCTGGCCGGCGGTGGCCAGGATTGACAATGCCTATGGAGACAGGAACCTGGTCTGCTCCTGCCCTTCGGTGGAGGAAATGGCTCAGGAAATTGCTCAGGAAATGGCCCAGAGGGCCCCTGGCCAGCGGGGGCCTGATGGCGCACACTTGGTTTAGTTTGCTTCGCCTGGCAGACGCCAAAATTTTTGGGGGACCATGAAGGGCAATGACGGCGGATCTGAACCCGGGGAGGGAAAGACCCTGAGGGTGGAGGGAACCAACGTGGTGCGCGTGCCTTTTGGGGTGCGCCGTTCCCGCCGCACCCGCCCCAAGCGGCCCGACCATTGGGCGACCCTGGTGTTGCCCTTCCAGAGGCATACCGATCCCACCCCGCCACCCCAGGCTGCCTGATCAAACCAGCCTGACCCCAGCTCCCTGACTCAGGCGGCGAGCAATTCCGGTTCGCGATAGGGAACGAAGCTCCCCTTGCGCGCCCCGCAGATAGGGCAATGCCAGGAATCGGGCAGGTCTTCGAAGCTGGTTCCCGGGGCAATACCGGAATCCGGATCACCCATGGCCGGGTCGTAGATCATGGAGCACAGCTTGCAGATCCATTTGCCGGCCACGGGAGTGGCGGCTTCCCCGGCCACTCCCTTGCCCTGCAGCGCCTCCAGGGCGATGCCGTAGCGCTCGGCATGGTGCTGCTCAATTGGGGTTAGCAGGCCGAAGTTTCGGGCAGCGGTGCGGAAGATGGCGGCGTGTTCCTGGGATTCCTCTGTCTGTTCCTGGAACTCAGCAGCGGCGCCGGAGTCCTGATCGGCGCGGGCCTGGGCGGCGAAATCGGGGTACATGGTGGTGTACTCATAGGTTTCGCCCTCGATCGCCAGTTCCAGGCAGCGACTCAGCAGGGCCTGCTTCTGGGCCTCGCTGAGGCTCGCCGGATCGCTGATCACCAGTTCCGGGTGGAGCAGCCGGAAGTGGGCAAAGGCATGCTCGGTTTCCTGGGCTGCGGTGTCGCGAAACAACCTGGCCAATTCGCTGTGGCCGACCTGCTTGGCCACCTCGGCAAAGAACAGGTATTTGCGGTTGGCCATGCTCTCGCCGCCGAAGGCGGCTTCCAGGTTGGCGGCAGTGCTGGGCGTGGAGAGGTCCATGGGTTCGGGTGTGGGCGGCTGGGGCCGCGGGGCTGACTTGCCGGAGCATAACTTAGTCGAAGTCGAAATGACTTCGACTTGGCCGGTTCCCGCACGGGCGCGGCCTTCAGGTTCTGGAAGTTTCGGGGTGGACTCGTCAGTAGTTGGCGCCGCTGCGGCGCTGGTGCACGGCCGTGGTGCCGCTGGCATCGAGGACGCCGCCACGGTTCACTTCCGCATAGAGCAGCCAGTGGTCGCCGCATTCCATCCGCTGGCGCACCGTGGCCTCCAGCCAGGCGAGGGCCTCCGGCAGGATCGGCTGTCCCCCAGGGCTCTGCTCCAGGTCGAGGCCGGCGAAACGATCGGCGCCGGGGCTGAAGGGCTGCAGGAAGCGCTTCATCGGCCCGCTCTGGCGGCCCTCGGCCAGCACGTTGAGGGCGAAGGCATCGCCCACGTGCAGCAGGGTCTCCACGGCCCGGTCCCTGGCCACGGCAATCGTGATGCCCGGCGGCGAGAAGCTGGCCTGGCTCACCCAGCTGGCCACCATGGCCCCGCTGAGGCGGTTGTCGCCTTCCCCGCGCACGGCGGTGAGAACGCACAGGGATCCGACGATACGGCCCAGGGCCTGGATCGCCGGATCGCTGCGGCTCTCCTGCAGGCCACCGCCGGCGCGCCGCTCGCTGCGGCGCTGCTCGGCCTGCAGCTGGCGGCCCAGGCCGGTGCCGGTCTCCTCGATCGCCTGGATGCGAGCCGCATCGGGGCTGAACTTGACCTTGATCGGCTCGAAGCCGAAGCGGAAGCCGCCGTCCCGCAGCTTGCCCTCCAGCAGATCCAGCGCCTCACCGCTCCAGCCGAAGCTGCCGAACACCCCCACCGGTTTGCTGCGATCCCCCTCGGCCAGCACCGTGCCCAGGGCCGAGACGATCGGCGTGGGGGCGTGGCCGCCCAGGGTGGGGGAACCGATCAGCAGTGCATCACAGCCGCGGATTGAAGCCAGCAGCTGCTCGGGCTCGGTGAACTCACAGTTGAGGCTCTCCACCCGCACCCCGGTGCGCGACACGCCGCGGGCAAGGGCGTCGGCGATGGCGGCGGTGTTGCCGTAGGCACTGGCGTAGAGCAGCGCCACCGACAGGCGCGAGCGGCTCTGGCCCTCGCCCCAGCGGCGGTAATCGGACAGCAGGCTGCGCCAGCTGGCTGCGATCGCCGGCCCGTGGAACGGTGCGATGGTTCGGATCGGCAGCTCGTCAATCCGGTCGATCACGCTCTCCACCTGGCGCGCCATCGGCGCCATCAGGCAGTCGTAGAACCAGCGGCGGTCCTCCTCGGTGCTGCTGCGGTTTGCCTCGGCGAAGGTCTCCCCGCAGATATGGGCCGAGAAGAACTTGCTGCTCATCAGCAGGCCGGTGCTCTGCTCGAACGCCATCAGTGCCCCAGGCCAGCGGGGGGTGGGCGACGGGATCAGGCAGAGGCTGAAGCCGTTCGCCAGGCGTCGGCACACCTCCTGCTTGACCACATCGATGGCGGGCAGGGGCGGCAGCGGCGGCGGCTCGGGGGCCCCGGCAGCGACGGGACGGCGCTGCTCCCACAGCTCTCGCACCAGCTTGGCGCCGGCGTTGGAGGCCACCAGCGCCAGGTTCGGCCAGTGCTTGGCCATCGCCCGCAGCAGCTCCACACGGTTGGGATTGACCACCCCCACCACCACCTTGATGGCCGCATCAGCGCTCACCCGTTCCGCCAGAGCGGCGAAGAAGGGCTCGGCGTAGGCCATCCCCGGCGGATGGATCAGCACCGGCGGCACGGGGTGACCGTCAGCCGCCGTGCCCGCCTCGAACAGGAAGCTGTTGGCGGTGGTGCCCCGCTCCAGGCCGTACTCGACCTCGAAGCGCAGCCGCCGCGGACTGAGTCCCCTCAGACAGATAAACCCAGGCTCGAGCGGCAGGGCGATCACCCGGCGGTCGCCCGCGTCGCTCGTCCTGGCGGCAGGCGCATCGGTGGCCAGGAGGGGGGCGGGGGGATTGGGCGCGGGCATGGCGGCAGCCTTCAGGGGAGAGAGTCCACTCAGTAGTGGTTGCCCACCTTGCGGTGATGCACGGCGGTGCGGGCGCTGGCGTCGGCGACATTGCCCTGCTCCACCTCGGCATAGACGATCCAGTGATCGGGCACCTCCATCCGCTTGGTGACGCGACAACCCAGGAAGGCCAGGGCATCCCCGAGCACCGGGCCGCCCCGGGCCACCCCCTCGAGCACGGCCACGTTCTCAAAGCGGTCGGCGCCGGGTGGGAAGCGCTTGAGAAAATGGCGCAGCAACGACTGGTGGTTGTCCTCGCGCAGGACGTTGAGAACGAAGCGGTCGCCCACCTGCAGCAACGATTCGATCGCCCGGTCCCTGGCCACGGCAATCGTGAT
Source organism: Synechococcus sp. (assembly GCA_035284945.1). GTDB lineage: Bacteria > Cyanobacteriota > Cyanobacteriia > PCC-6307 > Cyanobiaceae > Cyanobium_A. The sequence goes on from JAYKGS010000030.1 coordinate 9,761, forward strand.
GCCCGGCGGCTCGAAGCTGGCCTGGCTCACCCAGCTGGCCACCATGGCGCCGCTGCGGGCCGACTCCCCCTCGCCCTGACGGGCGGTCACCACGTAGAGGCCCCCGGAGAGGCGGCCCAGGGCCCTGTCGAGATCCCCGTCGAGGGCCTTCATCGCAGAGATGGTTTTGGCCTTGGTGAGCAGCTGGCCCAGGTCGGTGCCGGCCTCCTCACAACGCTGATAATCGCTGCCGTCCGGCACCTGGCGGATTCGCAGCGGCTCGAAGGCGCTCTTCTGGCCAAGGGCACGCAGCTGGCTGGCGACGGTGTCGATCGGCTGGTCGTTGCCGCCGTAGGCGTCGTAGACGGCCACCCACTGCTTCGGTTTGAGCGCCGCCAGCAGGGTGCCGACCGATGCCTGCAGATCGGCATCCGCCTCCGCGGACCAGGTGGGCACCACCACGGCGCTGGCCTCGCCCACCAGGGCACTGAGTTCCTGGGCATCGGTGGCGCGCAGATCCACCAGCTGCACCTGGGCCTCGGTCTTGCCGATGCCGCGGGCGATCGCCTGGCTGAGCCGGTCGCAGAAGCCGTACTGGCTCACGTAGCAGACCGCCGCGTAGGCCGCGCCCTGGCTGCGCTCTGAGCTCCAGCTGCGGTAGTCGCCGGTCCAGAGATCGAGATGGTGGCGCAACAGCGGCCCATGGCCGACGGCGATTGTGGTGATCGGCGTGGCCAGGCTCTCCATGCGCTTCATCGCCTGCAGCACGCTGCGGGCGTTGGGGCCCATCAGGCACTCGTAGTAGAAGCGGAAGTCCGGCGCGATGGCACCGGGATCGCTGTCGAACAGCTCCTCGGAGCAGTAGTGCAGGCCGAAGGCGTCGCAGGTGTAGAGGATGGCGGTGCCGTGGTCAAAGGAGAAGATCGTGTCGGGCCAGTGCAGGTTGGGGGCACTCAGGAATTCGAAGCGGTGCTGCACGCCGCTCGTGGGATTGGTGCCCAGATCGAGCTCCTCACCGCTCTTGACGGCCCGGCTCCTGAACGGCCGATGCACCTGGTTCTCGAGGAACTGGATCGCCACCTTCGAGCCCACGATTTCGATCTCGGGATTCAGGTCGATCAGGTGGCCGATCAGGCCGGAGTGGTCCGGCTCGGTGTGGCTGACGATCAGATGATCGATGCCACGGGGGTCGATCTGCTCCCGCAGCAGGGGCAGCCAGGTGTGCTCGAACTTGAGGTGGCTGGTGTCGATCAGGGCGGTGCGCTCACCCCGCACCAGGAAGCTGTTGTAGGTGGTGCCGTTGCGCAGGCCGAACTCGATGTCGAAGCGGCTGCGGTCCCAGTCAAGCGAGCGGATCGTGGTGGTGTCGGCGGCGATCGCCTCGCACTGCAGGCTCAGGCGCGGTGTGCTGGCAACGGCCGTCTCAGCCATGGGATCCGCTCGCGGTTGGCCTGAACTGTAGGTAAAGCGGTGGTTGCTC
>JAYKGS010000031.1:0-10530 GCA_035284945.1 Synechococcus sp.
ACAAGATGGACAGACCGGGGCGTGAGCCCCTCGAACTCCTCGATGAGATCGAGCAGGAGCTGGGCCTGGCCTGCTGGCCGGTGAACTGGCCGATCGGCAGCGGCGACCGCTTCCGCGGCGTGATCGACCGGCGCACGCACCAGGTGATTCTGTTCGGGCGCGCCGAGCGGGGCCGCGCCAGTGAAGAGATGCTGCTCTCGGTGGAGGCCGCCCGTGACTCGGGCGCCGTGGAGCCGGAACTCCTGGATCAGGCCCTCGAGGAACTGGAGCTGCTGGAGGGGGCCGGTGCCGACCTCGACCTGGAGCTGGTGCACGCCGGCGAGCTCAGCCCGGTGTTCTTCGGCTCGGCCATGACCAACTTCGGCGTGCGCCCGTTTCTGGATGCCTTCCTGGAGCTGGCCCAGAAACCGATCGCCCGCGCCAGCAGCGCCGGGGCGATCGAGCCGGTGTCCCCTGGGTTCAGCGGCTTTGTGTTCAAGCTGCAGGCAAACATGGACCCCCGCCACCGCGACCGGGTGGCCTTTGTGCGGGTGTGCTCGGGCAAGTTTGAGAAGGACATGGCCGTGCAGCACGCCCGCACCGGCCGCACCATCCGGCTGTCGCGGCCCCAGAAGCTGTTCGGCCAGGACCGCGAGGTGGTGGAGGACGCCTACCCCGGCGATGTGATCGGCCTCAACAACCCCGGCATGTTCGCCATCGGCGACACCCTCTATGTGGGCCCCCGCCTCGAATACGAGGGCATCCCCTGCTTCACGCCCGAGATCTTCGCCTGGCTGCGCAATCCCAACCCCTCGGCCTTCAAGAGCTTCCGCAAGGGGGTGAACGAGCTACGCGAGGAGGGCGCCGTGCAGATCCTCTATGACACCGACGAGAGCAGGCGCGATCCGATCCTGGCGGCGGTGGGCCAGTTGCAGCTGGAGGTGGTGCAGTACCGCCTGGAGCATGAATACGGGGTGCAGACCCGCCTTGAGCCCCTCGGTTTTTCTGTGGCCCGCTGGGTGGTGGGCGGCTGGCCTGCCCTGGAGGCGGTGGGTCGCATCTTCAACTGCAAGACGGTGCGCGACGCCTGGAGGCGGCCGGTGCTGTTGTTCAAGAACGACTGGAACCTGGGCCAGCTGCGAGACGACCATCCGGAGCTGGAGCTGAGTGCGGTGGCGCCGGTGGTGAGTGGGGTGGAGCCGATCGCCCTTTGATCACGCAGCAGCAGCGGGAGCGCCAGAATAAACGTAACGAACCATCACAGCAATGCCGAAGCCACTCTGGCTGGTGCGTCGTCGCTCGGACGGGGGCTGGGATTACGTGAGTTTTCTCCCCACCTCCGGACCTATCGGCGTATTCACGGTGGAGATGCGGGAAGGCAGCCACATGCCGCCCCAGCTGCCCCTGCTCAAGCACCGCAAGCGCCTGCCTGCCCACGAAGCCGAACGCTGTTGTCGCAAGCTGCAACAGGAGGCAGGATTCCAATGCAGTGAACCCCTGTTCTAGCCAGACATCGATAAGGTGCCATTGGGAACGATATGACCAATCTTCGGGCTTGCCATGTCCCAACGCTCTGATCAGCCCACACCTTCTGCCGAACCTTCCGGGCCCTACGACCTGCTGGGAGTGCCTGCAGATGCGAGCTTCGACGAGGTGCAGGCAGCCAAGCTTGCCCGACTGGACGAGGTGGGTGAGGACACCATGGCCCGCTCCCGGATCGAGGCCGCCTACGACTCCGTGCTGATGGAGCGGCTTAAGGCACGTCAACAGGGCAGGGTCAGCACGGCGGCCAAGACGGCCTCCCAGCGTGAACAGGTGGCGCCGCCCCCGCCGCGTCTTGCCGTGCCCTCCATGCCCCAGCTGCAGCTTCCCCGGCTAGCCGCCCCCCGGTTTGCCATGCCAGGCCTCGCCCTGGCAACTGGACGGGAGCTCTGGTTTCCCGTGGCCGGTGGCGGAGCCCTGCTGCTGCTGCTGCTGTTGGTGCCGAGCTTCCCAGCCGATCTCGTGCTTGCCCTGGCCACGGCCCTGGCCGTGATCAACCTCCAATGGCGCCATCGCCGTTTTCTGGCTGCGGTCGGCTGGGGTTTCGGCCTGCTTTGCCTGGGTCTGCTGCTCGGAGCCATCCTGGCGGCCGCCCTGCCATCCAGTCTTCCTATCGGTCTGCCCCTGGCTCCCCTGCAGGTGCAGAGCCTGCCGGCCCTGCTGGTGTTGCTGCTGGGGGCCCTGCTGCTGGGGTGAGTCTGCCTCAGCTGTTGGTGGCCATTTCGGCGATCAGTTCGGTGAGTTCTCTGGCCTCCACTCCGTAAACCGCACTGCAGAAGTGGCAGGTGAGTTCGGCCCTGCCGTCCTCAGCCAGCATCTCGCTCAGTTCATCGCGTCCCAGCAGTTTCAGCGCTCCTACGCTGCGTTCACGGCTGCAGCGGCAGTGGAAGCGCACCGGCGTGCAGGCGGTCTCTAGGTTGAGTGGCTGGGGGTCAAGGTCGGGGAAGATGGTCTCAAGCAGGACCCTCAGATTGCCCTGGCACTCGGCCAGGTGCTGGCTGAAGTGGCGCACCCCGCGACAGCGCTCCTCCAGCAGGGCCACCAGCGCCGGTTCATCGGCCGCCTTGGGAAGCACCTGCACCAGAACTCCTCCACAGCAGCGCACGCCGCTGCTGTCGATCTGCTCGCCTACGAACACGGCTGAAGGGGTCTGCTCCGAGTGGAGCAGGTAGGACGCGAGATCGTCGCCGATGCCGCCGCTGACCAGCTCCACGGTGGAACTGAATGGTTCCCCTTCGCCCAGGTCCCGCACCACGTGCAGGTAGCCCGTGCCGCAGGCGCTGCGGAAGTCAAACTGGGCCAGGCCGTCTGGTCCCGTCACCGGGTCGAGCTCCAGCGCCGGGTTGCCCACATAGCCCCGTACGGTGCCATTGCGGCCCGCATCCACCATCAGTCCCCGCAGGGGTCCATCCGACTGGATGCGCAGGTTGACCCGGCCATGGGCCACCTTCATCGAGCTGGCCAGCAGCAGCCCGGCCGTCATGGCGCGGCCCAGCAGGGCAGTGGTGAGGAAGGAGAGCCCATGGCGCGCGCGCGCGCTGCGGCTGGTGTGGGAGTTGTTCACGGCCACCAGACGGATGCCGCCTCCGGCGGCAGTAGCCCGCAGAAGCTGATCGCTCAAGGCCTGCCTCCCACCGATGGGGGCATCGTAGGAAAACCGCTGAGCGGCTCAAGTAGCCCCTGCTCCAGCCGCCACCCCCCGTTGACCATTCCGGCGAACAATTCGGGTTCATGGGTCACCACCAGCACGGCCCTGTCCCGGGAGAGGTCTGCGAGCAGCTGGAGGATTTCGCCCCGTACGGCCCAGTCGAGGCCGGCGGTGGGTTCATCCAGCAGCAGCACCCTGGGGTCGCGCAGCAGCTGCACCGCCAGGGCCAGTCGGCGCTGCTGGCCGCCGCTGAGGTGCTCAGGGGCCTGTTGCAGAGAGATCTCCCCCAGTCCCACCTGCTCAAGCGTTTTCTGAGCCTCTTCAGCGGTGAGACGCCGCCGTCCAAGCCTGAGCTCCTGGCCCACACTCAGGCCAAGAAAGTGGCGCTCCGGGAACTGAAACACCAGCCCACAGAGCCAGCGCCGCTGGCGTGCATTGAGGGCTTGCCCCTGCCAGAGCACCTCGCCGCTGCTTGGTTCGGCCAGCCCACCGATCAGCTCCAGCAGGGTGGTTTTGCCACTGCCACTACCGCCGGCCAGCAGGGCTGGCCGGCCCTCCGCCAGCTGCAGGCTGACCCCGCGCAGCAGCGGATGGGCCGCCGTGGCCGCCTGGTAGCGGAGGTTGCACAGTTCCAGCATCGATCCAGCATGCCGGCGGGCGTGTTTGATGGGGGAAGTCGTCCGGTCCTTCCCCCGCCATGGAGGTTCGCTTCCGCGAGTTCAATCCTTTCAACTGCTGGATCTGGATGCGTTTTCTGCATCCGCTGGGCGCCGGCGAGCGGGGGTATCTGGAAACCACCTTCGACAGTTGGTTCTTTCTCGGCAAGCTGGGGGGGTTCAATGCCGAAAACCTTCAGGCCCATGAAGGGGGGGTGGAGCTTGGCTGGATGGACTACAGCCAGGAGGGAGCAGCGGCTGCCATGCCGGCCCTGATGCACAACATGGGGCCGATTGAATACCAGGAGGGGTGGGCACGCTGCTGGGTGGATCTGGGCACCAGTGACGCCATTGCCCTCGATGTGTTGATCAATGCCCTCGGTCAGCTCAACAAGGACGTGCTCGAACTGGAGGAAGTGCTGATCGGGGGTATCAACGATGACTGGCCGATAGAAGAGCAGCCTGAGGCAATGTTTGCCGGCCTCGCTGCCCTCGACGACTAGGCGGGGCCGTGGCAAGGGAGTTAAGGCGGCTGTTGATCCCGCGTGAGCGGCTTGCCGACCGGTTGGTCCTCGAGCCCGCCGAAGCCCATTACCTGGGCCGGGTTCTGCGCTTGCGCCCAGGGGATCGCTTTGAGCTGGTGGACGGGGCCGGCTCCCTCTGGAGCGCGAGGCTCGACCGTTCCGATCTGGCCCTGCTTGAGCAACCCCTGCAGGCACCGCTGCAGGTCTGCCCTCCGCCCGATCCCCTGCTGGAGCTGGCCGTGGCCCTGCCCCGCCGGGACAGCGATGTGCTGCTGAGAATGGTCGTGGAGCTGGGTATTGATCGCATCTTGCCCCTGCGGGCAGAGCGCAGCATCGGGTCTGATGCTCCCAGGCCAGAGCGCGGGGCCGCCATTGTGCGGGAGGCTGTGGAGCAGTGTGAGCGCCTGTGGCAGCCCGAGCTGCGGCCCCCGCTGGCCGCTGCCGCGCTGCTGGGATCGCCACCGTCCTATGGACAGGGATGGGGGCTGCTGGCCTGCAGCCGGCAACCTGGTCGCCCCCTGCTGCAGCAGATGCTGAGCTCCCTTGCCGCCCGCTGCACAAGCGCCACTTCCGGCTTGGTTCTGGCAGTGGGACCTGAGGGAGGCTGGAGTCCGGCGGAAGAGGGGCTGGCCCTGGAGAACGGCTGGCAGCCCGTGAGTCTGGGGCAGACGATTCTGCGCTGCAGCACTGCCAACGTGGCCGCCGCTGCCCTGCTGGGCCACTGGCGCGAGAGCCTGGTTCGCTAGTTGCGGAACATTCCGGCGGCCATCTCCTTGTAGGCGGCCAGGTTGGCCCCGGCCAGCCGGCGGCGGCTGGGCAGGGCATTGGCTGGATTGAGGCACTCGGGAGCAAAGGTGGCCTTGCTGACAGGGGGGAGTGCCTCCTGGGCAGCACGCAACTCGGCTGCGATCGCCTCTGCGGTGGTGAGGCTGGGTTGGTTGCTGGGCTCGGCTACGGGAGTGGAGGGCAAGACGGTTGCCTGGGGGGCCTTTGACTCGATAGCGGCCGTCTGGGCAGGGCCGGTGCCGGGCTGGGCGCTGGCCTTGGGATCCGCTTTGGCCTTGGAACCAGCTATGGCAACCTTGGCCGGTGTGGCGCCCTCGCTGCCCAGGTCCAGAAAGTAGGCAGGCTTGCGATTGAAAAACATCTCTACGCGGGACATCCTTGGCGGAATTATGGCTGGGCGCCTTCCCCGGAGATCAGCCGCTCAGGCTGTGCAACACAATTTGGGGGTGCGATCTCCCATGGGTGCCCGGTTCTGAGTTGGCTCTGTCTGCCCCCCAGACCTGGGGCAACTGGGTAGGTGCCCTGGCACTCAACGCCCTGTTGATCGCTCTGGCCCAGCGCCTTCCTTTGCTGACTCGAGCTGGCTGGATCCATGCCGGCTGTCTAGGCACCCTGCTGTGGGGCTGCCTCGGGCCGCGGGGCTGGCTGGCCGTGGTGCTCTACCTGGTGCTGGGGTCGGTCGTTACCCGCCTCGGTTTCAAGACCAAACAGGCCCGGGGCCTGGCGGAGCGACGCGGCGGGGCCCGCGGCCCCGAGAACGTCTGGGGCTCGGCGGCCACCGGCACCCTGCTGGCGGTGGCCGCCACCCAGGCACCCCCGGGCTGGCAACCGCTGCTGCTGCTCGGCTTTGCCGCCAGCTTCAGCGCCAAGCTGGCGGACACCTGTGGCAGTGAGATCGGTAAGCGCTGGGGCCGTCACACCGTGCTGATCACAAGCCTGCGCCCCGTACCGCCCGGCACTGAAGGGGCGATCAGTCTGGAGGGCACCGCCGCCAGCTTGCTCGGCAGCGCCATAATGGCCTTGGCGATGCTAGCTCTGGGTTGGCTTTCCGGCGGTGCTGCCTGGTGGCTGGTGACCCTGGTGGGACTGGTGTCAACCCTGCTTGAAAGCCTGATCGGAGCCACCCTCCAGGAGCGTTGGCACTGGCTCAGCAATGAGCTGGTCAACGGGATTCAGACGGCCATTGCCGCCTTGCTGGCCATGCTGTTGGCCATGGCACTGGCTGGGGCGGTGCCGGCGGCCGCCTGAAGCCGGGCCAGCAGCACCTCTCCCCGCCGCTGGGCTTCCCGGCCGCCAAGGCGCAGCTGCAGGGCGAGCTCCTTCCAGCTCCGGCCCTCGAACCAGTAGCCCTCCAGCAGCAGCCTGTCAGCGGTTTCCAGTTGCTCCAGTTGCCGCTGCAGCCACTGCTGCAGCGCCTGGCCAGCCCCGCCAGGGTCTGTCCCATCAGCCCCGGAACAGGTTGCAGTCCCCTGGGCGGCCACTTGATCGAGCAGGCTTGTCGGCTCCCCGCCATCCCCATCGCCCAGGGGGGCATCGAGGCTGCGCACCTGCAGTGCCCGGTGCACTGCCGCAGCCTCCTCGAGCTGCTCCGTGCGGCAGCCCAGTTCCGAGGCCAGGGCTTCACTCGCCAGAGGCACCAGTCCCCGGCAGCGCCGCTGCTCCTGCAGCCGCCTGGCCCGTTGCTGCAATTCCCGCAGCCGGCGGGGGGTGCGCAGGGGCTGGCCATGGTCGCGTATGTCGTGCAACATCGCCCCCCTGATGTAAGGCACGGCGAAGCTGCTGAGGTTGCAGCGCTGGCGCAGATCGAATGCTTCCACAGCTCGGATCAGGCCCATGTTGCCGGCGGACACCAGCTCGTCGAAGGGTTGGCCGCTGCGGAGGCTCTGGCGCTGGGCCACCATCCTCACCAGAGCAAGATTCCCCTCCACAAGGGCATTGCGCCAGCGCAGGCGGCTTTTGCGGTCGGGGCTGGCGGCCATGGCTTCGAGCCAGCTGCGGTTGCGTTCATGGAGCTCACAGGTGGACATGGGATCGGGATGTCGGTGTTTTCACCGTCGTCGCGGCCATGCCCCGCCTTCCTCCCCCAGGGAGGGGATTTGGGATCAACCTCCCGGGGGATAACTCGCTAACCCCCCTTGGCTCTGATCAGGTCAGAGGAGTCTGGCCTCCAAGGGGTTTCAGGTCGGCCCAGGCCAACAGGGCAGACCAGCTACTCACCCGCCGGTACACCTGCCGGTGGCCCTCGCTGTTGATGTGCAGCCCATCGCTGGAGAGCCACTGGGGCCAGTCTGGATCAGCCAGCAACCCCTCCAGCAGTGGCAGGAACGGCACATCGGCCTCCAGGCATGCCTCTTCCAGGAGGCCTTCGTAGCTGCGGATGTCGTCCAGCTGGTACCACAGCACATCGGCGTAGGGCATGGCTGCCTCATCCACCGGGGTGAGGCCGATCACGTGCACGGGCGCTATTGCCCTTGCCTGGAGCAGCAGCTGCTGCAGCCCGAATAGAAACCCCTCCCGATCCAGTTGGGGCCTGCCATTGGGGCGCCCCACCCGGGCAGAGTCGTTCAGCCCGATCCCCAGCAGGATCCCCTGGGGCTGCTGGCGCCTCAGCTCCCCGCGGCAGCCCACCTCCGCCTTCAGCCGGGCCGCCAGCCGTTCCAACCCGTCACCGCGCACCCCCAGGTTGTAGAGCACGGGCCCGCCGGGGAGTTCCATCCAGTGGCGTCGCAACCGCTCGCACCAGCCCCCCTCCAGTGGGTCTCCCCAGCCGAAGACGCCGCTATCGCCAAGCGCCACCAGTTTCCTGGGGTGAGCTGTCACCATGGGGAGTCTCCTGAAGCCAGAGGCGTGCGCGGTCGCTGAGATCTTCACCCAGCAGGGTCAGCACTGCATAGGTCAGCACCAGCGCGATTAGTTGATCCGCTGCAAAGGAACTCAGCGCTTCCAGCAGTTGGCTGCCCAGACCCGTGGCCCCCACCAGCCCCACCACCACCGATTCGCGCAGGATCACGTCGGTCCGATAGGCGCCATAGGCCAGGTAGGGTCGTGCCAGGGCGGTGAAGCGTGCATAGAGCAGGGCCACCCGAGGCCCCGCTCCCGCCGCCAGCAGGGCTTGATCCTGGGCGGCTCCGCTGGTTTCGCTGGCCTCCAGCAACAGGCGCCCCAGGATGCCGAGGTTGTGGAAACCCAGGGCCAGGGCGCCGGTGACAAATCCGGGCTCCAGTACAAACAACAACAGCAGGGCAGTCAGCGGGGGTGGCCAGAGCCGCCCAAGGGCCCAGAGCCCCTGCAGCACCAGAAGCAGCGGCCGACAGGGCTGCACGACCAGCAGCATCAGCGGTGCCAGGCCCACTGCCAGGGCTGCGGCAAGCAGGGTGAGCAGCAGGGTGTTGCCAACCAGGCGTGGCCAGCTCAGGGCCAGCAGCTCGCTCCAGTTGGCCGGACCCAGGGGGGGCAGAGCCTGCCAGCTCAACAGGGCGGCCGGATCAATTCCAAGTCGCCAGGCCACCAGGCTCAGCAGCGGCAGCAGCAGCAGCCCTGCCGCCAGAATCTCCCGACCCTGGCGCCCCACACTCCGTCGCTCAAGGCCCAGCCGAGCCGGCATGGCCCAGCGTCGCCGCAGCCCTCCCACCAGCGCTTCGAGCCCCAGCATCACCGCCAGCAGGAGCCACAGCCCGGTCCACAGTTCGGCGAAAGCCAGTGACTGGAGGGTGAGACGCAGCTCGGTTCCCAGGCCCCCCAGACCGAAGACCCCAAGCAGGGTGGCGCTGCGCAGGGCACATTCGAGCCTGTAGCCGCTGTAGCTGATCACCTGGGGTAAAAGGGGCGGCCCAAGGGCGGTAAGCAGGGCAGCCGGGCCGGCCACGCCGCCGCAGCGGAGGGCGACCAGGTTTGCAGTTGGCAGGGCATCCAGCAGATCGCTGACCACCCGGGCCACCAGAGCGCCGAAGGGAATGGCGATCGCCACCACCGCCACCGCTGGCTGCAGCCCTACCACCTGGAGCAGCAGCAGACCCCAGAGCAGTTCATGGATGGAGCGGGGCAGGGCCAGCAGGCGGCGTATCCAGCCGGCCGGGGCGGTCCTGCCGGTGCAGTTGTTCCACACAACCCGGGAACTGGCGATGCCCAGCACCAGGCCCAGTACCAGGCTTGTGGCCCAGCCCAGCAGGGCCATGCCGATGGTCACGGCCAGGCCATCAAGCACTGACCGAACCACCAGCGGCTCGATTGAGGGCTGCATGGCGGCAGCTGCGAACTGTCCCACCAGCTCCCAGCCACCTCCATGGCTGATCCCAGGCAGTAAAGCCAGCACCGGCAGGATCACCAGGGCGGGCAGCAGGATCCACAGGGGTGCCGCGGCCCTCATGGCCCATCGACTCCGGCATAGAGCGCCTTGAGCAGGCCGGTATCCAGAGCGGAGCCTGGCAGGTCAAACAGCAGCCGGCCTTCCCGCAGCCCCACGACCCTGTCGAAACCGCCCAGCAGGTCGGGGCGGTGCAGACTCATCAGCAGGGCCCTTGGCGGCCCTGCCAGCTCGAGCAGCAGCCCCAGCAGATCGGCTGCCAGGCGTGGATCGAGACTGGCCAGGGGCTCATCGGCCAGCAGCAGCAGGGGCTCCTGCCGGAGCATCCTGGCCAGGGCCACCCGTTGCCTCTGGCCGCCGGAGAGGGCGGATACGGGCTGGTTGAGCAGGGCCGGATCAAGATCGAGACGCGTCAGCACCGCCGCGCAGGCGGGCGTTTCCAAGGGCAGCAGCAGGTTGAGCAGGGCCCTGGGCCAGCCCCACCCCGCCAGCCGGGCGGCATTGAGGTTCTGCTGCACGCTGAGCTCCTCGATCAGGCGCAGGTCCTGCCAGAGGGTGCCGATGCGGGCCTGCTGGCGGCGCCGGGCGCGGACTGTCCGCCCCCGGGGCTCTCCCTGCCATCGCACGCTGCCCTGATCGGGCTCCAGCAGTCCATTGGCCACAGCCAGCAGGGTGCTCTTGCCTGCGCCGCTGGGGCCCAGCAGGGCGACCCGTTCGCCAGGATCAAGCTGCAGCGAAAGCAGATCCAGGCGGGGCTTGTTGCGCCCCCGCACGGTGATGTTCTCGAGGTTCAGCAGGGGAGTGACGGGCAGGTTCGGGGCGATTGCCGGGCTCAAAAGCAACCATTTATATTGCCCCGGTGGTGCTGGCCGGCCCTCAGGCCAGGGTGAGTCGGTAGACGATCAGCGCCAGGATCAGGGCCACAATGGAAACCTCAAGCAGGTCTGGGCCGCGGGTGTTCATGCCCATCTCAGAGCCGGCGCCGTTCCAGGCTGGCGGCCGATGGCAGGACCAGCGCCAGCGCAAGCATGGGGATCTCGATCAGCAGCTGGCCGTTGCAGAAGGTGATGAACCCCAGATCCACTATGGCAA
>JAYKGS010000032.1:0-2697 GCA_035284945.1 Synechococcus sp.
GGCAATGTGCACCAACCCCACGGGCTTATCCCGACTGCCTCCCCCGGGCCCAGCCACGCCGGTGACCGCGAGGGCCCAGGTTGCTCCTGTCCTGCGGCGGGCCCCCTCGGCCATGGCCTGGGCCACCGAATCACTCACCGCTCCACCGGCCTCAAGGGCGGCCAGCGGCACCATCAGCAACTCTTGCTTGACCGCATTGGCATAGGCGATCACCCCGCCGAGGAACACATCTGAAGCCCCCGGCACCGCCGCCAGGGCTGCCCCCAAGCCACCGCCCGTACAACTCTCTGCCACGGCGAGGGTCTGGCCGCGCTGTCGCAGCAACTGCAACACAACCGAGGCAAGGCTGTCATCGTCGCTACCAAAACAGAGGCTGCCGGTGCGGCGGCGCAGCTCGGCCTCCACCGGCGCCAGTAGATCTGCCGCCGCCGCCGCCGTAACGGCGCGGGCCGTGATCCGCAGTTTCACCTGACCGGCCCCGGCGTAGGGAGCCACGGTGGGATTCTCGCCCGCCAGCAGATCGGCCACCTGCTCGGCCAGGGTGGATTCGGCAACCCCCCAGAAGCGCAGCATCCGACTGGCGAACACCCCGGCCGCCAGGGTCGAGCCGCGCAACCAGGCCACAGCGGTGCTCTGCCACATCAGCTCCAGCTCACTGGGCACCCCTGGGAAGGTGAGCACCGTGAAACCGGGCTGGATGGGGAACGGCAGGGCGCCCGGGTCCGGAGTCCAGACCATCCCCGGCGCGGTGCCGGCGGCATTGGGCAGCACCGCCGCCCCCTGGGGGAGCAGGGCCTGGCGGCGATTGCTGGGTGCCACCACCCGGCCCCGGGCGGTGATCTTGGCCTGAATGTCAGACCACACCTCCGGATGCTCCACCAGCGGGGCCCCGAAGGCGGCGGCAATCGCCTCGGTGGTCAGGTCATCGGGTGTGGGACCCAGCCCCCCTGTGGTGATCAACAGCCGACAGCGAGCGGCCGCTTCGCGCACCACCTGGATCAGCCGCTCGCGGTTATCACCCACCACCGTCTGACGGTGATGGGGAACGCCCAGGGCTGCCAGCTGTTCGGCGATCCAGCGGGCGTTGCCGTTGGTGATGTTGCCCAGCAGCAGCTCGGTACCGATACAGAGGATTTCGGCAGTCACCTCATCTGAGCTCCTGGTTGGATGGGGGCTGTTGCAAGGCACGACGGGTGCTGACCAACACCCAGATCAGCAACCCGGTGGCGAGCGCCAGCCAGAGAAAGCGCATCTCCGCATTGACCAGAACCAGGGCCAGCGAACCCAGCCACTGGGTGAAGGCATAGATGAGCAGCACCGTGCGGCGATGGCTGAGGCCGCTGCGCAGCAGACGGTGATGCAGGTGGCGGCGGTCGGGGTAGAAGGGAGAATGACCCTCGCTGAGGCGGCCCATGATTACGGCCGACATGTCTGCCAGCGGCAGCGACAGGATCAACAGAGGCAACAGCAGGCTGACGCTGGTGATGCCCTTGGCCGGGCCAACGATGCTGATGGCAGCCAGGGCGAATCCGAGGAAGTAGGAACCCCCATCGCCCATGAAAATGCGGGCCGGGTTGAAGTTGTGGCGCAGAAAGCCCAGGCAGCTGCCGGCCAGGGCCGCCGCCAGCAGGCCAGCCGCCGGTTGATGCAGGCTGAAGCTCACGGACAACAGACCCACAGCAGCGATGCCACTGACCCCAGCTGCCAGGCCGTCGAGACCATCAAGCCAGTTGATGGCATTGGTGATGCCCACCAACCAGATCAATGTGGCGAGCAGGCTGAGCCAATCGGGCAACTGGAGCAGCAGATCCGCTCCCCCCAGCCAGGTCAAGGGCAACTCAATCGAGCCAATTCTCACTCCCTCGTTCCAGGCCACGATGGCGATCGCCAGCTGGCCAGCAAGGCGGGGCAGGGGTGGCAGGGCAAAGAGGTCGTCGGCCAGGCCTATCAGAAAAAAACACAGAGCCCCCGCCAGGGTGGTCCAGATCAACTGGTCCTTTTCCAGGGGCAGGTCGGCAAATCCGCCGAGCAGCCAGACCAGCGCGAGGGCGAGGCTGAAGGAGATGACAATCCCCACCCCGCCAAGGCGCACCATGGGGGTGGAGTGCTGTTTGCGGGAATCGGGGGCATCCACCAGACCCCAGTGCAACCCGATCTGGCGTACCACAGGTACCACCAGTGCCGTAAGCAGGGCAGCCACAGCGAAGGTGATCAGGGCAGCCAGGTTGGGACTTTCAGTGAGGGTCACAGAACCAGGCTGAAGCAGGCCATAGGCGGGCTTTAGGGCCTACCTTACGGGCGGCTAAAGGGTCCGGGCGTGCTGCAACTGGCCCTGCCCATCCAAATGACCTGTGCTGGGCTCCCCGCCGTAGAGCGGAAAACGCTTGCAGAGGGCCGTCACCCGCTCACGGCAGCGCTGCTCGATGGCGCTGTCTTCAGGATTGAGCAGGCGATCGGCGATCACATCGGCCACCTCGCGGAAGGCGGCTTCATCAAAACCGCGGCTGGTGCAGGCGGCGGTGCCCAGGCGCAGGCCGCTGGTCACGAACGGCGACTGGGGATCGAAGGGCACGGTGTTCTTGTTGGCGGTGATCTGCACATCGCTCACCAGCAGATCGGCCACCTTGCCGGTCATGCCGATGCTGCGCAGATCGAGCAGCACGATGTGGTTGTCGGTGCCGCCGCTCACCACGGCGA
>JAYKGS010000033.1:0-2700 GCA_035284945.1 Synechococcus sp.
ACCGAATCCGCCTGGCCGCTGGTGATCGGAGGCGAAGCGAGAACCGTCGAGATGAGCTGGACCGACCAGGACTTCGCCGGCCTCACCGCCGCGCTCGACCTTCCCGGCCGACGCTACGACCTGACCCGTGCCAATTCAATCAGCTTGCGAAGCGATGAATCCGCGCAGGTCATCGTCGGACCGATTTCCACCTCCACCGAATCATCTGACCAAGGTCCACTGCGCACCGAACTGCACGCGGCCTATCCCAACCCCTTCAACCCAAGCACGCAAATCAGCTATTCGCTGGACGCCGGACGCCAGACGCGAATCGCAGTCTACGATCTGCTGGGCAGAGAAGTCGCGGTGCTGGTCAACGGCACGATGCCGGCAGGACGCCACCGGGTCACCTTCGACGCCTCGGCCCTGGCCTCGGGCGTGTACCTCGTCCGCCTTGAGGCGGGTGGGGAGGTGTTCACGAAAAGGATGACGTTGTTGAAGTGAATGAAAAAATACTGGAGTATCTACTATGCTAAAGGTTCGCTGCCTATTGTTAACAAGTCTAATGTTCGGCCAAATAACCCTTCTATATGGTCAGTGGCGACTTGACGGGATTCATCCCGATTTAATCCCAAATAACGATGTCTTGTTGTCGGAATTCAGCAAAAGTGGTCCTCATGAATCCTTGACAACCTCGATAACTGGCGCCATCCTGCGAAATGTCGGCAATTCGACTTCAAGCTCAGCAGTGGGTTCTGATGCATCAGGAAATATCTATGTCCTAGGAAGTTATAGTGGTACTTCAACCATTCAAGGAGCTCAGTTGCCTGGGTATGGAGGGTTGGATTTTGTCGTATTCAAATTTAATCCAGAAGGTGATCGGATCTGGCAAATCTCAGGATGCGGTTCCGGTGACGATCATGCATATGCTACAATTGATCGTAGCGGGAATACCTACCTATCAGGGTTTAGTAGTTCCTCTTGCACAATATCTGGGATGAATGGTACATCTTATGTCACAAATCGTGCAGGGGGCGGCGATGGGTTTCTTGTCAAGATTGGACCGGATGGCCAAATCATCTGGGGAGTTTCCCTGGCTGGAGGGAGTGTTTATGATGCGTTCAACTCAATTTTTGTAGATGATTCAGGGAATGTCTTTGCTGCCGCAGATTTCAACGGGTGCTGCGGTAGCAGCGGTTCTGCAACGGTATTCTTTCCAGGTGGATCCAGGGTGCTGGGTGCCATTGGTTATCGAACCGGAGCGTTACTGAAATTTGATTCCGCCGGATCCCTCCAATGGAATGTTCGAATTGGAAACAGAGATGTGTCGATTGTGAATTCAGTGACAGATGGCGAAAATAATGTGTATTTCACGGGTGGGCAAAGGGCATGGTCTTCGGGCACCGCAGGTTCCATGGTTGATGGAACAGGAGCAAGTTCGTCCATTCCGAATGCGGGAATTGGAAATTCATTTCTGGTGAAATTGGATGCAAATGGCAAACGTCTCTATGGACTTGCTGTAGGCAATCTTGGTTCTGGGTCTGATGCGTCAACATGGATTGCGGATTTGAAAATCGATAGTTTGAATACGTTGAACCTGATTGGCAATTACTTTGGTGGTGAAATGGTCTTCAATTCAACCGAATCACCGGTACTAAAACTACCAGCAAGTTCAACCGTGACGGGTTTCATTGCCGAATATTCAACAGATGGCTCTCCGATAAGAGTTTCGAATTTGACTATGGCTGGCGCCAGTAATACTTGGCCTCAAAGGTTGGCCTGGTTTCGCGGTCAACGGTATGTGGCCGGAGCATACAGAGCCGCTAGCAGTGTCAGTGGAAACTATGGATTTTTGAGCAAGCTTAACGCGGAGTTCGCATTGACCGAAACAAAAACGATTATCGGTTCGGGTAGTGAAAATGTGATTGGGATGTCTGCCAATGGACGCCGTCTATTCGCATCAGGCTCCTACGGAGCCAATAGCAGCTTCAATGGAACAAATCTCGCTGATTCGGGCTCCTACCTTTGGCTTGCGGATTCGGTCGAAGTTCAACAGGCTGATTCAATACAATTGGATCGAGGATTGCTTGCCTATTACCCATTTGACGGTGATGCGGAGAATGCGATCGAATCGGGTTTGACTACCATTATGAATACTGCGTTACCCAGTTTGGATAGATTCGGTAGATTTAACTCCGCATATAACTTCAATGGGCTTGATCACAGAATACAAGTGTCCGGGATTTCAGGATCCTTCAACGAGGGAACGATTTCGGTTTGGATGAATCTCTCTTCTGAATCCAATCTGGCAACCAACCCGCAGCTCATCGGATTTTATAATCCGAGTCACATAGTTCAAATTGAGATACACCCTGATTATCGTATCTATTACAATGCACCAGAGGAATATGTCACTGAGCCCGCTTCTGTGGATTCAGGGGTTTGGACTCACATGGTTCTTGTTGTACGTCGTGGTGTTCAGATACTTTATCTCAACGGACGTTTGCTCACATCGGGTCAAAGCAGTGATTTGGGAGATATCTCAGGCAGCATACTTGCCATCGGTCACGAGTATCCGAATCAAAGCCACTTCAAGGGATCAATTGACGACATCCGCATCTACAACCGCGCCCTGTCCGAAGCCGAAGTCGCCGCGCTTTACGAACTCGAATCCACACCGCCACCCCTCGCCGCAGATGAAATCCAGGACATCGACGGCAA
>JAYKGS010000034.1:0-5195 GCA_035284945.1 Synechococcus sp.
CGAGGCGCTCACCTACATGGCGGAGCCGGCCCTGTTTCACGGCGGTGAAGATCTGTATCTGCGCCACCTTGAGCAGGCCAGAAAGCGCCTGGCGGTGCCGCTGATCGCCAGCCTCAACGGCACCAGCGGTGGCCGCTGGGTGGAGTCGGCGCGGCGGATCGAGGCGGCCGGCGCCTCGGCCCTGGAGCTCAACATCTACTCAATTCCCACCGATCCGGAGCTCTCCGGTGCCGCCATCGAAGCGGAGCTGGAGGAGATCGTGCGCCAGGTTCGCGCCCAGGTGCGCTTGCCCCTGGCGGTGAAGCTCAGCCCCTTCTTCACCAACCTCAGCGCCATGGCCCGCCGCCTGGCGGATGCTGGGGCCGATGGACTGGTGCTGTTCAACCGCTTCTACCAGCCCGACATCGACATCGAAACCCTGGAGGTGCGGCCCAACCTGCTGCTGTCCACCCCCCACGACCTGCGCCTGCCCCTGCGCTGGATAGCCCTGCTCCATGGCCGCCAGCAGCTGGATCTGGCGGCCAGTGGGGGGGTGCATCGGGGCACTGACGTGGTGCGCCTGCTGATGGCGGGAGCTTCGGCGACCCAGGTGGTGGGGGCCTTGCTGCGCCATGGCTCCGATCGACTGGCGGGCCTGGAGGAGGAGCTCTCCATCTGGCTGATGGAGCACGAGCTGGCCAGCGTGGGCCAGCTGGTGGGCTGCATGAGCCAATTGCGCTGCCCCAACCCCACCGAATACGAGCGAGCCCAGTACATGCGTGCGATTGGCGGCTTCCGCCCAGTTGATGCCCGCCAGGCGCCGGGGCCCTGGTGAGTTCCCCCGCCTCTGGCCAGGTGGCCGAGCTGGCGGCGGCGCTGGCCGCCACCGCCAGTCGCCCCTGGACGGTGATGGAGGTGTGCGGCGGCCAGACCCACGCAATCCTGCGCTGGGGCCTAGATCAGTTGCTGCCGCCGGGGCTGCGCCTGATCCACGGCCCGGGCTGCCCGGTGTGTGTGACTCCGGCGGAGCGAATCGATGCAGCCCTGGAGCTGGCGGCCAGGTCGGGGGTGATCCTCTGCTCCTACGGCGACATGCTGCGGGTACCCGGCAGCACCATGGGCACTGATCTGCTTGGCGCCCGTGCCAGCGGCGGCGACGTGCGCCTGCTCACCTCGCCCCTGCAGGCCATAGCCCTGGCCCGGGGCGCGCCCGCTTGCCAGGTGGTGTTCCTGGCGGTGGGTTTTGAAACCACAGCCCCGGCCACGGCCCTGCTGTTGCGCCAGGCGCGGCAGCTGGGCCTGGCCAACCTCAGCGTGCTGCTGGCCCATGTGCGGGTTGCCCCGGCGATGGAGGCCCTGCTGCTCGATCCCGCCACCCAGGTGCAGGGCTTCCTGGCAGCGGGCCACGTGGCCGCGGTGATGGGCAGCGCCGAGCTCAGGGAGTTGGTGGCACGCCAGCGGGTGCCGGTGGTGGTGACTGGCTTTGAACCGGCCGATGTGATGGCTGGCCTGCTGCAGCTGGTGCAGTTGCTCGAGGCGGGAACCCCGGCCCTCGCCAACGCCTACGGCCGGGTGGTGCGCGAACGGGGTAACGGCGCTGCTCAGGCCTTGCTGAGGGAGGTGTTTGTGGTGGAGGATCGGCCCTGGCGGGGCCTGGGCACCATCGCCGCCGGCGGATTCGGCCTCGCCCCGGCCTACCGGGGCTTCGACGCCATTGAGCGCTTTGGGCTGGCCCCGACCCAGGACGGCAGGCCCCGGCCAAACACCCCCTGCATCAGCGGCCCGATCCTGCAGGGCCGCGCCATCCCCCCCGACTGCCCTGCCTTTGGCTCGGCCTGCACCCCCGAGCAGCCCCTGGGCGCGCCGATGGTGTCGAGTGAGGGGGCCTGCGCCGCCTACCACCGCTACCGGCGCCAGAGTCCGTGAGGAAGCCCCATGGGTGATCGGATCCAGCTGGCCCACGGTGGCGGCGGCACCCTGATGCAGCAGCTGATCCACCAGGAGCTGCGGGCCCTCTATGCCGATCCGGCCCAGGTGCTGCACGATGCCGCCCGACTCGAGCTCCCCCATGGCCCGCTGGCCTTCAGCACCGACGGCTATGTGGTGCAGCCGCTGGAATTCCCCGGTGGCGACATCGGCAGCCTGGCGGTGACCGGCACCGCCAATGATCTGGCTATGGCGGGGGCCCGGCCCCTGCACCTCAGTGTTGGGCTGATCCTGGAGGAGGGGCTGCCCCTGGAGCTGCTGCGGCGCCTGGTGGCCTCGATGGCCATGGCCGCCCGGGGCTGCGGACTCACGATCGTCACGGGCGACACCAAGGTGGTGGAGCGGGGCAAGGCCGATGGGGTGTTTCTCACCACCAGCGGCATCGGCGTGGTGGAGGCGCCGGGGCCTATCGATCCCACGGCGATTCGCCCGGGCGACCAGCTGCTGGTGAGCGGCGACCTGGGCCGCCATGGGGTGGCAATCCTGGCGGCGCGCCACGGGCTGGTGCTACAGCCGCCCGTACTCAGCGACTGCGCGCCTCTCTGGCCCCAGGTGAGCGCACTGCTGGAAGCGGGTGTACGGATCCACTGCCTGCGCGACCTCACCCGCGGCGGCCTGGCCAGTGCGCTGCAGGAGCTGGCTGAAGCGGCGGAAGTGGAGTTGGCGATCGAGGAAGGGCGCCTGCCGGTGCTGGAACCCGTGGCGCGCAGCTGCGCGCTGCTGGGCTTTGAACCCCTGCACCTGGCCAATGAGGGCCGCTTTGTGGTCGCGGTGCCGCCCCAGGCTCGCGATCAGGCCCAGGCCCTACTGGCAGCCAGCGGCGGTGCCTGGATCGGCTCGGTGCGCCCAGCCACTGGCGCCGGCGCCCGGGTGCTGCTCACCACCGCTCTGGGCACCGAACGACTGCTGGTGCCGCTCAGCGGTGAACTGCTGCCCCGCATCTGTTGAGCCTGAATTGTCCCCGGATGGGGGGATCGGTAAAACAGGGTTTGGGCGGAGAGTCCTTCCAGTGTTCATCAGGGGTCTGCCTGGATCCCGAGGTCGCCTGTCCCATGACCGCATCCCCAAGAGCACCCGGGCTCACCATCGGTGAACTGGAAGCCAACTACTCCCTCTACTGCAAGGCCATGCGTCTTCTGATTCGGGAAGGTAAATCCATCACCAAGGTGCGTCGCACCGTCTGCTGGCAAAGGCTTGAGATCCTGCACAACTGCCTGCCGAGCCAGTACCGCGAGCCCGACTATCTCTTTGCCCTGCTCCAACGGGAGTTGAAGGCCCAGCTTTAGTTTGCGCTCCGCCTCCACAGGGCCACCCCCCCGCCCCGGCCACGGGCGGCGAGCCAGTTGGCCTGACAGCCGATCAGGGCAAAAAAGGGAAGCCGCTTGGGCTGGGGCCGGCGATTGATGGGTTGCCGCCAGATGGCGCGTTGGCCAAGCCGCACCTCCAGCTCCTCAAACCAGAATTGCAGCAGGGGCCTCTTTCCTTGCAGACTTCCATGGCCGCGAAACTGCAGCTGGAGTGGTCCCAGTTGCACGCTGTTGTGCACCGAAACAGGCTGTCCACTCTGCAGGGGCGGGCTTTCGCTGGCCGCAGCGATCTTGAGGCTGGCCTGAAGCTGGCGCAGCAGGGCAGCTGGCCCTCCCAGGGGCTTGGCCTCCGCCTTGCTCCAGAGTTGCTCCAGCCGCCAGCAGCCCACCAACTCGCTCAGGCCAACCCCGCTGCCGTGTGCACGACTCTGGCGTTCCAATGCCAGAAGTTCGGCACCACTGGGGGCAGGGGAGGTTTGCATGCAGGGAGAAACTGGAAATTGTTCAGCAGGCCCGTCGCGAAGTCCCTTGGGCCTGAAGCTGGTCCACGGCTTCCCAGCCATTGTTTCAGTTCTTCGTCAAGAAGCAAACTCTTCGGCACTGAACACCTGCACCTGCATCAGCTTTTGCAGGAGAACCGTCCTGCTATCTGGCCATGGCTTTCTGCCGTTGCGAACATAAAATACGTAGCGCTATGTCTGGGCTTAATTTACGGATCTTTGGCTGAATAATGACAGCCCCGAGAGAATCACGAGCCAAAAGAGTGGTCCTCGCGTGCTCAAACAGAGCAATCGCATCGTGTTCATATGGGCCTTCCATAAGGGCGAGGGCGTGGGTGTCGCAGTGGAGCGAACCGCAACCGCCCCTAACCTGAAGTTCCGCCACTGTCGGATCCTCCCGCCAGAATGGAACCACTTCACGGTATGACTGTGCTTCTCAATCCTTTCTGTCCTTTCAGTACGGCGAGGGTGCTTGCCCTCAAGGCGACGGTGCTGTTGCTGCTCACCCTGCTGATCAAGGCCAAGCTCCGCATCACTGCATTTTCTGCGCTGGGCTTCTTCCTGCTGCTGCTTCAGACCCTGGTGTTCCTAGCCATCAGCACTGGCCTGGGCCTGGCGGCTGGTGGAGCAGCTCTCTACGTGAGCCAGAAGCGCCGCCCTGGTGCGGCCTGAGAAATTGGTGGCAGTTGAAGTTGGCCTGGCTGCTCAACTCTCCGGGGTGACAGGCCGGGTCAAGCGCCGATATAACCAGATCCCAGCGAAGACCCACAGCAGGCTCCAGAGGATAAACGTGGTGGCGGTACCTGCCTGACCTCCCTCAAGCGAGTAAACCCCTGCGTTGATAAGCCCGGCATCGATGAGCGAGCCGCCAATGCCCCAACCCAGCACCCAGGTGATCAGAAAGCCGATGGCCTGGAGATTGCCGGTCATGGGAGCGGGGGTTGGGCGTTTGACATGAAAAACCCCGGCGTTACCACCGGGGGAGATGGATCACTGAACCGAACTGGGGCTCAGAAGCAGAAGGGCAGAAACTGGGTGCGGCAGGCGGCGTAGCCATCCACCAAAGCACCCAGGCCGATCTGGTGGGCGATGCCGGAGCCTGTGATGGCCTCGGTGAGAATGCCGATCACAATGCCAAGCATGGCGGCGCGACCGTTAAAAAGTTCAGCGCTCTTGAGCTGCTCCATGTGGATCAGTTCTTCAGCGCGGTTCTTGAACCATTGATCGTTAGCTGGAGAGTTGGTCATGGATGGTTTGATTCTCGGAAATTGGGTGGAGATAGGGAGCTGGGATGCCAAAGGGAGGGCCGTACCCCTGAAGATCAGCCGAGCCCGATCTGCTGGAGGATGCCCTGGCCTGTGAGCAGCTCGGTAGCCAGGCCGATCACGAAGCCGAGCATGGCCATACGTCCATTCCAGGTTTC
>JAYKGS010000035.1:0-23770 GCA_035284945.1 Synechococcus sp.
ATAAGCTAATTTTAGTTGCCGTGAAGGTGAAATCAGGCCTATCAAGCCTCAGATCCCCCAGAAATTGTTCATTCCAAGCAAATCGCAAGCTTGGACCCTCTTTGAGGGCTCGTTGCCCAGAGGTTCCCTGGGCTATTCGATACGATTTGCAATAGCTGTAAAAAATCTTATTAGTCAAGAGATTCCTCTTCTAACAGCAACTGCTGGAAGGCCGTGTAGAGATCGAAGTGCTCCGCGGCCTTGCGGGGATCTGCCCGCCCCAGGGGGCCCCGGCCTTGACGTTTGGTGCGCGTCGGGGATGGGCCGCTGGAGGCAGGGCTGGAGGATGCCGCCCCAGGGGCTAGCTCCGGCCCGCGCGCTTCGAGCTGTTTCAACCGCTCGATCAGATGGGGCGGCACGCTGCCATCGGGGCTCACCTGCATCAGCTCGCGGAACAGGGCCTCGGGGTTTTCCTCCACTTCCACCCGGTGGCGCTTCTCCATTGCCCTCAGCGAGGAGCCAGCGGCGGGCTGGGGTATAGGTTGGGGCAGGGTGCGGCCAAGGGCCTCGAGGCGCTCGCGGCTGTGGGCGTCAAAGCTCATCGATCCAGAGGGATTCAGCCACAACCCAGGCTGGCGCGGGTATCGCGGCCTGTCACCGGGTTGGTGCCGCTGGCCACGCCGCAAAGGGTTTTGAGGGCATCGCCGCGCAGGGGCACGTTGGTGAAGTCGGCCCCCTCAATCACCACATTGGTGAACTTGGTGTTAAAGGCAAATGCATCCTCGAGCACCGCATTGGTGAGGTTGGTGCCATCGAAGATCGCCGAATCGAGGGTGGCCTCGCGCAGGTTGGTGTTGCTCAAGTCGGCATCCTGCAGCTTGGCGCCGAACAGGCTCGCCCCCTGCAGATCGGAGCCGGCGAAGCTGGCATCGCGCAGGTTGGTGAGGTTGAAGGTGGCTCCCCGCAGGTCCTGGGCGGAGAAGTCGGCGCCGATCAGCACCTGCTTGGCCACATCCATGGCGGCTAGGGCCGGAGCAGTGGGGGCACACCAGCTTGCAGCCAGGCACAGCACCAGGGCCAGGGCCAGCTTGACTAGGGGGCGCCAATGAAAAGACATGCCGGCGGGGGAGCTCAGGCCACCCTAGGGATACCCATACCCATCGCAGGCAGGCACCGGTGGGAAGGCTGAATGTGATCGGTACTGATTCTCCCGGAGCCAGCCCATGCCCCGCACCGCTGCACGCCGCCAGGGTGACTGGGCTGAGCAGCGGGTTCTGCGCCTGCTGCAGCAGCGGGGCTGGCGTCTGCTGGCACGCCAGTGGATCTGCCGCTGGGGCGAATTGGATCTGGTACTGGAAAAGAGTGGCCGGCTGCTGCTGGTGGAGGTGAAGGGCCGTCGCCGCTGCGGATCCGATGGCTGGGGGGTCGCCGCCCTGCGCCGGGGCAAGCGCCTCAGGCTGGAGCGGGCCTGGGGCTGCTGGCTGGAAGCCCATCCCGACTGGGCAGCCAGCGCCGTGGAGCTGGTCTTCGCCCTGGTGCCGTTGGCGCCAGCGCGGGGACCTGTGCGCTGGATTCGTCCCTAGGTCAGGGGTGCCGTTTGGGAGACCACCCCGCCAGGGCGGTGTTCAGGCCGGAGGGCAAGGGGCTTGAGCAGGGGATCTCTGCCTATCAAGTTGTCTGTTCGGTTGATCTCAGCTCTGCTGGGGCAGGACTTATCAACTTTCAATCAACTTATTAACTTTCAATCAGTGTAGTTTGGCGCCTGGATAGCAACGGCATAAGGTTCTTGATCTGAAAACGGATGTGAAAAGCCAATAGGCGAAAACCATAAATTACACTAGAAAGATCCCTGAAAGAATTTTTTTTGCAAATCAGAAGCCCTTTACGCAAGTAATCTAGGCTGATGATTCGAGGCTGGCTCTCCGATTCATAGATAATATAATCTTGATAGATTTTTAATTCAGATTTTAAGCTGCGCTTACGACCCCCCAGCCAATTAGAGTTGAGGTGCAAAGGCTGAATCTGGGGCAAATTAAATGGTATATCAAGGGGGTGGGGCAACTGGGGCGGAAGCATATGCCTAGGCTCACCCGTAAATCTGTCCCTGCGCAGATAGGTTATTTCCATGACATTAGGGATATTCATTCCAGTCCCCCCATCGATAAAATCTCCACAGCAATTATTAGCCCGAATGTGCACACAGGCATGGGTCTCGTAGAGCTTGTCAATTAGCTGGCAAATATCCGCACCGAATTGCATCTGCGAGCTATCGCATGCAGGCACGTGCAGCTCGAGAAGCAAAATTCTAAATCTATTCATCAATTCAACACTGGCCCCATTTAGATTTCTTAATTCAGCGCCCTCAATATCCATCTGAAGCAATAAGTCATCATGACTTGTTCCACAGCTCTTTTCTACCCACTCAGCCAGGGAAATACTGTCCGCTCCGCCATCTATATCAAGCCATTTTTTTTCAAAAGTTTGCATTCCATTTATCAAAGGTGTTTTAAACTTTTCAAGATCACTAGTATAGTCACACATATGACATTTAATGCCATATTTCAGCGTGAGTTCATCTTCGAAATCTTTAAAATTATTTACGCCCGGCGAGAAGCAGGCCTGTATAGCGTCTAAATCATCGGGCACTAAATAAGCACCATCCTTGGAGCCACCGATTCTCACAAGCTTGACAGGAGATGGCTGGGGCATTAACTTTATTAAACTTTCCCTGATGGTATAGGGGACCATCTTGATAATTGATAAAATAATCTTGATCCTCAAGCTAGCACACTATGGCCGCCTGTGCAAAGTTATGATCTCGCCCATTTCCAAAGCCGCCTTAAGGCTGGGGAAGGGAGAACAGAATTACGCAGCCATAGTCATGGGACGGGAAACCTCATCAAAAGACTTGACCATACAAGTCAAAGGCAATTTGTGAGTAATTTCATTCCTTGATGCCACTTTGCAAATTCATAACCAATATGCGGAGGAACACATGTCACCTGTCAATAATGGTTAACTGAATTTGAGCGGTTGTTCTGATACGCCGCGGCATTGAGAAGGTATTCGGCTGCTCCGAAGCTGGGGCACTGATTTGGCTGTAGGGCTGGCCCTCCTTAACATCGGTCCATCTACTTGCCAGCTCCCCATGCCAACCAGTCGCGCACTGCTTTCCCTCCTCGTTGTGATCCCTGGTCTGGCCTGGGTTTCGCCGCCAGCCCAGGCCCAGCGCCAGGTACCCAAGATCGGCAGCATCTGCCCCCTGGGATACGTGGACATGCTCAACGGCAAATGCAGCACCCTCGGCCTGATGACCTACACGGTTAAACCCACCAACGGCGAAGCCTGCCCCGAAGGCTGGATGAACGTGGGGGGTGGCTACTGCCGCAGGAAGTGAGCCTGCAACAGACGCCAGCAGGGGTGCACCGCACATGAGCGCTCAGACCAGATCCAGGCCCAATTGGTCGCAGCCCCATGAGGAGCGGACTCCAAAGGAGCGGCGGCTGGCCCCCATGGGCGAGCGCCGCGAGCCGTGACGACGCTGAATCTCAGCGGCGGTGGCTGCGCATCCCTGCTGGCTCCGCAGCGACCAGAGCCGCTCGCGGGCGGCCGCCGCCGCGGCCGCCCATTCGACGATCGGCCTTGGATAGTCGTCACCGAGCCCCCAGCCCAGCCGCTCCTGGGTGGCCCCATCCAGCGTCCAGGGTTGGTGCAGAAAAACCGCCGGCAGCGCCGCCAGCTCAGGCAGCCAGCGGCGGATGAACAGACCTTCGGGATCGTGGTCCAGACCCTGCTTGATGGGGTTGTAGATGCGGATGGTATTGATGCCGGTGGTGCCCGACTGCATCTGGCACTGGCTCCAGTGAATTCCGGGTTCGTAATCGACGAAAAGCCGGGGGCCACCGACATCAACATGGCCCGCATGCGGAAGTTGAGCCATCCGGTGGCGATCAGAGCCCGCATGCAGGCCTCCACGAATGGCAGACCCGTCCGCCCTGCGGCCCAGGCCGCCAGACGCTCACCGCTAGCGTTGCTATCTCCCCCACGCAGGCCGGCGGTGTGGGGATGGAGCTCCTCAAACTCCAGGCTCGGCTGGCTCTCCAACTTCTGGATGAAGTGGCAGTGCCAGTGCAGGCGCTCATCGAAGCGCTGCAGGGCCCGGCGCCAGGAGACCGCCGTGAGGGCCTGGCGACGCTGGCGATTCCGCTGCACCACCTCCCTCAGCGACAGGGTGCCCCGGCTCAGATGGGAAGAGAGCCGCGAGCAGCTGGCAAAGGCCGTGTTTGGACTCGACAGGCCACTTTGGTAATTGAGGCTGCGCCGCTCCAGGAAACTCTCCAGCAGCGCCAGGCCCCTGGGACGGCCGCCAAGCTGGCGGCCCGGGCAGGGATCTGGCTCGAGGCCAAGCTCCCCAGAGCCGGGAATGGTCCCGGGGTCCAGCCCCGCCAAAGGCGCCAACCGCAGTGGTGCCGGAGCGATGGCCTCAGCCATGCGCTCCTCCCAACGCCTTGCCCACCCTTGGCGTTGGAGCTGGCCTCGGCTGACTCCGAACTGGGGGATCTCGTGCCACACGATGGCGTGCTGCCGGGCCCTTTCCAGCACCTGCTCCACCGCACCGACCCGGACCACCAGGGGTTGGCCCAGGCAGGCCAGGGCTGAACGCAACTCCAGCAGGGATTCGTGGCAGAACTGCCATTGACGCGCCGAGCTGTCGGGCTGCTGCCAGTAGGCGGGCTCCACCACATAGAGGGGGAGCACAGCTCCTTGCCGACTCGCCTCCAGCAGAGGACGGTGATCTTCAGCTCGAAGATCCCGCTTGAACCAGACAACCTGGAGGGGGTCCATGGGGTAGCTCAGGGAGCCACAGGGAAGCAGCATCATCGATTGGCGCCGTGCTGCCATGCACTTCCGCTAAGAATGAAGGTGTGGAAGCGTGCTTACCCCTACCTGGGCAGCTCCAGAATCACTTTGGGACCCCTTCTCCAACCCCTGCTGCTGATCGTCAGCCTGGCCCTTTTCCACCTGGTCGGCCCGCTGCCGCCGGAGCTGGGGGTGCACAACGGCTCCCTGTCGCCCTGCCCATCTGCAGCCCACTGCGCCAGGGCTGATTGGGCGGTGAGCAATCCGGAGGAAGCACTCACCCAACTGATTTCTGTGGTTGAGTCCATGCCCAGAACCACGCTGGTGGAGCGGGGCGAGGATTACCTGCATGCCACCGCCAGCAGCTCCCTGTTTGGCTTTGTCGACGATCTGGAGCTCTACGCGGATCACGACCGGGGCCAGCTGCAGGCCAGGTCGGTTTCCCGCATGGGGGATTCGGATCTGGGGGTGAATGGACGCCGGCTTGCAAGCCTCGGGCGGGCCCTTCGCCCGACCTAAGGGGCCGCGCTGCTAAGCAGTTCCATACCACGCCGGTGGATTTCTCGGGCGTAGTCGGTCCAGGTGCCCTGGCCCCAGTAGCGGAAGCAGCTTGTTTGCAGCAGCAGCAGGTGCAGCAGGCACTGCTGGTAAAGCGGAGTCTGGGTAAGGGCGGGTTCGGCCGCCACCAGGGGGTCGAAATGCTGGTGGAAGCGGGCGCTGAGCTGGTTGATCGGCTCCAGCACGTTGGCGTAGCCCTCCACCCAGCTGAGGTTGTTGGTCCAGGAAGCACCGGCCATCGAAAAGGAAGGATCGGCAGCCTGGAGGCGGTCAATGGCGGCCTGAACCACCCCAGCCCCGGATGATTCGCCGCTGCCTTGGGCATCCAGCAGCGACCATAACTTGTGTTGCTGCCCAGCCTGTATGGCAGGGAAGGAGGAGCTGGGCACCCCTGACCCCTCGAGCAGCTCGAGATACTCGCTGCCATTGATCGCCACTGTGCCAGCGGCCTGAGCTTCAGTGGCTGCAGCGATGCTGTTCGCCTGGCCAGTGGCGGCCAATCGCCGATGGGCCTGAATAAAAGCGGGGGGAAACTCATTCATCATCACGCCGCCATTCTCACCGTCAGCTATCTGGCAGACCAAGGCAGGAATAGAGCTGGCGCCAAGGGGCTGGGGGCCGAGACCAAGGGCCTCATAGCAGGGCTGCATCTGCCCTACCAGCTTGGTATCGGAACCCTGGGTTTTGATCAGGGCGATGATGCTTACCTCAGCGCCGCTGGAGTTGCGGGCCACCAAGCGGTTGGGGATCAGGGTTTGCTCCCGAATCAGGCTGGAGCCGTCAGGATTTTCCACGCTGTGCTCCTGCACCAGTAACCAGCGATAGCCACACTCGAGCAGGGCCTTGACCAGGGCGTAGAGAGTATCAGGATGATTGGGAAGATGCATCTCAGGCGGCGAAAAACCCTTCACCCGTTGCAGGGCACCAGTGCCAAAAAGGGCGGCAAAATGGTGCTGCCAGGCCATGATCTGCAATTTGAGATCTGGTATCGGCGTCGAGGAGGCCACCGCATGGCCCCAGAAGGTGCCAAGCCACTCCACATGGGGATGAAGACCCGGGTCGCAGGCGAGGGTTTTTAGAGCAGTAAGGATATCCCGCCGGCCCATCTGCTCAAAGCCCCAGAGCAGGGTGCCCGAATAATCAAGCATGATCCTGGGATTGCAGCCCTCACCTATCAGCTGGGGAATAATCTCAGCAAGCCGCTTGTAACAGTGGGCAAAGGCTTCGGCGTTGTGGTTATCACCCTCGCCAGGGTGTTCATACATGTATTGCAGGTGAGAGATCAGCTCGCCGCCGGGCCCCGCAGGAATCGTGGGCTGATGCATGTGAAGCGCGCAGGCAAAAGCGGAGCGGATCTGCTCCAGCTGAAGATTGGAATGGGGGGCGAAAAGCGCAGCTTCCCGCTGCATCAGGGCAAGAAGCTCCCGTTCCTGACCCGCGATCGGAGGAAGGCTGGGGCAAGAGAGCATGGCAAGCTGGGGAGAAAGGCTGGCTGGAAGGATGAGCCCCCTGTTTCCCTGCTGTAGCTGTGGAGTGCAGATTGAGCGCTCGATCAGAGTGTATAGACAACGCAAGGGCAAGGTACTCTGCTCTTCTTGCCTTGACAGGGCAGAAGAGCAGAGCGGGAAAGCAGAAGAGGGGGCCCCAGATAAACCAGAGTCCTAGGCAACAGGAACCCTAGGCAGGGGGCAGAACCTGAAGGTGGGCTGCAAGGAACCTCAGATCACTCCTCCTCATCGGCTCCACCGATGGGCACGAGCTTGATCTGCTTACGGCCGAGCTTGATCTCAAATTCGTCCCCAGGCTTGAGATCCAGCATGGCGGTATACGCCTTGCCAACCAGCAGGTTGCCGTTGAACTGAATCTTTGTGGTGAAGCTCAGCTTGCGGCCACCTTTCCCCGTGCCCCTGCCGAGGCTGTCGGCGCCGAGACTGACTCCCTTGGCCCCCAGAAGGGCCTCGTAGAAGGCAGTGAAATTAAGTCGCTCACTACCATCTTTCTTGGTACTCACATAGCCGCAGCTGCGAACCAGATCCGATTTGGAAACATCCCCCAGCTCCTTGACCTTAGCGAGCAGTTCAGAGCCTGTAAGCATCTTGTGTTATCTCAATTGAATTTATTGTAGCAGCAGGCCCTGGGAATTTGGTGGTGGTTGATGCTGATTGGACCCATGGAGTGCCATATGCAGGTTTGGTCCAAGTCATTGCCACCCAGCAGCCAGGTGAATGCGAGCCGTGGGATACTGCCAGGAGAAAATCCCCTGGAGCAGGACACGACAGCGCCTAGATCACGGTGCCATCAAGCAAGGTGGCGTTTTTTTCGATCACAACTATGCCGCTGCGGATCGTGAAACCCACTTCACTGCGATCTGCTTCCTCCACCCGATCCTTGTTGATCAGCTGCACGTTGGCGCCAATGCGCACATTTTTATCAAGGATCGCTCCCCGCACATGGGAACCAGCCCCGATACCGAGGGGAACCCCGCCGCGCGAGCGCACCAGATCCCGCTCTGGCCCCGATTCATAACTGTCGGCACCCATAGCCAGGGTGTCCTCCAGCACAACACCCGCCTCTACCCGCAGACGCAGGCCCAGAACGCAGTGATCAATCAGACAACGATCCAGCAAACAGCCCTCGCTCAAAACAGATCGGCGCAGCTGGGATTGATGGATCTGGCTCGGGGGCAGGGAGCGGCTGCGGGTGTAGATCGGAACGTGCTCATCGTAAAAACTGAAGGCAGGCTGGGGATCGGTCAAGGCCAGATTGGCCTCGTAAAAGGCCTTGATGGTGCCAATATCCTCCCAATAATCATCAAACAGGAAGCTCTGCAGATGCAGCCCACTGGCCAGGGCTGCCGGGATGATTTCCTGACCAAAATCAATGGCTTCCTGCTGGCTGGCAAGCAACTCAAACAACGCTTCCCGTTGGAACACATAGATCCCCATGGAGGCCAGAAAAGGACGCCGCTCCGCCTCCCCGGGCCCGAGGCCAAGGGGCCCAGTGTCGACCCGCATGGCGTCAAGCGCAGCTCCCCTGGGCTTCTCCTGGAATTCCTGGATACGGCCGTTGACGTCCGTGCGCATCAGGCCGAAGCCAGCGGCTGCCGACCTCTCCACCGGCAGGGCCGCAACAGTGAGGGCAGCGCCGCTGGCCCGATGGGCGTTTACGAAAGCGGCATAATCCATCCGATAGAGCTGGTCCCCCGAGAGGATCAGCACCTGATCCCCTTCCCAGGCCTCGAACAGCTGGCGGTACTGGCGCACCGCATCGGCCGTTCCCCTGAACCAGCTTGGACTGTCCGGTGTCTGCTGGGCCGCCAGCACCTCCACGAAGCCACCACCGAAACCTGCAGAGAGGTTGTAGGTGAGGCTGAGGTGGCGGTTGAGCGACTGGCTGTTGAATTGGGTAAGGACGTAGATCCTGTTGATCCCGGAATTGATGCAATTGCTGATGGGAATATCAATCAGCCGGTACTTTCCGCCCAGAGGCACCGCCGGCTTGGCTCGAGTCAGGGTGAGGGGCTGCAGACGGGTACCAGCACCACCGCCAAGGATAATGGCCAGAACATTGATCACTTGCTGCACTCTCGTTTGATCAAAAAAATTGAATAGATGCCGTCATTGCGAGCTGGGCCGGGCCTGATCGACCCCCATCTATTTATGAATGGCGAATCGTGGCAACTTAATAAAATTTCCCTTAGGAACTTTTAGTCACCTTGAAGGCATAGCGGGTATCCAGTCTCATGCCCGCTCCTGGACTCAACTCCAGTTTGCGGTCGCCGCTGAGCAGGGCCTGCCTCGGTGCGGTCCAGGGCTCCATGCACACCATGGGCCGGGGCGGCTCCGTCCAGAGCACCACCAGATCCAGAGGGTGGGTCAGCTGCAGCTCGAGACTCGTGCCGGCGCCAGGATCCACCAGGCGAACCGAACCCGTGGGGCGGACCAGCAGATCTATGCCACTGGCCAACCGTTCCATCTGTTCTGCGCTGGAGGCCTCTTCCATGCTGAGGTGGTTGAGGCACTGGGCTGGCAAGCCCTCAAACCGCACCGTCTCCAGGCTGGAGAGGTTGAAGTATGGGTGCAGTCCGAAGCTGAACGGCATCACTTCACTGCTGCGGTTTTCCACCAGCGTGCTGATCTCCAGGGCCGACTGGGCCAGCCGCACTTCCATGCTGAGCAGGAAGTTGAACGGATAGGCCTTGAGCGTTTCGGGGGTATCGGTCAACTGCAGCTGGATCCCCCGTCCATCGGGGAGGGGCTCCAGCCGCCAGGGCATCTGCCTGGCAAAGCCATGTTGGGAGAGGCTGAAATTACCCTGGGGTAAGGGCAGCAAATTGTCCGGCAGACCGCCGGTGATCGGGAACAGCACCGGAAATCCTCCCCGCACCGATTGGGCCGGGTCGAGGAAGCGTTCGAGATCGAGGTAAACCAGCTCGTGGCCTGAGCAGCTCCAGCCGCTGATCAACCCGCCACGCTCCGGTACGACACGCACCAGGTCGCCGCTGGCCGGATCGCTGAATTCCCAGTGGGGATAGGGCGTTTGGCGCTGAATCAAGGCCATTTGATGTCCATCCTGAGCTGGGATGGGCTTCAATCTGCCTGAAAGGACCAGCCGTGGATGGCTGCGAGGGGGAACCTTCAGATTTGAACCATGCCGCACCGCATACCCTTGAGCACGGCCTGCAGCCTGTTGTGCACGTTGAGGGTCTGCAGCAGGCGCTTGGTGTAGGTGTGGGCTGTTTCATCGCTGACCACCAGCCGTTTGGCGATCTGGCGATCGCTGAGACCGCTGGCGAGCAGGTCGAGCACCTCGTATTCCCGGGGCGTCAGCCGCGGACAGCTCAGGTAGGGGAGGATTCCCGTGCGCAGGGAAGGACTGCGGTAGGAGTGGCCACCGAGCACCGCCATCACAGCTGCCTGCAGGGGTTGCTGATCGTCCACAAAGTCTGCTTCGGCCACAACCGCCTGCAGCCAGGGCGCATCGAGACACTCGGCTGGAATCGAGTCTCCCAGGGCCAGCACCACGGCATGAATGCGGGGATGGAGCTGCCGTGCCTGCCGCACCAGATCGAACCCGCTGCCGCTCTCGAGATAATCGGTGCAGATGAGCAGCTGATAGGGATCTTCAGCTTCGTCTGCCAGGTAGTCGAGGCAGGCCTGCTGATCGGTCACCGCACAGGTGATCCGGGAGTAGCCCCCAAAACTGCGGCAGAGGGCCCTCAACATGAAGCGACCCTTGGCAGCCACCGCGATGCGCCCAGGAATCTCAATGGACTCGAGTCCCTCCTCCTGCACTCCATGGCCGCCATTGGCCAGAAATTCGGTGAGATCCATGCGCCTGCGTTTAACCCTGGCTGCGTTTAACCCTGGCTGAAGTGCGGTAGGAAACCAGCCCACCTTAGGAGCTGGAAATCCTCACCGGGAGCAGCACCAGCTGTTCAGTCGTCGTAGACGAGGCAATTGATATCAGAGGGGTTGAGGTCGCAGAAGACCTCCAGCGGTGAAGGTGCGACGGCCTCATCGGGATGGCGCTGCTGAAATGCCTCCAGATCCTTGATTTGCTGCTCGATCTTGCGCGCGATCGCCAGATCACCCTTTGCCTGGGCCTCGGTGAGGGCGGCGCGGTAGGTCTGGAGCTGGTCTCCGATGGTGGCCATGGAACACTCACCCAAACGGTGGGGCTGGATTGGCTTAGTGAATGTAGCCATGCCGCATCCAGAACGCTCTGAAGGGCATGTCGATCGGGGTGATCGGGCAGGCTGGTGTGCTCCTGAAGGACCGAGAAGATGGCCGACGCTCCCTATTTGGTTGCCCTCTCGCTGGTGGAGATCGCAGGCAAGCGAGCCCTGCCCCTTACCGGCAGATCCCTCTCTCAAGCCGCTGCGCAGGCGGTCGAACCCGGGGAGGCAGGCCGCAGCCTCGCCCTGGACCTGCTGCTGCGGCTCTGGCAGCGCAGCGATGAAGGCCCTCTCAGGAGAGCCGCCGGGGAGGCAAGTCTACTGCTGGTGGAGATACCCCTGGCTGTCATGAGCGAGCAGCTGCCGCTGCTCAAGGCAAGCTGGCTCTCCGGGGGGGAAACGCAGGTGTTGCTTGACAGCCTGAAAAACGTGGCCACCAGGGGCTGGCGCATCTCGATCGCCAAATATGAGGCGGTGAAATTCACTCCGTGGCCCTGACTGGAATCCAGCCGGGAGCTAGGCCTGGTTATCACTAAAACCTATCCGTTGCAAATCGCAGCGGACAGGTGGCAGCTGTGCTGGGTGGATCAGGATCAGGGGCGGAACTGGGGCCAGGGCCCCGCGAAAAACCGTTCCATCACCTCGGCCAATCCCTCCGCCAGGGGACGATAGGACTGGAGCCCTGGGCTCCAGATCGAACCCCTGAGCAAATCCTGCGGTGGCACCAGGGCCATGTCCTGACCCTCGAGCAGCTGCAGCTGCGCCAAAGGCACTGCCAGCCGGCCCCGGAAGACATGGGCCAGGCGCCTGGAGTTGCGGTGATTCATGACGTACTGCAACTGCTCCGCCTGCCAACCGATCTCCTCAAGCAGCTCGCGCTGCAGGGCCTGCTCCGCTGTCTCACCCGGATCGAGGTGGCCCCCGAACAGGCCCCAGCAACCGGGGGCCACGATGCCGGCAATGTCGTCGCGCAGCTGCATCAGCCAGCAGCCATCGCGCTCCAGCATCGCCAGAGCGACCTCAACAACCTGGCAATCGGCAGCAGCCATCTCACAAATCAGGGGAGGAGGGCGCCGTGAGCTGCTCGCTCAGCTGCCACAGCTTCGTGCGCTGCTGGTCGTCGCTGGCAGCTGGAGCCATGGCCACCTCCCTGGGATGGCCGCGCATTCCACCCAGCTGGTCGGGGCCGTAATGGCCTCCGGGCCTGGCTGAGGGCGCCGTGGCAGCGAACAACTGGGGCAGGGCACCCATGGCGGAACTCTGAAACAGCGGATCCATCAGTCGATAGGCCATGGCTTCAAACCAGGAACCACTGGCGGCTACGGAGGCGGGCTGCAGGTTGGTGCGGGCGATGCCCGGGTGGGCGGCGAGTGAGAGCATGGCGGCACCGGCGGACTGCAAGCGCTGCTGGAGCTCAAGGGCAAACATCACATTGGCCAGCTTGCTCTGGCCGTAGGCGGCCCAGCGGTCATAGCGACGCTCCCCCTGCAGATCATCGAAAGCGATGCGGCCAAAGTACTGGGCGCCGGATGTCACGGTCACGACCCGGCTGTCGGCACGGGCTCGCAACAGCGGCAGCAGCGCCATGGTCAGGGCGAAATGACCCAGATGGTTCACACCGAACTGCATCTCAAAACCATCACTGGTGAGACGGCGGGGCAGACCCATCACGCCGGCATTGTTGATCAGCAGGTCCAGACGGCCGTAGCGATCGGCCAGTTGGCGCGCCGCAGCGCGCACCGAAGCCAGATCGGCCAGATCCAGATCGAGCAGATCGATCTGACCGCCAGCAACATCGGCCCGCAACTCCCTTCGGGCCTGTTCAGCCCGCTGAGGGTTTCGGCAGCCCAGCACCACGGTGGCGCCGTGGCGCGCCAGGGCCCGGGCCGTCTCGAGTCCCAGGCCGCCGCTGGCGCCGGTGACCAGGGCCAGCCGGCCGGATTGGTCGGGGATGTCGGAGGCTGTCCAGGGCATCGCAGGCCTGCATGGAACTGGATGCTAAGAATTATGAAGCAGAATTGCGTTCACAGTTCAATTGCTTAATTGAACTTACCGGGAATCAATGGCATGAAACATTCATGCTTTAGCATTATTACCATATTTACGAAGATGGGGAGGATCCCATAACCGCATTATGGCAGAAATGATCATCCTGGCTGACACGACCTAGGCGTAAAAGAAGTAGATCAAAATCAAGATGCCAAATTACCCGCAAATTTGCGCCTAAACCGGTCACTAGGTCGTTGCATGCGCACGGACAATCTACAGCCTAAATCTATAATCCATTGCTTACTTAGAAAAGGGGCGTTTTGGTTAATATTCAAGCCACTTATGGTTAAGCCCTTCCCCCGAGCATATGCCTCTAGATCCCATCTGGAAACCCAATGAATAGCATCGCTGTCGCGGATGGTTAAATTATTAAAGCAAGCGGGCCGCAAATCCATCACAAAATTGGGCTCGCTACGCAGCAGACCTATTAGACGTATCCATAGCAACCATATGCTGACTTGCAAACGCTTTATTACATTAAGATCTCGGCACGAAGGGGAAAGATAGCAGGGAAAATCGTAACGGGGAGCGAATAAAAAAAGCACTCCTTCCTCGAGCATTAGTTCAAATATTTTATCCAGTATTTGCCTTGGTCTCGCAACATGTTCTATAACTTGATTGCTGAAGATAATATCAAACTGTCCGTCGGACAAATCGCAGCAAAGCAACGAGGTGGTTATCACTTTATCAAATTTATTCTTAAGATATGATTCATTGAGCTGCGTCACATCTTGACATACAATTGTCAACCTTTTCAGCTCATCGGCCGTGAGCTTTTCCTTTAAAAAATCTGGAAAACCTGATCGACCAGCACCAAACTCGAGGACAGAAATACGGGCTCCTGAGGGGGCAAGCTTGCTCTTGATTTCAGCTAACACATGACGCCATTCAATTGGATGATATGATGGACGCTGAAAATCTGAGTAGTCCGATGAAGATGCATAATAGGCCTGCATATCATGCTCAAGTCGAGATATCATCGAATCATTTGCCAACCTGTAAGGAATAAAGCGCTCCATAACACCTAACATTTTCAAAATTTTACCAACATCGCAAACCTTCCATCGGAACGGGTCCGACTTGAGCCTCGGGCCGCTTCTGGCTCCGTTGATCAGGACCAGCCCGCCGGACTGGTCGGAGATGCAGGTGGCCTTCCAGGGCATCGCAGGCCTGCACGGAACTGGATGCTACGAAATATGAACCCCTAGCCAGAGGTACTTGCCAGGGGTGGGTAAACAGGCAGCCAGCGAGCCTGCTGCAGCAACAGGGGCACCTGCTCTTCGCTTATCCCTTCAGGAGCCAGCCCCTCCCGCACTCCGGCAATGGCCACAGCCTGGGCCACAGCTCCTGCCACCGCAGCCCCATCGCCAAGGGCGGGCATCAGGGGGGCCATTGGATCGCGGCTGGCGGGGATCCACTCCGCCAGGGCCTGCAGGCCCGCATCGATCATCCCGTCGCTGATACTGCGCAGGCCCAGGGCCACCGTGGCAAAGCCCAGCCCCGGAAAAAGAAAGCAGTTGTTGCATTGACCGATCTCCCGTCGGCCCCCCGGCAGCTCGACCGGCGCAAAGGGGCTGCCGGTCGCCACCAGGGCCCGACCACCGCTCCAGGCGAGCAGGTCGGCGGGAACTGCCTCCGCCAGAGCCGTGGGGTTGGATAGGGGCAATATCACCGGATGGGGGCAGTGGCGGGCCATCTCCTCCACCAGATCGCGGCTGAAGGCCCCCGCCACAGTTGAAGTCCCGATCAGCACGGTGGGACGCACCTGGGCCACCACGGCGGCCAGATCAATCTGTCCCTCAGGGTTGGGGACAAACCCCGGCAGCTCGGCCGGATCCCTGGCCAGGGAAGCAGCGACTGGATTTAGACCCACCATCCCCCGCACCAGGAGCCCGGCCCGATCCACGGCCCAGATCCGCTCACTGGCCTGGCGGGGGCTCAGGCCAGCCCTGTGCAGGAGGCGCAACAGCCCCGCGGCGATACCGCAGCCGGCCGTACCTGCTCCGAACACCACAATGCGCTGGTCCGCCAGGGGCTGGCCCAGCCCCTGGCAGGCTGCAAGCACGGCCGCACTGACCACTCCGCTGGTGCCCTGGATGTCATCGTTGAAGCTCGGCAGCTGGTCGCGGTAGCGATCCAGCAGCTGGCGGGCATGGCTGGTGCCGAAGTCTTCCCAATGCAGGCAAGCGCCGGGACACTCCAGCTGAACTGCCTCGACGAATTCATCAACGAAGTTCAGGTAGTCGGCCCCGGCCAGACGGCGCTGACGCAGGCCGGGATAGAGGGGATCGGCCAGCAGGGTGGAGCGATTGGTGCCCACATCGAGGGCTACCGCCAGAACCCGCTCCGGATTGAGACCTGCACAGAGGGTGTAGACAGCCAGCTTTCCCTGGCAGATGTGGATTCCTCCAACCCCCTGGTCTCCAATGCCGAGAATCCCCTCCGAATCAGTGACCAGAACGAGGTCGATGGGGCCGTTGATGGCGTTGCGCAACACCTGGCGCAGGCGCCCCCGCTGATCGGCACTGACGAAGAGCCCCTCGATCGGGGTGCGATAACTGCGGCTGAAATCCTGGATCACCGCACCCACGGTGGGGGTGTAGACGATCGGCAGCACCTCTTCAAGGTGATCGCGGAGAAAGCGGTGATAGAGAACCAGGTTGCTGCGGCGCAGCCCGTCGACGAAGGCATATCGATCCAGGGGGCCATCCAGCTGGCGGAAGGCTGCCCAGCTGCGCTGCACCTGCAGGGCCAGACTCTCAACCTGGGGGGGCAACAGACCCTCCAGCCCAAAGGCAAGACGCTGGGATGGCCCGAAGGCGGTGCCCTGATTCAAGGCGGGGTCCCTGAGCAGGTCGAGTCCGCGCTTGCTGGTAAAACGCAGCGATGGCGGAGATGGGGGGGTTGCCGCTGCCGGCACATGCATGGAGGTGGCAGGTTCAGTAGGACATGGGGCTAACTCTTATTCCCATCAGTCTTCGCACTCGATCTCCGCATGGAGAATATCCATCACCCGGAGGATGTCAGCGCTGAGGGTTCCCTCGAGCTCCAGAGCGGCAGCTAAATTAGTCAGGATGTTCTGCTCATCATCCTGCAGAGGCCCGTCAGAGCGCATGATTTCTGCCGCCACCGCAAAAGCGGCCCCCCGTTGCCTGGCATTCAGAACAGCTGCGCCATCAACCATCAGATGTTGGGCACCTTTTTCACGCAGTTGCTTGAGAAGGGAGTCCAATAACTGCAACATCGTAGCTTCGTCATAGTCACGAAATGGGCGGCGGTAATCGAGGGCATGGCGCAGGGATCTCGAGCCGGCCATCGACAAGACACCATCCCAGCAGACTGCTGCCAGGGCGACTGCGGCAAACGCTTCAGCGGCGCTCATGGAGTTCATGGGTTTGGGGCGGGGTGACTAGGTGGCGAGGCCTAACAGAATGGGCTCCGCCTCATTCTTAACATCGCACAGCTGCCAGTTATGCAGCATTAGATGGCGCAGAAACTCAACCGCTGTCTCCTTTGCCTGAAAGTCGAGGGTCTCAATCACACATCCTGGCCCCTGGGCATGCTGGAAGGTGGTGTGAATGGCTGCAAGCTTCTTGCCTGGATTCAGAATCAGGCTCCAGGTGCCCTTGTAAGAGGCATGACCATCCTCAAGGGTGATCAGCGATAAACCGGAACTGACCATGGGGGCAGGGCGTAGCGAATCCACTGCACTCGCAGGCGGTCAACAACAGTGTGGCTTTCGCCACAGATTCGCGATTCTTCACGCCCTATTAAGTATTAGTGAATACAATTTCTTCCAGGCTTTAGATCTGCTGCCAGGTCAAGACGCCGAATCGGGATTGATTATTTTTCTTGCTGGAGCAGGCGGGAGGGGCTGGCGGAATCAGGCAGGCGCCGCGTGGGACTGACTCGATTCAACTCCCTTTCGAGGCTGGCAATGCGCATTTCGCGCAGGCAATATTTACAGCCACCTGTGGTTTGCAGATGCTTCTCTGGAGTAATTAGAATCTGCTTTACCGGATGGGTGGTACAGCGGATTCGCACAGGAGTCTTATAACTTTTATAAATAATCTCGGAATAATCATATTGATTGCCGAAGCGGAAATGAGCCCGCTCCAGGAAAAGCTCCCGGCTGATTGGGTTGCCCATCGCCAGGCCGCTCCAAACTATTAGAGTATAACCCTAAACAAGCCGACGCCCCCTCCAGCAAACCGCTGCCAAGTCGACACGCTGCCAAGTCGACCCACAGCTGAGATCCTGGTCTGCGATCTCCAGTAAAAGATCATGATTCCCGAGAAGCCCCAGCGGCCTGTCTGGCTGAACTGGCTGTTCCTGCTGGCATTTCTCTGGAGCTCCTACCAGCTCGCAGGGCTCTGGTTCCAGAGGCTGCACGGCTAGCTGCCCAAGTCAAGGGCGAGCAGGGGGCTGGGGCCAGAGGGCCTGGATCAGGCGAATCGGGGCCAGCACCACCAGAGCCAGGGCACCAACTGCCGCCAGCGCAACCAGAAGCACGAACAGCAACTGCAGCACACCCCAAAGCGCCCGCTGAAGACCGGCAGTCAGGTCTGCCAGGGCCGTGCTGAGCACCAGAAAGGTGTCAAACCGATCCGGAACCTGCATCAGGGCCAGGATCAGACCAACCCCAGTGCCTCCCAGGAGGAGGGAGGTGCCGATCTGGCGCCAACGGGCCCGCAGCAGTCGGCCGCGAAAGCCCCGCCGCCTGACCCTGGCGGCCTTGCCGCTGCCGGGAGTCCTCAGCTCGCGGCGTCGCCCTGATTTCATACCCCTAGGTGGTAGCCGGCACCGCGCATCCAGCGCTCGAATTCAATCAGCACCAGCTCATTGGGGCAATCAATGAGGGAGATGTCTGCCACCGTGCAGTCTCCGTGGCCACCATGGTGAAGGGAGATCCGAAAGTCTTCGCCGCTGAGGCCGCAGACCTCTGGATCACTGCGCACCACAACCCCGAGGGTGGCACCTAGCCGAGCCACCCGGATCCGCAGATCTGACCAACTCAGCTTTGCCATGGCCCAGGCCAATGGACCTTTAGTGTGCCCATCCTGGCGTCAAAGTCAAGAAGAGCGCTGCGGAGCCGTGCTGGGGCTGGCCGTGGGTGGGGTCACGGGTCTGGGCTCGGGGAACAAAAGGACCAACCCAGCTGCCAGTCCCAGGGCCAGCACCCCCCCCAGCGGGGCGGCCAACCGCTGGACCAGGGGCCGGCGTTCCAGCAGTTCCCGGGCCCCGAGAGGATGGGGCGAGGGCAGCTCAAGCGGCAACTGCAGGCGTGGATCTAAGCGGAGTTGATCCAGCACTCGCACCAGATCAGCCAGCTCGGCATCGTCAAGCACGAGCTGCAACGGCGGCGTATCGGCCTGGCTGCTGCGCAGCAGCAGCAGGTGGCCCCTGCCGGGGTTGGGACCTATCTCTACAGGCTTGGGGTCGGCCCCAAAGCGACGATGCACTCCGCTGATCAGATAGCGGGCATAGGGGAACGCCACCTGCATCAGGGCCAGCAGATGCTCCTTGCGACCCTCCAGCACGGGGCGACCGACCCACTCCAGGCTCCAGCCGGTGATGATGCCGACGACATCCGCAGCCTGACCCACGGACACATCCGGCAGACCTTCCACCCGCAGGCGACAGCTGAGTTGGTTGTACTGCAGGGTCTGTTTCATGGCTGGGCGTCCAGAAGACTGGCCCGCAGGCGCTCAAACCCACCCGCCCCCGCGCCCAGGGCGAGGGCCTGCACCAGCTGGCGGGCCTGAAGGGCACCAGCCTTGGGGTCAAGCCAGAGTTGCACGCCGCCGCGACGGGGGTTCATGCGCTCGCGGATCAGCTCGCCCAGGCGACCACGGAACAGATCCCACCGCTGCTGGAGCACCCCGTCAGGCTCTGCACTGGTCAGCAGGCCCCGCAGCAAGGGGTAGAGCCGGTCGGCCAGGGCACAGAGGATGTGGATCAGGGCGTCGGTTTCCTGAGGGTCGAGGCCATCGCGGCGGGTGGTGCGGCGCAGGGGATTGGTGCAGCGCCGTTTCCACAGCTCCACCCGGTTGGGGAAGAGGCTGGAGAAGCCCAGCTGCTCGCTCATCCACACCATCGACTCGCCACCATTGAGGTCGAGGGCCTCCACTCCCAGCAAAAGCAGGTCGAGGCGTTCCAGGCCGCGGCGGGGAAGCCGGGCTCTGGGTTCCGGCACGGTTGGGTCCTGGGGCATGGCTGCGATGATGCCAGCAAGTGCCCCCCCCCGTCACGTCCATGACCCCAGACCTGCGGGAGCTCGTGCGGGACGTGCCGGATTTTCCCAAGCCCGGCATCCTGTTTCGCGACCTCACGCCGCTGATGCGCGATCCCGGCGGCTGGCAGGAGGTGATCCGCCAGCTGAGCCAGGTGTGCGAGCGGTTGCGGCCCGAGCTGATCGTCGGCATTGAGTCGCGGGGTTTCATCGTGGGCACCGCCCTGGCAACCGCGGTGCGCCTAGGTTTCGTGCCTGTGCGCAAGCCGGGCAAGTTGCCCGGCAAGGTGACCGGCATCGACTACGCCCTGGAATACGGCAGCGATCGCCTCGAGATCCACAGCGACGCCCTGGCCGACGGACCCAGGGTTCTGATCATCGACGACCTACTGGCCACCGGCGGCACGGCCGCAGCCTGCGCTGAACTGGTAGAAGCTGCCGGAGGCGAGCTCTGTGGCTTCGGCTTCGTGGCCGAGCTTGCGGCCCTGGAGGGACGCCGCAAGCTCCCCGAGCGCCAGCCCGTTGAATCCCTGATCATCTACAGCTGATCCTGCCAGCAGATCAGGGCGTCAAATTGCTCGAGGCTGATCAGTCCGTAGCGCCAAAGCACCACTGGCAATGGGGCCTGCTCCTGCTGGGCCTGGCGCAGTCCAAGCTCGAGGGCACTCTCACTAAGCCCGAACTGATGCCGCAACAGGCGCACCATCGCCTGGGGGGGAGGGGGCAGGGAAGGGGTGCTGATCACCGTTGGCTGGAACCGGATGTTTTGCATGCTGGTCAGAGGCGCAGCAGCTGGCAAGGTCCGTGGGTCATCGCCGCCAGGGCCAGCTGCCTCGCCAGTGGCAG
Organism: Synechococcus sp.; assembly: GCA_035284945.1. Taxonomy (GTDB): domain Bacteria; phylum Cyanobacteriota; class Cyanobacteriia; order PCC-6307; family Cyanobiaceae; genus Cyanobium_A. Next base: position 20,202 of record JAYKGS010000035.1, read on the forward strand.
GCGGGCCAGCAGCAGCAGGGCCAGGTGGCGAATGGGGAGGAGCAGGGGCGACCTGTTGGAGAAAATCCTCACCAACAGGTCGGTGGCCAGCAGGGTGAACAGCAGGTCAGGCCAGCGGCGGCGGCCATAGGCCCCAGGCAGTCGTCCCACCTCCAACCGGCCAGCCACCACCTGCCCCGCCAGACGCTGAAGCTGGGCCACATCCCGCCAACAGAGGTTGAGCCCCTGCCCGCCGACCGGATGGCAGCGATGGCCGCTCTCGCCCACCAGCACGGTGCGGCCCCGATGCAGCCGGCGGGCCAACAGCAGGCCCACCGGATAGGCCCGGGGGGCATCCAGCAGGGCATCGGGCTGAAGACAATCCGGCAGGGCGCCGGCGAGGGCGTCAAGAAAGGCCCCATCGCTGAGACTCTCGAGCTGGCGGCAGCGGCGGGCCGGCGCACTCCAGACCAGCTGGAAAACGTGGTCTCCCAGGGGTAGCACCGCAAAGGGCCCTTCGGGCCGCAACAGCTCCCAGGCCTGGTCGTTGGCGCTGCCGCGCAGCTGCACCAGGCAGGTGAGGCAGTTCTGGGAGTAGGCCCACTGCAGGGCGCCGATGCCCAGGGCGGACCGGCTGGGGGAGTGGGGTCCGTCGGCTGCCACCACCAGGTCTGGCGAGGGCTGGGACGGGAGAGAAGGCGACCCCAGCTCGACAACCACGGCGGGATCGGCCTCCAGGGCCGCCAGCAAGGGCGGCAGCAGCAGCCGATGTTGGGCTATCCAACCCACTGCTTCGGCGGCCGAGGCGGCGGCCGGTCCCGTAGCGGGGCCTATCCCCAGATCGGCCAGCGTGAAGCCCACCTGGCGCCCGATCGACAGGTCGACCAGCTCAAGGCGCCGAAAAGGAACCATGGCCTGCTCCAGGGAGCTCCAGAGCCCCAGTTGGGAGAGCAATCGCCGGCTGGAGTGGCTGAAGGCATAGGCGCGGTTGCGCTCCACCAGGGCCGCAGCCGGCAGGGGATCGCAGATGCGCACCTGCCAGCCGGCCCGGGCCAGGGCCAGGGCGGCCAGGGCACCGGTGGGGCCGGCCCCCAGCACCTGGGCCCGGAAAACCGGATGGGTATGAACCATGGAGACTGGCGGATCAGCCCGGTTGGGAGCACAAAAAAGCCGCAGTTGGTTCACTGCGGCTGAAGCGGGAATTGGCTAGGAACAAAAGTCGGGGTTCAGCCGATGCCGAGCAGGCCGCGGGTGAAGGATTCCCCACCCAGGGCAAATTCAGTGATCAACAGGGCGACGAAACCGAGCATGGCCATGCGGCCATTGAGCTTTTCAGCGCGCTCGTGGAAGCCCCAGCCTCTCTCGCTGGAAACCACTTCCATGCGCGGTTCTGTTGCGAAGGCGTTGAGACGACCGCCATCCTCAGTGGTGACAGTGGCGCCCCTGATGGTGGCGGCAGCGGCAGCAGGGGTGGCAGCGGGAGTGGCCTGGGTCATGGGTGCCTTCGTGTGAAGTTGCTAACGGAATTGTAACGCAATATTGCAGATACAGGGAAGCCCCTTGTCCCTCGGCTCAGCGGAAGCGCTTCAGGCAGAGCTCCTCAAAGGCTGGGCGCAACAGGAAGGGGTACTCCCCCACCCACAGCTTCAGCTGCGGCAGCCAGGCATCACTGATCGCTCCCACCCGGGAGAAATCCTTGCGCTCACTGAGCACCAATGCGCGCACCACCATGCCGGCGCGAATCTGCTGGTGCTTCTTCTCAAAGGGAAAACGCACCTTGCCCAGGTATCCCTCCTCGTCTTCGAGCTCAAGGGTGAGCCAGGTGCGGCGGTTTTCCACCAGCTCCAGGCGACCGCTGTTATTTGCCTGTTCGCGCCGATCCTCAACGATTTCGCGGGTGTACAGATCGGCGATCTCCCCTTCAAACAGGGCGGCCGCCGGATAACGGCGCAGGGTGGCGTTTTTCTGGCCGGCCTCCAGGATCGGACCCCAGAGCAGATAGAGGGCAAACACCACCCCCACCACCAGAAACACCGGGCCGAACTGGCTGGAGAACAGCAGGGTCTGGCTGATCAGCAGGGTGATCACCGCACCGATCACCGAGATCAGCACCCGTTGCAGCAATTTGCGGGGATTGCCGCTGCAGGCGTTGAACTGAAGGCCTGTGGCCACCGCCGGAATCAACCGGGGGAGCTCGCCGGGGCGGAGGGGAATCAGCATGGGGCAAAGGGGGGCTCAGGCCTCCTCACAACAGGCGCTCCAGCCCATACACCAGCCCGCCCAGCTGGCGCACCTTGCGCACGGTGAGGAGCACGCCGGGCATGTAGGCGGAGCGCTCGATCGTGTCATGGCGCAGGGTATAGGTTTCGCCGGGAGCACCGAACAGCACCTCCTGATGGGCCACCAGCCCCGGCAGCCGGATTGAGTGCAGGCGCAGGCCGCTCTGCCGCTGACCGCCGCGGCAGCCCGCCAGGGTTTCGTGCTCCTCCACCTGCTTGGGATTGAAGGTCTTGCCGAGCTCTTCAATCAGCTCAGCGGTCTTGATGCAGGTGCCGCTGGGGGCGTCGGCCTTGCGGTTGTGGTGCAGCTCGGTGAGTTCCGCGTAGTCGTAGAAGCGGGCGGCGGCGGCAGCGGCCTGCTGCAGCAGCACCATGCCGACTGAGAAATTGGGAATCACGGCCCCACCCACACCCGCTTTTTCAGCAAAGGCGGCCAGATCGGCCAGCTGGTCAGGGCTCAGGCCCGTGGTTCCGATCACCGGGTGCACCCCATAGGCGATCGCGGCGCGGGTGTGCTCGTAGACCACCGAGGGGTGGGTGAAATCCACCAGCACGGCGGCCCCGCCCCTGCGGGCAGCCTGGCTGACCTGGCACAGGGTGCCCTCGAGATCACTGCTGGTCGCCACCTGGAGCTCGCCAAAGCCGAGCTCCAGACCCACATCGGCCCCCTCCTTGCCGGGGGTGTTGTCAATCGCCCCAACAAGGGCGCAGTCAGCAGCCGCAAGCACAGCCTTCACCACCTCGGCGCCCATGCGGCCCAGGGCGCCGGCCACCACCACGGGGATCGGCGCAGCGGGGGTAGGGGCTGGTGCCATGGCAATCGCAGATCGTGGGACCGAGCCTATGCGTGCTGCGCAGGGCTGGTGAGGGCTCGCATCGGGTCGGGGGGCTCCGTAGATTCCCAGACACCACCCCAGTTGCGCATGTTCACCCAGGTCCGCTCCACCAGCCGCCGCGTCAGCCCCGGCGAGGTGAACGGCCGGGCCGTGATGAAGGCGGTGTACGTGGTGCTCGAACCCCAGTATCAGAACGCCCTAACCCAGGCTGCCAACTCCCTCAACGCCCAGGCCGGGCCCCTGGCGATCGAGCTCAGCGGCTACCTGATCGAAGAACTGCGCGACCCCATCAACTACGCAGATTTCCAGGCCGATGTGGCGGCGGCGGATGTGTTCATAGCGTCACTCATCTTCATCGAGGATCTGGCCCAGAAGGTGGTGGAGGCCGTGGCTCCCCACCGCGATCGGCTCAAGGCGGCGGTGGTGTTTCCCTCCATGCCGGAGGTGATGCGCCTCAACAAGCTCGGCACCTTCT
>JAYKGS010000036.1:0-9185 GCA_035284945.1 Synechococcus sp.
ACGGCCAGTTCGAGATCAACTGGACCTACGCCGACGCCCTCACCACCGCCGACCGCCATGCCTTCTTCAAGGTGATGGTGAAGGCGATGGCCGAGCAGCAGGGGCTGCGGGCCAGCTTCATGGCCAAGCCGTTCGCTGCCCTCACCGGCAACGGCTGCCACACCCACCTCTCCCTCTGGAGCTCCGCCGGCTGCAACCTGTTCCACGACCCCGCCGGCGAGCTGGGCCTCTCCGCCTTGGCCTACCAGTTCATCGGCGGCCTGATCGCCCACGCGCCGGCCCTGTGTGCGATCACCAACCCCACGGTGAACAGCTACCGGCGCCTGGCAGCACCGCCCACCACCTCCGGCGCCACCTGGAGCCCGGGCGGCATCAGCTACACCGGCAACAACCGCACCCACATGGTGCGCATCCCCGACGACCAGCGCCTGGAGCTGCGCCTGCCCGACGGCTCCGCCCATCCGTATCTGCTGCAGGCGGCGATCCTGGCGGCGGGCCTCGATGGCATCGGGCGCCAGCTCGACCCGGGTCCGCGCCGCGACAACGACAACTACGCCCAGCCCCTCGGCCTGGATGCGTGCCAGCGGCTGCCGGCCGACCTGGGCGAAGCCCTCGATGCCTTCGCCGCCGACACCGCCCTGCGCCAGGGCCTTGGCGAAGAGTTTTGCCAGTCCTACGAACGCCTGCGCCGCCGCCAGTGGCAGCGCGAACGCGGTGACATCAGCGACGCCGAACGGCGCGCCTGTCTGGACTGCTAAAGCAGATTCGCCGCCAGCTCCGCCAGCGGGCTGCGCTCGCCGCGCTGCAGGGTCACATGGCCGGCCAGGGTCTGGCCCTTGAAGCGCTCCACCAGCCAGGTGAGGCCATTGCTCTCGGCATCCACGTAGGGGTTGTCGATCTGGTACGGGTCGCCGGTGAGCACGATCTTGGTGCCCTCGCCCACCCGGGTCACGATCGTCTTGACCTCATGGGGGGTGAGGTTCTGGGCTTCATCCACCACCATGTACTGGCGGGGAATGGAGCGACCGCGGATGTAGCTGATCGCCTCAACTTCCAACAGCCCCATTCCCTTCAGATCGGTCCAGTTACTGCGGGGGCCGCGGTGGCTGCTGCCCCGGCCACTGCGGACCTCCTCCTCCCCAGCTCCACCGAGCAGGTAATCGAGGTTATCGATGATCGGCTGCATCCAGGGACCCATCTTCTCCTCAAGGTCACCGGGCAGGAAGCCAATCTCCTTGCCAAGTGAGATCACTGGGCGAGTCACCAGCAGCCGTTCATAGAGGCGGTCGTCGGCCACCTGATGCAGACCTGCGGCCAGGGCGAGCAGGGTCTTGCCCGTTCCCGCCTTGCCCACCAGGGTGACCAGCTGGATCTCCGGATCGAGCAGCAGATCCAGTGCAAAGGTCTGTTCCCGGTTGCGGGCCTGGATGCGCCCCAGCTTTGCCTTCGGGACCCGCTGGAGTGGTTGAAGTGTTGAAGACTTGGCATTGAAACGGGCCAGCAACGTATGGGTGGGCTGGGCCCGATTGACCAGGGTTACCCCTTCATTGGCCAGGAGAGGGCTGTCCACCGCCAGACCCTCCACCGCCAGGCCGGGAGGATGCTTGACCTGATCCATCTGCTCCACACTCACCCAGAGTTCGCAGAGGCCGGGGTAAAGGTCGCCGATGTCGACCCGATCACTGGTGTAGTCCTGGGCGATGAGCCCCACCGCATCGGCCTTGATCCGCAGATTGGTGTCCTTGGTGACCAGGATCACCGGTGGCTGGCTGCCAATCACCGCCTGCAGTCGCTGCTCCTCAAGGGCCACCGCCAGGATGTTGTTATCCCCATTACCTGCCTTGAGCTCAGGGGGCAGCTGGCTGAGGGTTTCACTGCGGCAGAACACCACCTTGAGGGTGCCACCCTGATCGCCATTGGCCACGCCATCGGCCAGGTTGCCCTGGGCGCGCAACCCATCAAGCAACCGGGAAACCTGGCGGGCGTTGCGTCCCTTCTCAGCTGGATCGCGCTTGAACCGGTCGATCTCCTCCACCACCTCGATCGGGATCAGGATGTGGTTGTCCTCAAAGCGGGTCAGGGCGGCGGGATCGTGCAGCAACACGTTTGTGTCGAGCACGAAGGTTTTGCGCATGCGGGTCAGGGGGATCGCTATGGCGAGAAGCTAAAGCCAATGGCGCACCTACGCTCCAGCGGTTCTTGCCCAGTCGCAATTTGGCTCCCCCGTCCATGGCAATTTTCATCTTGAAACCCTTGCTGGCGCTGGTCCTGCTGCTGGGGCTTGCCCTTGTCTGGCTGGAACTGCGCCACCGCCTGCGTCCTGCCTCCCCATTGCGGCTGCGGGCCGGGCTTTTCGAGGTGGATACCAGCGGGGCCGGCCTGGAGGTCAGCGGCACGATCACCCTCAGCAACACCCACCAGCGCATGGAGGTGATGGTGCCCGAGATCGAGCTCAGGCCAACCCTGCTTGGCCGGGGGGACCTCGGCGGCATCACGGTGAGCGGCAGGATCGAGGCGCTCCATCCCGACGAGGATTCCCGCCCTGATGGCTACTGGGCCGCCTACATCGTCAAGGGGGGAAAGGGCACCCAGGCCCGCATCCGCATCAGCGTCGGGGGTTCCTGCGGCCAGCCCCTCGACCGGACCCTGCTGGACACCCTCTGGCTGGAGATTCTCTGGGTCAGCTACGGCCCCTTCGGCCGATTGCAACGGCGCGACGCAATCCTGATAACGCTGCAGCAGCCTGCCCCATTGGCAGCAGAGACGGCCCGCTGGAGGGAGGGTGATCGCTGTCGGGTGCTGCCGGTGGGCACCCACCTGCTCGGGGTGCTGGACAACCCTGAAGCCGTGCTGCGCCGCTATGCCGGCGGGCTGATTCAGCCCGGGGATGTGCTTACCATCGGCGAAACCCCCCTGGCGGTGATGCAGGGGCGCTACCAGCATCCCGCCAACGTGGAGCCGAGCATGCTGGCCCGCCAGCTCTGCCGAGTGTTCCATCCAACCAGCTCCCTGGCGACCGCCTGTGGCCTGCAAAGCCTGATCGACGTGGTCGGACCGGCCCAGGTGCTGGGGGCCTGGATAGTCGGCCTGGGCCTCAAGCTGGTGGGCAGCAAGGGCTGGTTCTACCGCCTGGCCGGAGACCAGGCCAGGCTGATCGATGACATCACCGGCACCACCCCGCCCTACGACCAGACGATTGTGCTGGGCCCGGAGCAGCCAACCGCCTTCTGCGTCGCCATGGCCCGCTGCCTCGGAGTGGATGTGGCGGTTGTCGATGTGAACGACCTGGGGAGGGTCAAGGTGCTCGCCTCCAGCCCGGGGTGCGATGAAGCTTTGCTGGAGCGGGCCCTCAGGCCCAATCCTGCCGGCAACGCCAATGAGCGCACTCCGCTGGTGCTGGTGCGCCCAGGCTGAGACCTATCCCCGCAGGCCCGGATAAGCTTGTTACGTCGGTGTCAGTACCCGCCCCCCATGCTCGGGATTCTGCAGCCGTCCCCAGCCAGTTCCGCCTTGCCGCAGCGGCCCGAACCGGAGAGTTGGCGCCTTGAGCCCCTGGCGGGCTGGCATCTGCCCTTGCTCAACGGTCCCACCTTTCTGCCCCTGCAACCGCTGCTGCAGAGGGCGGTACTCCTGGGCCTGCCGGAGCGGGTACTGCATGCTGTGCGGGCCAGACCATCCCTGGCACCCCAGGTGATGGTTGCCCTCAGTGGGCAGATTCCCCTTGGCCTGATCGTCACCCGACGACTCAACCGCAGCGGCAGTTGCTGGCAGATCGAGCACCTGCGGCTTGCCCCTGGCGCCGGTCATCCGGAACTCGCCTCCACCCTGGTGCGCCAGGCCATCCAGCAGGCCAAGGGTGCGGCGAGCTGGATCGCCACCGCCTCGACCCTCGATGAGGACCGGCTGGCAATGTTGAGAGAACAGGGATTCCAGCCGCTGCGCACCGACCGGCTCTGGTGCTGGAATCCCTCCTCCGACCAGGGGACCTCCAGCTGGACCCTGCCGGCCGACCTGCAACTCACCCCCCTGAACCGCAGCAGCGCCATGCTGCTCTGGCACCTGGAGCAGGCGGCCTGTCCGGCCCGGCTGAGGCAACTGTTGGACAGGCGCGTCGAAGATCTGCTCGATCAGAGTCATGGCAGGGGCTGGATGCTGGTCGATGCCAGCCGGGAACAAGCGGTAGCTGCCGTGCGCTGGATCGGCGACCATCCCGGTGGTGGCCATGACGTGGAACTGAGTTTCCACCCCGGCTGGGAGCAACTGGTGGGCCCGGCCAGTGAACTGCTCCTACGCCAGATCCAGGCCGCGCTGGGGGGCCAATCCCCACTGTGGCTGCGCTGTGACCTGCGTCAGAAGAAGCTGCAGCAATGGCTTGCCAGCCTCGGGGCCAGCGAACGGGGTGAGCGGGTGCTGATGGCACGCAGTGTCTGGCGGCGTCAGGTGCTGCAGCCACCATCTCGGGCTGCCCGGGGCCTCGAAGCAATCCTGGAGCAGTGGCAGCCCCGCCGCCGCCCCTTGCCCACACCGACCCCCTTGGCACCGCCCTAGTGGAGAGGTCAGCCCCCAAACCCCAGTCGGTGCTTGCCCTTGACGTAGGACGCCGTCGCGTAGGCCTGGCTGGATGCGACCGGCTAGGGATCACGGTGAACCCCCTGCCCCCCCTGGCCCGGCGACGGTTCGCGCTCGATCAGGCCCACCTCGGCGAGCTGGTGCGCCAACGACAGGTCACGGCCCTCGTGGTGGGTCTACCGCTGGACAGCAAAGGCCAGATCACCGTCCAGGCAAGCCACTGCCTGCGCTACGGGCAACGCCTGGCCCGCCAGCTGGGCCTGCCCCTTGCCTGGGTAAATGAACACTCCAGCAGCTGGGCTGCCGCCGAGCTGAATGGGCTGCAGGGGGACCGCAGCGGGGCCCTCGACAGCGCCGCGGCAGCCCTTTTGCTGAAGCAATGGCTGCTGGAAGGGCCCGAACCGGTGTTACCGGCGACCATCCCCGACAGCGCATCTGCCGCCTTTGCACCATCCTGGGGAGATCAATTCTCTGAAGATGACGCCCGAACCCCCCACCGACGTGACCGCTGACCTGCCAGCCGATGTGCCCACGCTGCTCGTGAGGGATAGCCACGGGCGCGAACTGCTCTGTTTTCTGGAACAGCTGATTCCTCTCGATGGCAATGACTACGTGCTGCTCACCCCGGTTGACACCCCTGTCTGCCTCTTCCGCCTCGAGGATGACGAAGACCCGGAACTGATCGACACCATCGATGCCACCGAGCCGATCCTGTCGGTTGCCGATGTGGTGCTGCAGGAGCACGATCTAACCCTGGTGCGTTCGGCGGTCACCTTGACCGTGAGCGGCGAACTGGACGAACCGGAGCCCGATGAACTCGATGATGACGATGACGACGATGACTCGGAAACCTACGAGCTGCTGGTGAGCTTCCTGGCCGAGGATCGCGAATACGGTCTCTACATTCCCCTGGACCCCTTCTTCGTGGTGGCCCGCATGGAGGGTGAGGTGGCCGTATTGGTGGAGGGAGAGGAGTTCGAAAGGGTCCAACCGAGAATCGAGGCCGAACTCGATGATCTGGAACCAGACGGCTGATGCTGCGTCAGCTGCTGCGCCCCAACTGGCTCCCGGACTGCACCCTTGCTGAGCTGCCCCTGCAGGCATTGCTTGACCAGCAGATCAGGGCGCTGGTGCTGGACGTTGACCGCACCCTGCTGCCACGTCGCCAGAAGGTTTTGCCCGAATCCATGGCGCAATGGTTGCAAAGGGCAAGGCAAACCATGCCAATTCACCTCTTCAGCAACAATCCCTCCCGCAAACGGGTGGGGACGGTGGCAAACCAGCTCAACCTGCCCTACACAATTTCAGCTGGCAAGCCGAGGCGCAGTGCTCTGCGGCGGGTGTTGGCTGAGTTGAAGCTCCCCCACCACGAAGTGGCCCTGATCGGTGATCGTCTCTTCACCGACGTGATCGCCGGAAACCGGCTGGGACTCTTCACGGTGTTGGTCAAACCCACCGATCCCCTCGGGCAGCCCTGCAAGCGGGATCGTCTGCAGAAAATCGAGCTGCTTGTCGCGCGGCGACTGGGCACCTCCCTGGGTTGATGGCAATCACCGATGGGGACAACAAGCCCTCCCTGCGCCGGGTGATCAAGGTGGGTACCAGCCTGCTCAGGGGCAGCACCGGAAGGCCCACAGCAGCGGTGATCGCTGATCTGGCGGCAAGCCTCAGCCGCCAGCAGCGCAGGGGCGATGCCATTGCCCTGGTGACCAGTGGGGCCGTTGGACTGGGATGCACGGCCATGGCCCTTCGGCAGCGGCCCAGGGAGTTGGTGGCCCTGCAGGCAGCAGCAGCCGTAGGCCAGGGGCGACTGATGGCCCTGTACCAGGACGCCTTCGCAGTGAGGGGGCTCGCCGTAGCCCAGGTGCTGCTCACCAGGAGCGACCTGGCATCTCGGCGCCGTTATCAGAATGCCTGCCGCACCCTGGAGCAGCTGCTGGCCTGGGATGTGGTGCCGGTGGTCAACGAGAACGACACCCTCGCCACCGATGAACTGCGTTTCGGCGACAACGACACCCTCTCGGCCCTGATAGCGGTGGCGATCGGAGCCGACGAACTGGTGCTGCTAACCGACGTGGACCGCCTCTACTCCGGCGACCCCCGCAGCGACAGCTCCGCCCAGCCGATCGAGGAGGTGCGCACCCTCGCCGAGCTGGAGCGCCTTGGCGCCGTGGCCAGCGGCGGCGGCCAGTGGGGTACCGGCGGCATGACCACCAAGCTGGCGGCAGCCCGCATCGCAACCTCCAGCGGCATTCGGGTGCACCTGGCCGATGGACGCGACCCGGCGGTGCTGGATGCCCTGCTGGCCGGCGAGCGGGTGGGAACCGTCTTTCAACCCAGCCCAACCCCCCTGGCCAACCGCAAGGGCTGGCTGGCCCACGCCCTGCTGCCCAAGGGCACCGTGCATCTGGATGCGGGGGCAGAGCGTGCCCTGACCCTCCAGGGTGCCTCCCTGCTGGCCGTGGGAGTGCGGGCAGTGGAAGGGCAGTTCGGCCGGCGGGAGGCGGTGCGACTGGTGGCCAGTGATGGCAGGGAACTGGGGCGGGGCCTGGCCAGCCTGGGCAGCAACGAGCTGGCAGAGATGATCGGATGTGCCGGCGTGGAGGTGGTGCACCGCGATCACCTTGTGCTCACCGGCAGCTGAGCCCGACCTACGATCCGTCCAGACCAAATACCTGGCAATGCGCTTCAGCGAACTGCTCGGCCAGCTGGGCGAGGTAACCGGTGAGAGTGAGCGCCACCTGGCCTCTGACCCGGCAATCCACGGTGCTGCAGCCCTGGACCAGGCCGGATCCGGTCAGTTGAGTTTTCTTGAGCCGGGCAACGCCCTGGAGGCAGCCCTGGCAGTCACGGGCGCAAGCGCCGTGCTGTTGCCATCTCGCGGCGAATGGGCCGAAGCGCTGCAGCAACGGGCCAGCGAACGGGGTCTGGCCTGGGTGGCCCTGGCCGATCCCCGGCTTGGCTTTGCGGAGGCCCTCGAGGTTCTGCACCCCCGCCGGCGGCCCGCTCCCGGCATCCACCCCAGCGCAGTGATCGCTCCGGATGCAGTAGTGGGCGCGGACTGCCACGTGGGCCCCCACGTGGCCATTGGCGCCCATGTACTGATTGGTGCCAGCTGCACCATCCATGCCGGTGTGGTGATCTACAACGATGTGCAGATCGACGGGGGCTGTGAACTCCACTCCGGCGCCGTGCTTCACCCCGGCAGCCGCCTCGGCGGGAACTGCGTGGTCCACTCCAATGCGGTGATTGGCAGCGAGGGGTTTGGCTTCGTGCCCACCGCCGGAGGCTGGCGCAAAATGCCCCAGACCGGCCTGGTGATCCTCGAGGAGGGGGTGGAAGTCGGCTGCGGCAGCACCATCGACCGTCCTGCGGTGGGGGAAACCCGCATCGGTGCGGGCAGCAAGATCGACAACCTGGTCCACATCGGTCACGGCGTCACCATGGGGAGGGGCTGCGCCTTGGCTGCCCAGGTGGGTATCGCCGGTGGGGCGAAGCTCGGCAACGGGGTGATCCTGGCCGGCCAGGTTGGGCTGGCGAACAAGGCCGCCATGGGTGATGGCTCCATTGCCTCCTCCAAGTCCGGCATCCACGGCGAGGTGGCTGCCGGGGAGGTGGTCAGCGGTTACCCGGCCATACCCAACCGCCTCTGGCTGCGCTGCTCTGCCACCTTCAACAAGTTGCCGGAGCTGGCCAAGGCATTGCGCCAGCTGGAGAAGCGCTGCGAGTCCCCGCCGCCCAAGCCCTAGCCTCGCGCCTGACATCCCGGCCACCATGACCTCCAGCTACCGCATCACCCTGCTGCCAGGCGATGGGATAGGCCCGGAGATCATGGCGGTGACACGCCAGCTGCTGGATGCGGTGAGTGCTCGCCATGGTTTTGATCTGAACTACGACGAACAGCCGATGGGCGGATGCGCCATCGACACCACCGGGGTGCCCCTGCCTGCGAGCACTCTGGAGGCCTGCCGCGGCAGCGACGCGGTGCTTCTGGCCGCAATCGGTGCGCCCCGGTATGACTCCTTGCCCAGGGAGCTGAGACCGGAATCGGGACTGCTGGCCCTGCGGGAGGGGCTGGGTCTGTTTGCAAATCTCAGACCGGTGAAAATCAGCCCGGCCCTGGTCGATGCCTCCAGTCTCAGGCCGGAGGTCATTGCCGGGGTAGACCTGCTCGTGGTGAGGGAGCTCATCGGCGGGGTCTACTTCGGCACACCCAGGGGTCGGGTGGAAGCTGACGGCCGGGTGCGTGCCTTCAACACCATGGCCTACTTCGACGACGAGGTCGACCGTATCGCCAAGGTGGCCTTCGCCCTGGCCGCAGCGCGCAGAGGCAGGCTCTGCAGCATCGATAAGGCCAACGTGCTCGACGTCAGCCAGCTATGGCGGGACCGGGTGAACGCCATGGCCGGCTCATACCCCGCGGTGGAGCTCAACCACATGTACGTCGACAACGCGGCCATGCAACTGGTGCGCAACCCCCGCCAGTTCGATGTGCTGTTAACAAGCAACCTATTCGGCGACATCCTCAGCGACGAGGCCGCCATGCTCACCGGCTCCATCGGCATGCTGCCCTCGGCCTCCCTGGGCAGCAGCGGCCCGGGCCTGTTTGAGCCGAT
>JAYKGS010000037.1:0-7525 GCA_035284945.1 Synechococcus sp.
GGGGGCACGTGCGCCACGACGTGCCTGCCATCGCCGCCCACTGGCGCCGCTGGCTCCCCGTGCAGCGACTGCCTTTTCTCGGCGCCTGGCCCAGCTGGCAGCAGGCCCTGCGCGTGGAACTCCAGGCTCTCAACGGCAGCCCTGGTGCAGATCAGGGGCGGCCCCCGCTGCTGCACCATCCGCTCGCCGGTGTGCTGGCCGAGCGCTACCTGGGCTGCCTTGAGCAGGTCACCGGTGGCCGCACCGTGGCCACTGCATACAGTGACGCCTGTCCTGAGGAGCCGCCCCTGAGCTTCGCTGCCCCGGCTCTGCCCCTCGTTCTCGCCGCCAATCGCCTCACCGATCGGCTTGAGGGCATCAACGCGGTGCCTTTGCTGCAGCGCCCTGCGCTCCGGGCGATGCTGCTCGATGCACTCGAGGCCCTGCCGTGAGCGCGCCGCCCCCGCTGCTGGGCACGGTGTATCTGGTGGGGGCCGGCCCCGGCGACCCGGATCTGCTCACGGTGAAGGCCCAGCGCCTGCTGCAGCACTGCGATGCCCTGGTCTACGACTCCCTGGTGCCGAAGGCCCTGCTCGATCTGGTGCCCGAAAGCTGTGAGCGCCGTTTCGTGGGCAAGCGCCGCGGCCATCACTCGGTGCCCCAGCCCTCCACCAACGCCGTGCTGGTGGAGCTGGCCGGCCGTCACGGCTGCGTGGTGCGGCTCAAGGGCGGCGATCCCTTCCTGTTCGGCCGCGGCGGTGAGGAGGCGGCCCATCTTGCGGCCCGGGGGATTCCGGTGCAGGTGGTGCCCGGCGTGACCGCTGGCATCGCCGCCCCGGCCTACGCCGGCATTCCGGTGACCCACCGCCGGGCCGGCTCCAGCGTCACCTTCGTGACCGGCCATGAGGAGATCGACAAGGGCCGGCCCGGGGTCGACTGGCGCGGCCTGGCCCGCAGCAGTGATGGCCTGGTGATCTACATGGGCCTGCACAACCTGGGCCGGATCGCCGAGGAGTTGATCGCCGGGGGGCTGGCTGGAGCGACGCCGGTGGCGGTGGTGCAGCAGGGAACGGTGCAGGGCCAGCGGCTGCTGGTGACTGAGCTCGGGCGCCTGGCGGAGGAGGTGGCGGCCGCCGGGTTCGCCTCCCCGGCAATCGTGGTGGTGGGAGAGGTGGTGAACCAGCGGGTGGGGGCGTGTGCGCCGCCGCCGGCCCTGGTCGAGATGCCGATCCCCTTCTGAATCAGCCAGTCGGCCCGATTCAGTCAGTCGGCCTGATTCAGTCAGTCGGCAAACTGCCCCACTCAAGCAGCGATTGTGTAGCGCTGCTCACCCCCGGGGGTTTGTACGGTTCGGTTGATTGGTTGATCAACCCGCGCCGGCCCATGTCCCCCACCTCCCTCCAACAGCACAACCTCCCGCTGCCGTTGCAGCAGGAGCGGCAGCGGGAGAGCGAACGCCTGGCGCCCAGGACGGCGCCCATGTTCGAGCTGATTCCCTACGAGAAGTTCCGCGATACCCCCGCCGTTCGTTTTTTTGACATCACCGTCCCGGCGTCGAATGCCCGCGATCTGGTGATCCACAGCGGTCCGGCGATCTCACCGCCCGACGAGGAGAAGACGGGCGCCTGGCAGTTTTATCTGCATCCCCACCAGGAGGACAACCTGCTGGCCCTCCACGGCGGCCGTACCTTCTATCTGGTGAACCTGGGCTGGAATTACCCGTATCACATCGTTCGCCTGGAAACCGGCGGCGACATCCTGCGCATCCCGCCTGGCACCTTCCACCGCTCCGTTTCCGATCCGGATGGCTCGGTGGTGCTCAACCAGGCCGTGCGCGAGGAAGGGGCCAGCGTGTTGCGGGAATTCCGCGTCTACAACAGCCGCCGGATTCCGCGCCTGTTTGCCACCACCTTCAAAACGGCACCGCTGCCGAAGCTGCATGGGGTGAGCTGGTAGCCCTAGAGGCGCAGATCCAGGCTGCAGGAGCCCGGGGCGGGGCCGCGCAACACGGCCCCCCGGTCCTGGCTGGCTGGGGGCCTGGTCCCCATGGGTTCAAAACCCTGCTCCTCCCGCGTCAGGTGCCAGCTGTGCAAACCGGTGCCGTTGGCAGCGTCGTAGAGATCGAGCCGTAGGGGCACATCCACCGGCAGGCAGGGGTGCAGGCAGGGGAACAGGGCCTCCTGGCGGTAGCGCACGGCCAGGGGGCTCTGCTCCTCCGGAGCCGGCAGGGGAATGGGTCTGCCCTGGAGCTCCAGCCTGAAGCGGCGGCGGAAGTCGGGGCTGGTGATCAGTTCAAAGCGCCGCAGGGAGCTGTCCACAAAGCGGCTGGTGCTGCCCCCCTCCACCGGCGTGTCGCAGAGCAGGGGCCAGGGTTCGAGGGCCTGGCGGATCGTCAGCTCCGCTGTGCCCTCCTGCCAGTGCAGCAGCTGGGGAAAACGCCACCTCCAGATCTCCGCAAAGGGTTCTGGATCGAGCGGCAGGCCTGCGGCGCCCAGTTCCGCCAGCACCTGCTCCAGGTCGCTCCAGAGCCTGCTGGGCAACAGGAGCTGGTCGTGCAGGGCGGGGCCCCAGTCGCGGAGCTCCCTGGGGCGATGGGCGGGCTCCAGCAGGTGCACGGCCAGGGCGCGCCAGAGCAGGGCAACGGCGCTGGTCCAGCTGGGTTCCGGCAGGGATTCCAGGGCCCGGAACTCCAGCAGACCCTGGCAGCCGGCGGTCCAGGCCGGGTTCCAGAACTTGTCGAGGCTGATCTCGCTGCGGTGGGTGTTGCCGCTGCGGTCGGCGTGCAGGTGGCGCAGGGTCTCACCGATCGCCACTCGCTGGTCGCCCGGGGGCAGCTGCTCGAGGACCCGGTGGGCCAGGTCCAGGTCCAGCCGGCTGGCGGAGCCCTCATCGGTTCGGGGTGCCTGGGACGCCGGGCCGACGCTGCGGCCGCTGAACAGGTAGGACAGACACGGGTGGTGCTGCCAGTAGCGCAGGATCCCCACCAGCCAGGCCGGCCGCGTGAAGAAGGGGTTGGCCTCCAGGCTCGGCCCCCCCAGCAGCAGGTGGTTGCCGCCGCCGGTGCCCTCCCGGCGCCCGCCCTGCTCCCGCCAACAGCGCAGGCCCACGGCCGCTGCCGCCTGCTCCAGCAGCAGGATCCAGTCGGCATAGTCCCGCCAGCTGGGGCACACCGGCAGGTTCACCTCCAGAACCCCGGGATCGGCGGTCAGGCCCAGCACCTGCCAGTGTCCGGCGCAGTCCAGCGGCAGCACGCCACTGAGCTCCGGCCGCTGCCAGGCGCTGCTGTGCCGGGCGAGCAACTGCATCAGCTGTTCCAGGGGCTCCCGGGCCAGGGGCGGCAGAAACAGCCCCCAGCCCTTCCCATCGAGCTCCAGGGTCAGCACCTGGCGCAGGCCCTGCTCAGGGAAGTGCTGCAGGGGCAGCCGCAGGCCGGCCGGGCCCTGGGCCGCGATGAGCTGGCGCAGCGGCTCCGCCAGCGGCCAGTCGAGCGAATGCCAGCGGCCCTCCTCACAGCTCAGCGGTATGGCCCAGATCCGCCGATCTTCCTGGAGGGGGTCCCGCAGGGCCAGGGGGTGCAGGTGGCAGCCAAGCCCCTCCTCGAGTTTCGCCAAAAACTTCAGGGCCTGACCTTCTGCCGGCACCGAGGCTGGCTCCGGCCTGGGCCAGAGCGCCAGGGGGCCGCCGTCGCCAGCCTGGATCAACCGCAGGGCCCAGCGGGGATTGACCTCGCCGTCGTAGCGCTTGCCGGGGCAATAGAGCAGGGTGCTGTCGGGCCAGGCCCGCCGCTGCAGCTCCTGGGCAAGGGCCCTGGCATAGCCGAGCTTGGTGGGTCCATCGGCGGCCACGCTCCACTCCGCCCCATCCGGTTGGAGGGGCACCAGGGTGGGCTCTCCTCCCATGGTGAGCTGCACGCCGGCCTGCCGCAGGCGTTGTTCGATGGTCTCGGAAGGGTGTGGGATCGCTTCAGACACGGCTGGCTCGGGCTCAGAGGGATTGGGGGGCCTCAGAAGCCACCGCTTGCAGGATCTCTGCCTCGATGCTCCAGCTCATTTTGCTCTCCACGCCGTTGGGTCCGGAGAAGCTGCCGGTGATCGCAGCCGTGAGTTCCGGCTTGGAGGAGGTGGCCAGGGGGATGTAGCGGTCGTCGATGATGCCGCTGCCGCTCGGATCAAAACCCCGCCAGCCGGCGCCTGGGAGGTAGACCTCCGCCCAGGCATGCAGGTCGTAGGTTTCCGGTTTCGGTTCCACCAGGTGGTAGCCGCTGACAAAACGGGCCGGCAGGCCCACGCAGCGGCAGGCCTCCACCATCAGCATCGCCAGGTCGCGGCAGGAGCCCACCCGCTCCTTGAGGGTGCGGCCGGCGGGCCAGGCCGGTCCGATGTGCCTCTGGGTGTACTTGACCCGGTCCTGGATGATCTCAACTAGTTGCTGCAGGAACATCAGGGCCCGCTGATCGCTGCCCATCAGCGCTTCCTGGGCCATGTCCACCGCGGCGGGATCGTGCTGGCCATTGGGCAGCCAGCCCTCCAGGCTGCCGGCCAGATCGCCGTTGAGATGGCCCACGGGGTAGGGCAGCAGGGGCTCGTTGCCCTCCAGACAGGCCTGCAGCAGGGGGGGAGTTTCAGTCTCCACCAGGCTGCTGGCCTGCACAACGAAGGCCTCGCAGGGTCCGTTGAAACGGGCTCGGATGATCTCATCGCCGCTGGCGGCCACCAGGGGGTACTGACGGCCGGGCTGGGGGCTGATCGACAGCTGGAAATCCAGCAGCCGCTGGAACCCCTGCCCCCTGGGTTTGAGGCAGAAGCGGTGGGGTCCGAGCAGCACCGGTGCGCTGTAGCTGTAGGTGAAGGTGTGGATTACGCGGGCACGCATGCGGAGTCGGCGATGAAGTAACGCTGCTCGACCAGATCATGGAGCCGGTTGAGATTGCTTTGCAGCGCGTCTATCGACTCATGCAGCCCGCCGGCGATCAGCTCGTCGATGCTGGTGAAGCTCCAGCGGGCCAGGGTGAGGCCGCTGAGGCATTCCAGTTCGTCGGGGGCGCCAGGCACGGCCTGGCCCCGCACGATCCTCAGGGTTTCATTGATGCGCTCCAGGCAATAGCGCACCGAGCGCGGAAAGATCGGATCCAGCAGCAGGAAGGCGGCCACCGCTCTCGGTTCAATCGCCTGCTGCTGCGACTGGCGGAACATCTGATATGCCCCTGCGCTGCGCAGCAGCGAGATCCACTGCAGTTCATCCAGCACACCGCCCACCTCATCGGGGGAGGGCAACAGCAGGAAGTACTTGACGTCAAGGATGCGGGTGGTCTTGTCGGCCCTCTCCAGCAGCCTGCCCAGCCGGCTGAAGTGCCAGGAGAGGTCCCGGCTGAGGGTGGCATCGGTGATGCCGTAGAAGAGCTGGCAGGCCCGACGGATGTCCCGCAGCCGTTCCTGGGGCTGCTGTTGCCAGAAGCCTTCGCTGTCCAGCATGGTCCAGTAGATGTCGTTGAGCTGTTCCCACATCTCGGTGGTGATCACATCGCGGATCTGGCGCGCATTTTCCCGGGCGATGGCGATGCAGTTGGCCACGCTGTGGGGATTGGCCTCCGCCCGCACCAGAAACTCCACCACCTGCTCGGGCCCACCTGCCGGGTAGAGCCGATCAAATAACTCCCGATCACCACTGGCATCGATCAGGGGCAGCCAGGGCTCGGCGCTGCCGGGGGGGCAGTCGAGGGCCATGGCCTCACTGACCTCCACGAAGCGGGAGATGTTCTCCGCCCGCTCCACGTAGCGGTTGATCCAGTAGAGCGAATCGGCGACACGGCTCAGCATGGTTGCTCGGCCACGATCCAGGTGTCCTTGCAGCCTCCCCCCTGGGAGGAGTTCACCACCAGCGATCCCCGGCGCAGGGCAACCCGGGTGAGGCCGCCGGGGCTCACCCAGGCGCCCCTGCCGCGCAGCACGTATGGCCGCAGATCAACGTGGCATGGGAACAGTTCACCCTCGCTCAGCGACGGCACGGTGGAGAGCTCCAGGGTGGGCTGGGCGATGTAATTGCGCGGATCGGCCTGGATTTTGGCATTGAATTCAGCGATTTCCTCCGGGCTGGCATGGGGACCGATCAGCATGCCGTAGCCGCCCGCCTCAGCCACCGCCTTGACCACCAGCTCTCCCAGGTGGGCCAGCACATAGGCCCGGTCCTCCTGGCGGGAACAGAGGTAGGTGGGCACATTCTCGATAATCGGCTCCTCGCCCAGGTAGTAGCGGATCATCTCCGGCACGTAGGCATAGATCAGTTTGTCGTCGGCGACGCCGGTGCCGGGGGCGTTGGCGATCGCCACCCGACCGGCCCGGTAGGCCGCCATCAGGCCCCGAACCCCCAGCATCGAATCGCTGCGGAATACGGCAGGATCGAGGAAATCATCATCGATGCGCCGGTAGATCACATCCACCGGTTCCAGGCCGGCCGTGCTGCGCATCCACACCCGATCGTCCTGGCAGATCAGGTCGCGGCCCTCCACCAGCTGGATACCCATCTGCTGGGCCAGGTAGCTGTGCTCGAAGTAGGCACTGTTGAAAACCCCCGGGGTGAGCAGCACCACCTTGGGGGTATCGGTCCAGGGGGCCAGCTCCCTTAAGGTCTGCAGCAGGCGGGAGGGGTAATCGTCGATCGGTTGCACGGTGCGTCCTGAGAAGAGGCTCGGGAACATCCGCTTCATCACCCGGCGATTTTCCAGGAAGTAGGCGACGCCGGACGGGCAGCGCAGGTTGTCCTCCAGCACCCGCCAGGCTCCCTGGCCGTCGCGCACCAGATCCAGGCCGGAGATGTGGCACCAGCGGCCCAGCGGGGGCTTGAACCCCTGCAGCTGGGGCCGCCAGCCCTGGGAGCTCTCCACGTCTTCCCTGGGTATGCGCCCATCGTGGAGGATCCGCTGGGGGCCGTAGACATCGGCGAGAAACAGATCAATCGCTTCCAGGCGCTGCAGCAGGCCCTCCTCAAGCCGCAGCCAGTCGTCGTTGCTGATCAGCCGGGGCAGGGGATCAAAGGGCAGGATCCGCTCCCCCCCCTGGCTGCCGGAATCGTTGAGCCGGAAGGTGGCCCCCAGCCTTCTCAGCAGCACACCGGCGGCCGCATGGTTGCGGTTCAGCTCGTCCAAGCCCAGCTGGCCCAGGGAGGAGAGCAGGGGCCTCAGGGCGCTGCGGGGCTGGTCGGCGGCGCTGAAATACTCGTCGTAGCCCCTGTTGGGTCTGTACTCGGTGAACATGGATCAACGGCGCGCCCTGGCGGGATCATGTCCAGCCGGTGGGGGCGTCGCCGGTGTGTATTGATACGGAAGGCCAGGTACAATGGCTGTCCCCTCCGGCAGTTTAATGCGGCTTCGCCTACTTGACATTGTGGTTGCTGGCATCGTTGCAACCGGCACCACCATTGCGGCCCCGCTGGCGCAGGCCCAGACCTGCCAGTTTCTGGCTCCGGTGGGCGGCAATGGCACCACCAACATCATCACCAAGACGATCGGGCCGGGGAATCCGTTTGGCCGTCCGAACTGGAACACCGACTT
>JAYKGS010000038.1:0-15839 GCA_035284945.1 Synechococcus sp.
TGCCCGGGGCGAATTCGAGCACCAGGCGGGTGGTGAGGCCATCGGAGCGGCCGATGCGCACCTCGCGCAGGGCGCCACCGCCCCGCAGGGTGCGGGAGCGGGAGGGGGCCCCGGGCAGATCCACCCACACCCTCGGCCCCCGCAGGCCCGTGCCGGCCTCAAAGAAGGCCTGGGGGCGCACGTCCAAGGCGGTGCGCAGCTCCAGCTGGCCCGCCCGGGTCACGCGCCAGGCCGCCAGGGAGGAGGCCCAGGCGGGCAGATCGGCCAGAACCACAGCGAGGGCAGTCAGGGCCGCAGCCCAGAACGCCTGTTTTGACTTGACTCGACCGGACCCGCGCATCAAGAAGTTCAGAACAGGGCCGGGCGGCGATGTTGGAGGCTGGGCATCTGGGCCCGCACCCGGCCGCCATGGCCCGCATCGATCGGCGCCACCGCCGATCCCACCGCCACCCCGGCGTCAGCCAGCACGGTGCCCCAAGGGTCGATCACCAGGGAGTGGCCGTGGCACTGGCGCCGGCCGTAGTGGAGGCCCGTCTGGGCGGGGGCAACCACATAGGCCGTGTTTTCGATGGCCCGGGCCTGCAGCAGCACCTGCCAATGGTCCTTGCCGGTGAAGGCCGTGAAGGCGGCGGGCACCATCAACACCTCCGCCCCGGCGCCGGCCAGATGGCGGTAGAGCTCCGGGAAGCGCACGTCGTAGCAGATCGAAATGCCGATGCGACCCAGGCCCGGCACCTCCACCACCGGCGGCAACTGGCTGCCGGGCTGCACCGTCAGGGATTCGCGGTAGGTGTTGCCATCCGGCAGATCCACATCGAAGAGGTGGATCTTGTCGTAGCGGGCCAGCAGCTGGCCCTCGGTGCCCACCAGCTCGGCGCGGTTGAAGGTTTTGCCCGCTCCGGCCGGCACCGGGAAGCCCCCGCCCAGCAGGGTCACCTGGTAGCGGCGGGCCATCGTCACCAGGAAGCGGCTGCAGCGCTCCGCCAGGGCCGGGGCCAGCTCCAGGCGCCGGCTGTCCTCGCCCATGAAGGCAAAGTTTTCAGGCAGGCCCACCAATTCGGCGCCGCGGCGGGCGGCCAGCTCGATCTGTTCTTCGGCCGCCACAAAGTTGGCATCCGGATCAGGGGTGCTGGTGAGCTGCACAGCTGCCGCCAGAAAACTGCCCACCGATTGCCCAGATCGAACGGCCGAACTGTAAGGGAAATGGCCGATTCGGCCAGGCCCTCAGCTGGCCTTGAGCACGCCGGGTTCGGACTGGAAGGGCACGATCTGAAGGCTGTCCACAGAGGCGCAGCAGGCGAAGTCAGCGTCGTGGTTGGCAATGGCCATGAGACGCTGGCCGTGGCTGGCGGCGCGCAGACAGCCTTCGGTGTCCTGGGCCCACTGGTGCCAAACCGCCAGGGCCACATACATTTCGTCGTTGGCGATGCGGGCCTGCATCTGGCTGGCCTTTCCAATGGCAAGCAGGGCATCGGCGACGGCCCCAGCTGCAAGGCTGTCCTCCAGGGAGTAATCCCCTTCCCAGCCACTTCCCACGATCCAGACCCTCTCACATCGCTTCTGCCACAGGCTTCTTGCCACAGCGCTGCGGTTGGGGAGGCAAGCGGTGAGCAGCAGGGGCACCGCCTGCACTGCTGCCAGGGAGCGGGTGCCGTTGGTGGTGCTCATGAAAATTCGCTTGCCGGAAACCAGCTCCCGAGTAATCGCAACCGGTGAATTGCCCAGGTCATAGCCATCGATGCGTTTCCCCCCCCGCTCCCCTGCCCGCAAACGGGATTGCTCCGGCCAGGCACTGGCTGCTGCCTCGAGTTTTACGAGATCTGCGAAAGCCTCGACGGCCTCCGCACCTCTCTCCAGGGAAAAGGCAATGGTTGTTGTGGCACGCAGCACGTCGATCACTACTGCGGCATCGGGGCCTCCTTCGGCTGGGGGCACCACCTCGGGAACCGTTTCTGAGGTGGCGAAGTAGAAGATCTGCACCGGCACTGCCATGGGGGGGTGCGCCACAGTAGGAAGCACTGGTCAAACCTGATGGCAGCCACGGCGTCCCCCCAGCGCAGCCGCCGTGATCTTCGCGGCTTCCTATCGCTCCTGGAATCCCGCGGCGCCCTGCGCCGGATCACCGCCCCGGTGGATCCCGACCTAGAGCTGGCCGCGATCGCCGACCGGGTGCTGGCCGCCGGCGGACCGGGATTGTTGTTTGAAAACGTGATCGGCTCATCGATGCCGGTGGCGGTGAACCTGCTGGGCACCCAGGAGCGGGTGCTGTGGAGCCTGGGCATGGAGCAGCCCGAGGAGCTCGAAGGCCTGGGGGAGCGGCTGGCCCTGCTGCAGCAGCCACGCCCTCCAAAGGGGGCCCGGGAGGCGGTGCGCTTCGGCTCAGTGCTGCTGGATGTGCTCAGGGCCCGCCCCGATCTCGACCTCACGCCCCCCTGCCACCAGCAGGTGTTCAAGGGGCATGCGGTGAACCTCGATGCCCTGCCCCTGCTGCGCCCCTGGCCCGGCGATGGCGGCCGGATCATCACCCTGGGGCTGGTGATCACCAAAGACCCTGAAACCGGCACGCCAAACGTGGGGGTATACCGGCTGCAGCAGCAGAGCATCAACTCACTCACAGTGCACTGGCTGAGTGTGCGCGGCGGCGCCCGCCACCTGCGCAAGGCGGCTGCCATGGGCAAGAAGCTGGAGATCGCCATCGCCATAGGAGTGCATCCGCTGCTGGTGCTGGCGGCGGCCACGCCGATCCCGGTGCAGCTGAGCGAGTGGCTGTTCGCCGGGCTCTACGCCGGGGAAGGGGTGCGCCTGGCCAGGTGCAAAACGGTGAACCTGGAGGTGCCCAGCCACAGCGAGGTGGTGCTAGAAGGCACGATCACTCCCGGCGAGGAACTGGCCGATGGCCCCTTCGGCGACCACATGGGCTTCTACGGCGGCGTCGAAGACTCGCCCCTGGTGCGCATCCAGTGCGTCACCCAGCGGCGCGAGCCGATCTACTTCACCACCTTCAGCGGCCGGCCCCCCAAGGAAGACGCCATGCTGGCCATTGCGCTGAACCGGATCTACACACCGATCCTGCGCCAGCAGATTCCGGAAATCATCGATTTTTTCCTGCCGATGGAGGGTCTCAGCTACAAGCTGGCCGTGATCGCCATCGACAAGGCCTATCCGGGCCAGGCCAGACGGGCCGCCCTGGCCTTCTGGAGCGCATTGCCCCAGTTCACTTACACCAAATTTGTGGTGGTGGTGGACAAAACCATCAATATCCGCGATCCGCGCCAGGTGATCTGGGCGATCAGCGCCCAGGTGGATCCCCAGCGGGATTTGTTTGTGCTCGAAAACACTCCCTTTGACACGCTGGATTTCGCCAGCGAAAGGCTAGGTCTGGGCGGCCGCCTGGCGATCGATGCCACCACCAAGATCGGGCCCGAGAAGCGCCACCCCTGGGGCGAACCGCTCAGCCGGCCAGCCGAGCTCGAAGCCAAAATAGATGGGCGCTGGGCTGAGCTGGGCCTCGCTGACATCGGCACCAGGGAGCCCGATCCGGCCCTGTTTGGCTACACGCTGGAATATGTGCTGGAACGGCTGGCGGGGCGAGCCTGATGCTCAGTAGGCAGGCAAACCATGCACTGAGGGCCCTGCTGGAGCTGGCCGCCGAACCCGCCCACTGGCGCTCCACCCATGAACTGGCCAGGGCCCAGCAGTTGCCCGAACCGATGCTGGAGCAAATCCTGCTGCGTCTTCGCCGGGCCGGGCTGCTGGTTGCAAGGCGGGGCAGGCTTGGGGGGTTCCGGCTGGCGATGACAGCAGAAAAGATCAGCATCGCAACCGTTCTCGCCGCGGTAGAAGGGTCGATTAACGATGACAAGCAAAAGTCATGCTTGAACCAATCGGCTATTGAATGCGTTACAAGAAAGCTACAGAAACAACTTGAACGGGCTCAGCAAAGGGCCCTCGAACAAGTCAATTTGGAGGAGTTGCTCTTTGACCTGCAGAGTGCGGAGGCTGGGAATGAGGCGGATCAGGGGCTGCTGTTTTGTTAAATATGGTGTTAGGTGAAGATGGTAGTTGACAAAAACCCGCGCGACCAGATCAGCATCGTGCAATCTGGGAAGCTCGAAATGAGGGCAAAAGTTATCAGTTAAGATCATATATCCCTGAATTCGCTGATCATATTTATTCCGTGAGGCTGAATTCCGATAAAAGGGAATCTCGTCGATGGCTCCCTAACGCATCTTAATCTACCCGTTTATGTTGACACGGACGGCTACGATCCCAAAGTACAATAAAATAAAAGGAAGCCACTAAACAAGGTGCGATTTTCAGGAGGCGTTGCAAGGCCAGGATCGCCGTCACGTGGGAAGTCAGATCCAAAGCAGAAGAGCGCCAGCAACACTGACCCTGATAGGCATCCTGAAAGGACCTCTATAATGCTATTACTGACTATGAAATTAGAATTTCATTACCATAATCAGCCATAAAAGGGCGGCGTTTAGTGAAATTAATCGCAACCTATACCAATAGGCCTTTGTCATTACTACGCGATGAGGAGATACCCAAAAGAGTTGGGCCACCTGACGCTTCAAACACAGTCCATATAGATCTTCAACGGTTGAAATTAATGGGAAGGCCTGTGATATTGAGGAGTAGTCAAATGGTCACTTGAACTTCCACTCTGGTTACCGGGAGTCGTATACGGTCAATACCGTTTCGTACAACAGAAAGAATTTTATCTTAACGAAGGCAGGAAGTTGAGGAGCTTGGGAGGGGGATCCTTGTGAAATTCGGATTGCTAAATCTCCGTAAGCAAACCAGGCTGCATCAGGGTTTAATGCTGGTAAACTGGTGGAAATAGAGCATTCAGCGAAAAATGATTTCCTCTCCTACGAAATCGCATGCTGCCATTTGGATCTGGGGCTTGGCTTTTTGCTGTTCGGTAGTTCTTGTAGTATTAGCATACAATATGTATCCGGTGCCAGATGGGGACGCGATTGGACCAGTTCCCGCCATTAAAGCTTATGCAACATCTGGCATTCTGCAAAATAATCTTTTTTTAATTCCCAGCACAATAGATCCTAGCGGCCAAGGAAGATACCTCGCATATCCCCCGGGGATGCCACTTTTTTTTGGCTCGTTGATGACCATATTCGGCGCAAAAAGCATTCAAGGTGTAATCATATCTCTTTCCCTGGCAAGGTGCGCAAGCTTATTTGTTTTTACAAAGGTTATCACAACAGAGCTAATTAAGCAGACTCCTAAAGTCCGGCCGAGCCATACAGTTCTAGCCATGGCGCTTGTCGCTAGCAATGCATTTTTCCTTTTTGCATCCAATGGTAGGGCTGAAATATTGGCTATTTTGATAATTACCTTGGCGTTATGGTCAGCGGCGTGCATAAATACAAAATTTACCAGGCACATTATTATACAAATTTGCGTCGGATTACTTTTCCCTGTAAGCATCGCAACCGGGCTCATCGGAGCTTGCATATACTTTATATATCTCCTTTTTGACATTAGGGGGGTCCAAGCAAGAATACAATTATCAATACTTTCGGTATTTCTTTGCATAACTATATTTGCTCTTTCATATGTATTTGTTGGCGTACCTCTTCAAGATGGCATTCAAGGCATAGCACGTCATGCAAGTAATGCCGTAACTGGCTACACTATGGAATTGAGCTTTTCGAGAGCCTTAGGCTACTACCGAACCTGGCTCATATTCGGAATTCTAGCTGTTTTACAATTTTGGCAGCAGATTGTAAAATATTGGCGTGGCAATCTTTCCTTTTGGCTTGATAAGCTTCCGCTTATTATCTCATGTTTAGCCCTTGCAATTTTCGCCTACTATTTTGGCGGCCGATTTGCAACTCAGCACTATAATTTATACGCATTCCTACCTATTTATCAGCTGCTTGCATTTCAGCTAGCGACCTATGCTTCTTGGGACACAAGGAATTTCCCTGGCTATCTATACAAAGCACTATTAATAATTGCCGCAGTCCTCTCGCTATTACAACCTATCCAGGCTATTTTTCTTTTCCCTTATTATTTAATTAGCGGCGCTACTTACAGTACTATGAAGAATAATTTTGAAAAAGTTAAGACTGGTCAATGTCACGTAGTTTATACCATAGGAATTTCAATGCTGGACGAAAAGCAATCTGGAAGCATTTACAGCCTAGATAATAATTCGAAAGTTACCCCAACTGAGCGCATAAAAATAGACGGCAATAAATCTAGTTGTGTATATGCGTTTGTCCAAGAAGTAAATAACAACTCAACCCCACCAAAGGGGATGCAAATGGTTGCGGACTATAGCGATAGGTCTAACTATACCCTTATTCTTCGCAAGCTCAGATTACTGAATAGCCCAAAAGGATATAGCTTTAGAGCTTATAAAGGTGAAATTAACATCAATCAGAAGTAATTTTAATCTACCCCTGTATGGCCTGCCATCATTTTCAAAGATGGTTGTTTATTGATTTAGGACGACCTATATCAACCATGCGTAGGGCTATTGAAATTAAATTAGCATGCACTGGTATTAGCGTAAAATAATCTATAGATTCACTAGGTGGCATTAATTACTGAGCCTAATAACTCGGCCAAGCGGAATGCAAATGCTGACGAACCATATTTACCTTCCGCCATGATTCTCGCGCGCTTACCCATAGCAAGAACTTCTGCCGGATTATTATGTATCCAATTAAGGCGGTCTATCCAACCAGCCACATCACCCGGCTCTAGCCAGAAACCAATACCTTCAGCCTCAATGTTAATATCAATATGCTGGTTACGCGTCATCAGAACGGCCCTACCCAGACCAAGAACATCCATAAGGCTTGTAAGACCAGCCAGATTGCGCTGGGCAAATAATGGGATCGCAATTGCCGCATGAGCTTGCATGTGTTGACACAATGCGGGATATTTCAACCAGCCACGATTCTGTCCGGGGACAGGTTGTTCATTACGAGCCTCAATTAGCCTCAAATTTGGTGTATGGTGGAATATATGATCATCTAGTTGGCCGCTGAGCCCAATTATTGTTGCAGGGCAGCGGGATTGCGAAACAGCCTTTGCAAAGGTGTTGAAATCACGCCCTGTGCGACCAGTCGCTATTACACCTGATCCGGGAGGTTGCCAAGGTCCATAAAAAGATACATCCGTACCCCATTCCATAGATAGAACCTTCGAATCTGCAGCACCTGATTCCTTCAAATCCTTAACTAGCGCCTTACTTAAGCAGGGCAATTTATCAGCTCCTTGAAGAAATAATCTCCTTTGCCAATTGCGCAAAAAATCAAGCCTACCTTTGAGGAATGAATGGTGCATTAAGGTAACGATGGGCAGCTTATATAAACCGATTGCATGCAGGTACTGGAGAAAGTGGGTCTGGGAGCCGCAGGGCGCATAGATCAAATCTGCCTGCCGGGATAGGCGCATTGCTAGCACTTGCTGCTGCAGATCACCCAATTCCAATGGTATTCTCAGCTTTCCAAGCAGCTTCTGGAAGTTAGACCATGCTCCGGTGGCTGGGTAAGGTAAGAATATAGGATCAAAACCAAAGTCGCGAAGGCGATGAACGCCAAATAACACCTGATCTGGCGTTTCACCTAGCTCAACTTCCTTAATAACCCGATCCAATGGATAATTATTCAGGACTAGCACACGGAAGCGCTGCATGATTGGAACTCAGTAACTGATTGCTTAAGGCGGCTAAAAGCTAATCATCAATCTTGGCTGCCGCGATAGTGAACTATCAAGGAGGGTAACAGCACCAACACAGCTACCGCCAGCAGATGACTGCGAATTGCTGCGGCAACTGCAGTCAAGGTGAAGTGATCTGCCAGTAGCTGCAACTCAACCCGCAGATCCAGCAGGGCCAAAAGACCCAGCAACAACGGCACCCCATACCAAAAGCCGCCGGGACGAGGAGGCAAACCGAAGGATTTGGGCAACGGCTCAGGGACGGCTCAAAACCGGCAGAAGGGTAGGCGCTACGGCGATACTCGACCAGGCACCCACCATGATGCCAAAGCTGAGGGCCACCGAGAACCAGAAGAGGGTGCTGCCGCCGAAGAAGATCAGAGCAATCAAAGGCAGCAGGGTAGTTAGGGAGGTGTAGATAGATCGGGTCAAGGTGTTGATGACGGCCTCATCGGCCTGGTCTGCAAGGGGCAGATCCTTGAGCTGGGTTCGCTTCTCGCGGATTCGATCAAAGATCACCACCGTGTCATTAACCGAGTAGCCGGCAATGGTGAGCAGGGCCACTGCGAACAGACTGTTGACCTCAACCCCAGCCAGCAGCCCCAGCCAGGCGAACAGGCCGCAGGTGATCAGCACGTCATGGGCCAGGCAGAGCAGGGCCAGAAGG
Source organism: Synechococcus sp. (assembly GCA_035284945.1). GTDB lineage: Bacteria > Cyanobacteriota > Cyanobacteriia > PCC-6307 > Cyanobiaceae > Cyanobium_A. Next base: position 8,369 of record JAYKGS010000038.1, read on the forward strand.
GCATAAATCCGGTCGTAGCGGAAGCTGATGTAGAGCGCGATGCCTACGAAGCTCACCAGTAGGGAAACCAGGCTTGCATCCAGGAGCTGGGAGCCCAGGGTTGGGCCAATGGTGTCGACCGAAAGCCCTCCTGGGACCGTATCGCCCAGCTCACCATTGAGGCTGAAAAGTACCAACTGGGCTTGATCCGGACTGAGGCTGGGCAGCCTCAGCACAACGGAGCGGCCACCATCAAGCAGCTGGACAGCGGCGCCGGCAAGGGAGGGGGGCGGCTGTCCGGGCTCGGCAGCAGGCAGCACCAGCTGCCGCAGGGACGCCTCCACCGCGGGCACAGCTAGGGGAGCGCAGGCAGGATTGCAGCGCCGCTCGATCTGGATCTGGGTGCCGCCTGTGAAATCCAGGCCTGGGCGCAGCGGAGCTCCGATACCAGGCCTGCTCCAGCTGATCGCCATACCGAGCAAGCTGAGCAGCAGGGCCAGAAGCGAAATCAGCCAGAGCTGGCGCCGTTGGCGGTTGACACGAAAAGCAAACATCTCAGGCCACTCCCTCGGAACGCTGGGACAGGGGCAGGAAATAATCAATCCGGCGCAGGGCCGGATAGCTGAGCACCACCCGTAGCAGGGTGCGGGTGCAGGTGAGGGCGCTGAACAGGCTGAGCAGCACACCGATACCGAGGGTCACCGCAAACCCTTTGACAAAGCCGGTGCCCAGGGCAAACAGGGCCACACAGCTGATCAAGGTGGTCACCTGTCCATCAAGGATCGACGAGAATGCAAGCGAGAAACCGGTTTCGATCGAGCGGATCAGGGTATTGCCGGAGCGCAGCTCCTCCTTGATCCGCTCAAAGATCAGCACGTTGGCATCCACAGCCATCCCCAGCGAAAGAATGAAGCCGGCGATTCCTGGCAGGGTGAGGGTCACCGGAATCAGGGCGTAGGCAGCCAGGTTGAACAGGCCATAGAGGGAGAGGGCCAGCACCGCCACCACGCCGGCCAGGCGGTAGACAAGAACCATGAAAACTGCCACCAGGATTAGGCCACTCAAGGCCGCCAGCAGGCTTGTGCGGATGTTTTCAGCACCCAGGGAAGGCCCCACGGTGCGCACCTCGAGGATCTTCACGGGCAGGGGCAGGGAGCCGCCACGCAGCTGCACCTCCAGATCACGGGCCTCTTCGGCAGTGAAGTTGCCGGTAATGCTCGCCGCCCCCCCACTGATGCCGGCAGCCTTGAATTCAGGCCCCACACTGGCCTCACTGATCGAGCGGCCATCAAGCACGATGCCCAGCAGGCGGCCGCTGCCGGCGATCGACTGGGTGAGCTGGGCAAAACGGTCACCCCCCTGTTTGTTGAAGCTGAGGGTAACTTCCCAGTTGCTGCCGCTCTGCTGCTGCTGGCGGCCAGCCGTCACCAGATCCTTGCCGGTGAGCTGGGCGGGCTCATACAAGCTGATGATGTCGGAGTTGATGCGAGTCAGGTCAGCCTCTAACTGGGCCCGGTCCGCCTGCTTGGATTCGCTTGGTTGGGGGTTCTCGATTGATGGGGAGCTGAGCCTGGCCAACAGGGAGCTGGCCTGGCGCTTGAGCTTGAGCAGCTCCTGCATACGCTGCTCGGTGCCGGGCTTCTGGGCACGGAACTCGAGCAGGGCGGTACTGCCCAGCACGGTGGCCGCCCTGGTTGGGTCCTGTTCTCCAGGCAGCTGCAGCACCAGCTGGTTGTCACCAACGGTCTGGAGAGTTGATTCGGCTACCCCCAGCCCGTTGATTCTGCGATCGAGCACCTCCTTGACGGCATCCAGCTGCTCTTTCTGCACCACCTTGACACTGCCGGCTGGCAGCACCTGCAGAGTCAACTGACTGCCACCGCGCAGGTCCAGGCCAAGGCGCTGACCCAGGGGTGTCTCGGGCGTATTCCAGCGGAGCAGCAGGGATCCGGCTGCAATCGCCAGCGCCAGGATCAGGGCAAACCACCCCTGTTGGCGGGCCATCTCAGAGCCGACCAGCGATCAGTTGATGGGCCGCCTCAACGATCTGATGGGGCTGGATGATCGTGAGGTTTTCCAGAGTGCCGTTGTAGGGAGTGGGGATGTCCTGGGAGGACAACCGGATCGGTCGCCCATCGAGGTCATCGAAGCAGTGCTCTGTGATCAGGGCAAGCAGCTCGGCGCCGATGCCGCCGGTTTTCATGCACTCCTCCACCACGATCACCCGGTGGGTCTTGCGGATTGAGCGCGCGATCGTCTCCATATCAAAGGGCTTGAGGCTGACCAGATCGATCAGCTCCACAGACACACCTTCCTGCTCCAGCTGTTTGACGGCCTTGAGACAGTGGTGGCGCATGCGCGAGTAGGTGAGTATGGTCAGATCACTGCCCTGCTGCACCACTTCAGCCTGGTCGAGGGCACAGATATATTCACCTTCGGGAATGGTCTCGGAAAGGTTGTAAAGCAACACGTGTTCAAAGAAGAGCACCGGGTTGTTGTCGCGGATCGCCGCCTTCATCAACCCCTTGGCATTGGTGGGGGTGCTTACGGCCACGATCTTGATGCCAGGCACCGCATGGAAGTAGGCCTCAAGGCGCTGGCTATGCTCAGCCCCCAGCTGACGGCCCACCCCGCCGGGGCCACGCACCACAGTGGGGATGGTGAAGTTGCCGCCACTGGTGTAGCGCAGCATGCCCATGTTGTTGGAGATCTGGTTGAAGGCCAGCAGCAGAAAGCCCATATTCATTCCCTCCACGATCGGACGCAGGCCCGTCATGGCGGCGCCCACGGCCATGCCGGTGAAGGCGTTTTCGGCAATAGGCGTATCCAGCACCCGCAGCTCGCCGTACTTCTCGTAGAGGTCCTTGGTCACCTTGTAGGAGCCGCCGTACTGGCCGACGTCCTCACCCATCACACAGACGTGGGGGTCGCGGGCCATCTCCTCGTCAATGGCTTCGCGGAGGGCATTGAACAGCAGGGTTTCTGCCACGTTGGGCCATGCGCCATACGTCAGCCAACCTATCCCAGCCAGGGACGTCGAGAACCTGACTAACTCTCCAGTCGCTGGGGGCCAAGCAGCAGGGTGGCCAGATCGCGCAAAAGGTTTCGCAGCCCCTCACGCCGCCCCGAGCCACGCACGCGTGTGGAGCTCAGGTGGGCGGCAATCAGGGCCTTCACGCGGGATCCATAGGCGATGGCGGGGTCACTGACGTGGCCCCGCATCGTGAAAAACCTTGCTCGCGACTCAAAGAAGCCTGCTGCCCTGGCCAAACGCCTGGAGTAGGTCTGATCTGCCTCTTTCGACAAGTCATCGAGAGCCCGAGCCAGGACTGACCATTTAGCGGCGTGACTTCGTAAAAACTGTAGATGGGGCTGGGGCTCTGGCGAGGTAAATCCGGCTGATGCGGGCACCCCACAGGTGTTGCCGGAATGCTGTCTCCAAAGAACAAGCGGAACTTCCAACACCTCGGTCGTTCCTGCAACCGTGCCTAAAAAATAGGTGAGGTCATCGTGGCCGCGCCCCACAAAAATACCTTCCGGAAGAATGTCAAGAAAATGGCCAGCCAGCTCGATCAGGTCACGACGGGCCACGATCGAGTGGCCCGGAACAATGCAGAGGGGATCCAGCTCCAGGGGGTTAAAAATACCCGGGCGCTGCAGGTAAGACGGAAAAATTTCAGGATCCAACTGCTCTCCACGCAGCAGGCAGCATGGGTGGAGAATCAAATCCGGCTGACGGGGGGATCTGGCAATGGCTGCTGCCACCCGCGCAAGCTTGTCGGAGGCCCAGATGTCATCCTGGTCGCAGAAAGCGATGAAGGAACCACGGCAGGAGCGGACCGCGGTGAGAAAATTGCGTGTGTAGCCGAGACGCTCGGAATTCACACCAAAGTGAACTGGAAAGGGAGCTGTGCGAGAAAATTCGGCCACGATCGCTGCCGTTTTATCGGTGGAGCGGTCATCTGCAATGACAAGTTCAAGTGGCGGGGCACATTGGCGCTTCAGAGAGTCCAGTTGGGACTCCAGATGACGCTCGCCGTTAAAGGTGGCAAGGGCTATTGATATGGGGCTGGGCTCTCGTTCCAGGGTTCTCAGCCGCCTGCGGCGAAGGTGGAAAGGAGCAGCACCGAAAGCAACATGCCAGGCAGGAGCAGGGTGACCAGCAGGCCCAGATCGTGAGTAGTCATGGTTTGATGTTAAGGAGTTTTCCCAACTTCGGCAGGCCCTGATGCCGATCCCGGCACCAGGCTGCGCAGGAAAACCAGAGCCAGGCCCAGGGCGATGAAGGCGAAGGTGAAGGTGGCCAGAAAGGACATGCCCACAATCAGGGTTTTAAGGGCTGTGGCGATGCTCTGGGCAATCGCCGAGCCGTAGTTGGGAGGATGGAGGGAGTAGTAGCCCACCAGCCTCTGGCTCAGGCCAAGGGCCAGCCAGGCAAACAAACCGGCAGTCAGCGAACCCGACAGGAAGCTGAGCGGGCCCTTGCGAGGCCGGGGGGCTGGGGGCGGCGCGAGGGGAGCAGGATCAGTCACGGTTCCAGGTTGACACCCTGGCTGCTGAAGCTGCAGCACCAGGCCCCATAGCCGCCTTGGTCCAGCTCATTGGCCAGGGCGGCATGGGCCGCCTGGGCCTGCTCCAGGCTGGGGAATAGGGCAAACATGCTGGGGCCCGAGCCGCTCATCGCCACCGCCAGCGGCTGCTCCGCCCTGGCGAGCAGGGCAAGACCCTCGTGCACGCTCTCCACTTCGGCTGCCACCACGGCCTGCAGATCGTTACGCAGGGGCGGCAGCGGGCCACCCCGCACCAGGCCCCGCATAAGGGCTTGCGCCAGCGGCCCCTGACGCAGGGCCAGGCGGCGCTGCTCGAATTCCCCTTCGCCAAGGAGGTAAAAATCGCCCCGCAGGGCCCTGCAGCGGCCATAGGCCCAGGGCGTGCTGACACTCACCTGAGGATGTTTGACCAGCAGCAGCGCCAGCTTCAGGGGGGCTTCCAGCTCCAGCGGCTCCAGCAGCTCGCCCCGGCCAAAACACAACTGGGTTCCGCCATCGAGGCAGAAAGGCATGTCCGAGCCAAGCTCGGCCGCCATGGCGTGGAGGGCCTCTGCCTTGTAGCCAAGGCCCCAGAGGGCATTGAGACCGACAAGCGCGGCCGCCCCGTTGCTGGAGCCCCCTGCCAGACCAGCACCGATGGGGATGCGTTTCTCCAGCACCAGCTCCGCTCCCAGCTCCACCAGGCCCGAGCGCGCCCGCAGCAGTTCCGCCGCCCGCACGATCAGGTTGGTGGCATCGGTGGGCAGCTCTGGAAGGTCGCAGCGGAGGCTGATCTGGCCATCGGCACTGGGGCGCAACCAGAGACGATCAACCAAATCGATCGACTGCATGACCATTGCCAGCTCGTGGAAGCCGTCGGGCCGCAGGCCCAGCACCTCCAGGTGCAGGTTGATCTTGGCCGGTGCCCTCACACAGAGATCAGCCATGGGAAGGGGCGGCGGCAGGCGCTGGTGTGGCCTGATTCAAGCCGGCCGCCAAAGCCACCCAGGCTGCCGGCCCAATCTCCTGGGGGCGCTGTTGCAAATCAATGCCCGCTGCAGCCGTGAGCGCTCCCAGCTGCGCCTCGGGCACCTGGCCCGCCAGGGTGTTGCGCAGCATCTTGCGCCGGGCGGCGAAGCAGCGCTTCAGCAGCAGCTCCACCGTGCGGGCCAAGCCCGGCTCCAGCTGCTGGTGCGCCGGCAGGGGCTCGATCAGAATCACCTCGGAGTGCACCTTGGGTGGCGGCTGAAAGCAGCGGGGAGGCACGGCGCAGATCAACTGACAGCGGACCATCAGTTGCATCCGCACGCTCAGGGCCGAATAGGCACTGGAGCCCGGCAGGCAGCGGATGCGTTCGCCCACCTCCCGTTGCACAAGCAACACCAGACGCTCGTAGGGTCGGGAAACGGGACGGTCGAGCCGGCCCACAAGGCGCTCCAGCAGCGGCCCGGTGATGTTGTAGGGAATGTTGGCGACCACCTTGTCGGCCGCCGGCAGCTCCACAGCGAGCACATCCCCACAGCAGAGGCTGAAGCGGGGCTCGTCGCTGAAGCGCAGCTGCAGGCCAGCCACCAGGTCCCGGTCCAGCTCCACCGCCAGCACCGCCGCCGCCGGCGAGGCCAGCAGCCGTTCGGTCAGGGCTCCCCGCCCCGGCCCCACCTCCAACACCCGGTCGCCAGGGTTCAGCTGGGCCGCAGCCACAATGCGGCCCAGCACCCCCTGATCAATCAACCAGTGCTGGCCGAAGCGCTTACGGGCGCGATGGGCAGCAAAATTCATGGATGTCAACTCGATTTGCCCAGATTGCCTGCGGCCGATCACCGACTACCGGAGGCGCCTCCCCAGGGCTCAAGCAGGGGCCTGACGCAGCGCCCTCAGGTCGGCCACGATCAGCTCGGCTGCCCGATCAGCAGCATCGAGAAAGGGCAACAGGGTGCGATGGGCGCCGAGCCACTCCAGCTTCACCACCTCGGCCTCGTCATGGGCGGTGGCGATGAAATGACCCTGAAAACCCGCCGATTCCAGGCCATGGCGAATAGCGGCATTGCTCTCCAGCGAAGGCAGGGTGCTCACCACCACGGTGGCCGATGACAGTGGCAGGGTAGCCGTGAACTCAGGGTCCTCAGAGTCGCCGTACTGCACCGGCAGGCCCTGGGCCGCCGCCAGGCGCAGGGCCTGGGGGTCGAAGTCGATGCCGAGGATCGAGAGGCTGTGGGGCTGCAGCTTGCGGTAGATGGCACCTCCGAAACGGCCCAGCCCCAGCAGCACCACATCCACCCTTGAGGGGCCACTGAGGCTGCCTTTGAGTTCACTGAATGGGGTGGCCCGCTGGAAGACCCGCAGCGGACCCTCCAGCCAGCCGTAGAGCCGATCGGAGCCCAGGATCATGTAGGTGGAGAGGGCAATCGTGATCACACCCACCAGCGTTACCAGGCTCACTTCCGCCTCGCCGATCTGGCCGAGCCTCAGACCGAGCGCCGCCAGGATCAGCGAAAACTCGGAGATCTGCGCCACGGTGAGCCCGGCCAGGAATCCGGTGCGGCGCCGGTAGCCCATCACCCCCATGATCGCCACGACGATCAATGGATTGCCCACCAGCACAAAGATCGACAGCACGACGGCGGGCCCGAGCTGCAGTCCCGCTGCTGACAGGTTGAGACCTGAGCCCAGGTCAATGAAGAAGAACAGCAGCAGAAAATCGCGCAGGCCGGTGAGCCGTGAGGCGATCGCTTCCCGATAGGCGGTGGAGGCGATCGACACGCCCCCGAGGAAGGCTCCCACCTCCTTGCTGAACCCCACGCCATCGGCCAGGGCCGCCAGCCCCACCGCCCAGGCCACGGCAAACAGCACCAGCAGTTCCTGGTTCTGAGCCAACCGGCCCAGCAGGGGCGGCATCACCCAGCGCATGGTGGCAACGGTGCCCAGCACAAACGCCGCACCCACCACCAGCAGCCGGATCGCCT
>JAYKGS010000039.1:0-14600 GCA_035284945.1 Synechococcus sp.
TGATCCTGCACGCCGAACACAGCCTCAACGCCAGTACTTTCAGTGCCCGCGTCACCGCCAGTACCCTCACCGACCCCTATGCCGTGGTGGCCTCGGCCGTGGGCACCCTGGCGGGACCCCTGCACGGTGGGGCCAATGAGGACGTTCTCATCATGCTGGCTGAAATCGGCAGCGAGGATCGGGTGGAGGCCTGGCTGGATCAGGCCATTGCTGAGAAGCAGAAGATCATGGGCTTTGGCCACCGGGAATACAGGGTGAAGGATCCCCGCGCCGGCATTCTCCAGAAGCTGGCTGAGGAGCTGTTCGATCGCTTCGGTCACGACCCGATGTATGACCTGGCCCGCTGCCTGGAGGAGGCAGCGGCCAAGCGGCTTGGTCCCAAGGGTATCTACCCGAACGTCGACTTTTATTCAGGTCTGGTGTACCGAAAACTCGGCATCCCCCCGGACCTCTTCACTCCGATCTTCGCCATAGCCCGCACGGCTGGCTGGCTGGCCCACTGGAAGGAGCAGCTGGGGGCCAATCGCATCTATCGACCCTCCCAGATCTACACCGGTGAGGCCCGGCGTGACTGGCAGCCCATTGGGGCCCGCTAAGTTGCTGTTCATCTGAGCTGATGCCATGGTGATCAACACGGCTCCAGGTCTGGATCTCGAAGCCAGCTTCGAGCAGGCCCTTCAGGGTTTCGGGCTGAGTCCGGGGGCAGCCCACCTGCTCTGGCTGCCCCTGCCGATGGTGCTGGTACTTGTGGCGGCGGTGGTGGGAGTTCTGGTCAATGTGTGGCTGGAGCGCAAGATATCGGCGGCCGTACAGCAGCGCATCGGCCCGGAATACGCCGGCGCCCTCGGGGTGCTTCAGCCGATCGCCGATGGTCTGAAGCTCGTTTTCAAGGAGGACATCATCCCAGCCAAGGCCGATGGCCTGCTCTTCACCCTCGGGCCGGTGCTAGTGCTGATCCCGGTGATTCTCAGCTGGCTGGTGGTGCCATTTGGTCAGCACCTGCTGATCAGCAATGTGGGCATCGGCATCTTCCTTTGGATCTCACTCAGCAGCATCCAGCCCATCGGCCTGTTGATGAGTGGTTATGCCTCAAACAACAAATATTCCCTGTTGGGGGGGCTGCGGGCCGCTGCCCAGTCAATCAGCTACGAGATTCCCCTGGCCCTGGCAGTGCTGGCTGTGGTCATGATGAGCAACTCGCTCAGCACCGTCGACATCGTCAGTCAGCAGACAGGAGCGGGCATCCTCAGCTGGAACATCTGGCGCCAGCCAGTGGGCTTTGTGATCTTCTGGATCTGCGCTCTGGCTGAGTGTGAGCGTCTCCCCTTCGACCTGCCCGAGGCTGAGGAGGAGCTGGTGGCCGGCTACCAGACCGAGTATTCCGGCATGAAATTTGCCCTCTTCTATCTGGGCAGCTACATCAACCTGGTGCTCTCGGCCCTGCTGGTGTCGGTGCTCTACCTGGGGGGATGGGGCTTCCCGATCCCGGTGGAGTGGCTGGCAGGGTGGCTTGGCCAGCCGATAGATGCCCCGTTGGTGCAGCTGATCACCGGCTCGGTAGGCATCGTGATGACCGTGCTCAAGGCATACCTGCTGGTGTTCCTGGCCATCCTGCTGCGCTGGACGACCCCCAGGGTGCGGATCGACCAGCTGCTCGACCTGGGCTGGAAATTCCTGCTGCCGATCTCCCTGGTCAACCTGTTGATCACCGCGGCCCTCAAGCTGGCCTTTCCTGGCGGGTTCGGTGGCTGATCCCCCCCATCTGTTTACCCAGGCCTGAACAAAACCGGCCATCATGGATTGATCAATACCGACCGCTTACCCCCTCCAGAGCAAGCTCCATGTTCGGGTTCCTCAAGAAAGTCGGCGACTACACCCGCGATGCGGTGGGCGCTGCCAACTACATGACCCAGGGTTTGGCGGTGACCTTCGATCACCTGCGCCGCCGGCCGATCACGGTGCAGTATCCCTACGAGAAGCTGATTCCATCGGAACGCTACCGGGGGAGGATCCACTACGAGTTTGACAAGTGCATCGCCTGTGAAGTGTGCGTTCGGGTATGCCCGATCAACCTGCCGGTGGTGGACTGGGTGATGAACAAGGCCACCAAGAAAAAAGAGTTGCGCAACTACTCGATCGACTTCGGGGTCTGCATCTTCTGCGGCAACTGCGTGGAATACTGTCCCACCAACTGCCTCTCGATGACGGAGGAATACGAGCTGGCGGCCTTTGATCGCCACAGCCTGAACTACGACAATGTGGCCCTCGGTCGTCTCCCCACCAGCGTTACCAGTGATCCGGCCGTGTTGCCCCTCAGGGAGCTGGCCTATTTGCCCAAGGGTGTGATGGATCCCCATGGGGTGCCAGACACGGACCCCAGGGTCGGCAAGCTGCCCTCCCAGGTGCTCGATAGCCTGCCCAAGGCTGCCCCAGAGGAGACCGCTCCATGACAATCACCTCCACCACCCAACTCATCTGCTTTGTGGCCCTTTCCGCCACCGCTGTTCTGGGCGCCCTTGGGGTGGTGCTGCTGCCCAACATCGTCTATTCGGCATTTCTGCTGGGCGGAGTTTTTCTATCGGTTGCCGGGCTCTATCTGCTGCTCAATGCCAGCTTTGTGGCGGCAGCCCAGGTGCTGGTCTATGTGGGGGCTGTGAACGTCCTGATCCTGTTCGCAATCATGCTCGTCAACAAGAAGGAAAATCTTGCCGCCATTCCAGGCTTGCGTCTGCGTCGCCTGCTCTCTGGCACCGTCTGCGGCGGCCTTTTCCTTCTGTTGTTGCGGGTGGCCTTGACCACTCCCTGGCCCCTGCCTGGCCCTACCCCTGTGGGCGAGGAAGCAACCATCCGCATCGGCGAGCATCTCTTCAGCGACTACCTGCTGCCCTTTGAACTGGCCTCAGTGCTGCTGTTGATGTCCATGATCGGGGCGATCGTGCTGGCTCGCCGGGACGTGCTCAGCTCCGATGTGATCACCGGCCAGGAGGTTGATCAGGGTCTGATCGAAAAGGAACGCACCCCACTCCTGCTCGAAAAGTCTCCCCGCTAGCTGGTGCTGATCCAACCCTCTCCAGGCTCCCCTAACCATGCTCCCTGACCCGATGGAGACCACCATTGCCGGCAGCTCCGGCACCATTCCACTGCAGGCCTACCTGGTATTGGCTGCGGTCCTGTTCTGCTCAGGGGTGTGGGGTCTGATCAACAGTCGCAATGCGGTGCGAGTGTTGATGAGCATTGAGCTGATGCTCAATGCCGTCAACATCAACCTCATGGCTTTTTCCGATTACCTCGACGGTCAGCTGATCCGCGGCCAGGTGTTCACCATCTTCGTGATCACCGTGGCGGCCGCCGAGGCGGCTGTGGGTCTGGCGATCCTGCTATCCCTTTATCGCAACCGGGATACGGTCGACATGGAACGCTTCAATCTGCTGCGCTGGTAGCTGGAATCTGGCGATGCGGCTTGAACGGGTCTGGCTGATTTCCAGGTTGGGCAGCCAGGCGGCCCAGCGCCAGGCCAAGAGCTGCGCCGATGATCTGGCTGCCCAGGGCGTCCACGTGGTGGCGGCCTCCAGCGGCCTGGATCGCAATCCCTTCCCAGGATTGCTGGCCACCGAGGCCCAGCTGCCCGATCTGGCCCTGGTGCTGGGAGGGGATGGCACCGTACTGGGGGCTGCCCGCCATCTGGCGCCTCTCGATGTGCCCATTCTCAGTTTCAACGTGGGTGGCCATCTGGGTTTTCTCACCCATGACAGGAGCCTGCTGCGCCTTACTGCCATGGGGCAGAAGGCCGAATCCGCCCAGGAGAGTCTCTGGGACCGGCTGCGCAACGATTGTTTTGCCCTGGAGCGTCGAATGATGCTGCAGGCCCACATCAACCGGGGTGATGGGGTGGATCAGGCCGACGGCCCCCATCTGGCCCTCAATGATTTCTACTTCCGCCCCTGTCTCGATGAGGTGTCTCCCACCTGTGTGCTTGAGCTGGAGATCGATGGCGAGGTGGTAGACCAATATCGTGGTGATGGACTGATTATTGCCACCCCCACCGGCTCGACGGGCTACGCGATGGCGGCCGGGGGGCCGATCATCCATCCAGGTATTGAGGCGATCGTTGTCAATCCGATCTGCCCGATGAGCCTCTCGAGCAGGGCCGTGGTCGTGCCTCCCAGAGCCCAGTTATCGGTATGGCCTCTTGGGGAAACCAGCCGCAGGGTCAAGCTATGGAAGGATGGCGCCCATGCCACGGTGCTTGAGCCGGGGGACAGGGCTGTGGTGGAGCGCAGCCCCCATCCGGCCCTGCAGGTGCTGCTGGAGCAGAGTCCTTCCTACTACCGGACCCTCACCCACAAGCTGCACTGGGCCGGGAGCCTCACCGCATCCGAGCCCTCCCATAACTGAGCTCCAGTTGAACCCATTGGCGCCATGGCCCTGGAAATCGAAAGACGCTTTCTGGTGAGGGGCCAGCAGTGGCGCCGCCATATCTGCTGGGAGGCCCGGCTGGAGCAGGGCTATCTGCTGGCGAGTTCCGATGGACTCACCGTGAGGGTTCGGCAGGCCAGGGGTGTTCCCGCTGTGGTGGGTGCCTGGCTGACTCTCAAGGCGCCGGCGGCAACTGTCGAGAAGGGACCCGAGGGCCTGGTGCGTCAGGAATTTGAGTACCCCATTCCCGAGGAGGATGCCTCCGCCCTGCTGGCCCTGGCAGCCCAGAAGCTCAGTAAGCGCCGCCATGGCTTGGATCTGCCCGGCGGTGAGTGGGTTGTTGATGTGTTTGAAGCGGAGAATGAGCCGCTGGTGGTGGCGGAGGTGGAGCTGGATGCGGCGGCCCTGCAGCAGGACCTGACCATCGAGATCCCAGCCTGGTGTGTGCTTGAACTAACTGGATGCCATCGGTTCAGCAATGCGTCCCTGGCCCATTGCCCCCTGGCCCGCTGGCCTGAGCACGAGCGCCTGGAGCTGCTTCGATTGAGCAGCAGTTGAAGCCGTCCCGGCAGATCTTGCCGTGATCCATGGCCCAGTTGAGCAGGGCAACCCGGTTCTTGGCGCCGGTTTTGGTGAAGATGTTGCTCACGTGGTTGTCCACGGTGCGTTTGCTGATCGTCAGCGTGCCGGCGATTTCCTGGTTGGTGAGCCCCTGGGCCACCAGCTCGATGATCTCGATTTCCCGTTCAGAAATCTCAGGACGCAGTGGGCCCTGGGGGCCTGCAGTGGAGCGATCGGAGTCCATTCGCCCAGGCTTCAGGCTGCTCTCAAGTCTAGGCAAGGCGAAGACCAATAATGGGAAATGGGATGGGAGGACCGGTTTGCTGCTTCAAAGGGCTCTGACCAGCGGTGCGTCAGCTCTCACAGCTGAGGTGATGCCCCCAAGGGGAGGGGACCCGGCCCGGGTTCTGGCCGCTGCCGAATCCCTGCGAGGTTGGGTACACGCGGTGAATGTGACCGATGGCAGTCGCGCCGTGATGCGGATGAGCAGCCTTGCTGTTTGCCGTCTGCTGCTGGATGCGGGCATCGAGCCCGTGCTGCAGATGGCCTGCCGGGATCGCAATCGCATTGCCCTTCAGGCCGACCTGCTGGGTGCCCAGGCGCTGGGAATCCGCAATCTGCTCTGCCTCACCGGTGATCCGGTGCGCGCTGGAGACCAACCGGACGCCCGGCCTGTGAACGAGCTCGAGGCCGTGCGCCTTCTGCAGCTGGTTCGGAACTTCAATGACGGCCAGGATCCCGTGCAGGGCCAGCTGCCAGACGGGCCCACCGATCTGTTTGCCGGCGCCGCGGCAGATCCCCAATCCTCCAGCTGGAGTGGCCTGAAGAGCCGGCTGGTGCGCAAGAAGGAGGCCGGAGCCCGTTTTGTGCAGACCCAGATGGTGATGGATGGCGAAGCTCTCAGGCGATTTGTCGATGAGATCGCTGGCCCGCTGCAGCTGCCAGTGCTGGCGGGGGTGTTTCTGCTGAAGTCGGCCCGAAATGCTGCCTTCATCAACCGGGTTGTGCCCGGAGCCCAGATTCCCCAGACCGTCATTGATCGGCTGACGGCCGCAGCCGACCCGGCGGCGGAGGGAGTGTCAATTGCCGCTGAGCAGGTTGCTGACTATCTGGAGATTGCCCAGGGGGTGCATCTGATGGCGATCAAGGCGGAGGAGCGCATCCCCGAGATCCTGCGCCAGGCTGGCCTGAAAGCTTCAGCTTGAGGAGCTCAAGGCCAGATCGGTGCCCAGCAGCTCGGCCATGGCCTTCTGCTGGGGCGAGGGTGAAATCACATCCTTACGGCGCACATCCGTGATCAGCCAGTCGAGGGCTGCTTCCTGGAGATCGAAGTGGTCGCCGTTTCGGTCGACGCAATAGCGGCCAAACACCAGTTTCTCCACCAGCCTCACCCCAGGTCCGATGCGCGAATAGTCGAAGATGATGGAGTTGTCAATCGTGGCGCCTTCACAGATGTGGCAATTGGGTCCAATCATCGCCGGGCCGATGATTGTGGTGCCGTTGTCGATGCGGCTCATGCCGCCAACGTAGATGGGCCCGATCACATTTATTTTGTCCCAGTCTGCCGCCACATTGAGCCCGGCAAAAACCCCAGGTCTTACCTGCTTACCTGGAATCTGCACCTGGCGCACCTGACCCTGAAGCACGCTGCGGATCGCCTGCCAGTAATCAGGCACCTTGCCGATATCCACCCATTCAAACTCCATGGGTAGGGCATAGAAGGCCGCTCCCGCAGCCACCAGCTTCGGGAACAGATCTGAGCCGATGTCGAAGGCCTGGCCACTTGGCACGTAGTTGAGCACTTCTGGCTCGAAGATGTAGATACCGGTGTTGATCATGTTGCTGGCGGCCTCGTCGACCGCCGGCTTCTCCTGGAAGGAACGCACCCGGCCGTCAGCGTCGGTCACCACAACTCCGTAGCTGCTCACCTGATCTCTGGGCACCCGTTTGGTGATCAGACTTGCCATGGCACCTTTCTCCCTGTGGCGCCGCACGGCCTCGGTCAGGTCAAGGTCAACCAGGGCGTCACCGCAGAGCACAACGAAGGTCTCGTCGAAGAAACTCTGGAAGTTCTGAATTTTCTTGAGCCCACCGGCTGATCCGAGGGCATCTCCGATCAGTTGGCCATCTTGAATGCGGCCTTCAAAGCTATAGGCAATCTCGACGCCAAAACGTTGGCCATCCCGAAAGTAGTTCTCGATTTCTTCGGCCAGGTGGGAAACATTCACCATGATTTCAGTGAAGCCGTGCTCCTTGAGCAGCTCCAGCAGAAATTCCATGACCGGTTTCTGCAGGATCGGGATCATCGGCTTGGGAATTGTGTGCGTGATTGGACGCACCCGGGTACCCTTACCAGCGGCCAGGATCATCGCCTTCATCGGCGTTTACCTTGTTTACTTGAGCAATTCATTATATTGGGATCAGTCAAGCTGCCAATAGTGCCCCTGCCGCCTTTTCGGCCGGCACGAGGGGCAGCTGGCGGGTTTCGCCCCTATCCAGCAGTCGCCGCAGCAGGAGGGGGCCGAATAGGCCCCCCTCCTGCTCCAGTTCCACCCTGCCCTGGTGGCAGAGGAACAGCAGCGCCCAGAACACCCCGACCCGGTCGCAATCCAACTCGCCGCTGGCACCGCGGCGATTCACCTCGTCAGCCCAGGCCTGCACCAGCTCGTTGAAACCTGCCCAGTCATGGGCTGGGTCCCACTCCAGCAGAAACCCGCTCAGGGCAGCTGTGGTTTCCGGCAGTTTTTCGCGGTGGGCCAGGGCGGCCACCTGCTCGATGGCGGCTCGCTCGCTGTATCGCTTGGGGCGGTGGCGCTGGCGGCTGCGTCCATCTTCCTGATCTAGCCGCTCGGCGATTTCCTCCAACTGGCATATCAGCTCTCCAAGGGTCACCGGTCGCTGCAGGGGTGGCGGGGCCACGGGCCGGCGCCAGAGATGCCTTTCCGGCCGTCTGGGCAGTTCGATGCCTGGATTGATCAGCCAGCCCTGGCCATCGTTGTCAAAGTCAAAGCCGAGTTCCTGCTCCTCGAGGGGTTGGCAGGGGAAGGTGGAAGCTTCGAGCACTTCGGCCTTGAGACTTACCAGCACCGAGGCAGCCAGGAAGGCCTCGCTGGTTTTGGCAAGGTCGCTTTCATAGCTGCCGCCTACCAGGCGGGGCATGCCAATCCGCTGGTGCAACTGGTCAAGGAAGCCATCTACCACGGCAATCACATCCACATCCCAGGGGTCCAGCTCACCCCGCTCGGCCGCGTCCTGGAGCAGACGGATGGCCAGCCTGGCGCCCCCTTCAGCCAAAGGTGAATCCCTGCTTCTGGTTAGGTGCCATGCTTCAGCCTATCGGTGTTGCTCGCTGGGCACCAGGGTTGCTTCGGAGTTGCCGGAGGCCGAGCTCTGGCCTGCGGCGGGCAGCAGACCCAGTTGGGCGTCAACCGTGGCCCGGTAGCGCTGGAGGTCGCTTTCCAGTTCCTCAATCCGCACCTGCTGGGCAGCGGCTTCGCTCTGGCTCTGCACCGCTTCAACCCTGCGCACCACGCCTGTCCAGACCGCAAACACCCAGGCGGCGGCAGCTCCGATGCCGCCGACCAGCAGCAACAGGGCCGCCAGGGGCAGGGTGCCGCTCAATCCGGGCAGAAAGTGAACGGTGGTGGGTGCGGTGTTCTCCAGGGTGAACATCACCGTGGCCAGGCCGAAACTGAAGATCAGCAGAAAGTTCAGCTGTTTCATGGCGGTTCGGGCGAGTTGAGCTCGGGGTCGAGATGCTGCCGAGCCTAGTCAGAGTGGTTCAGACAGGCAGAGCGGGTGCGGTGAGCAGGGGCTGGCGGATGAGATTGCCTGGCTCGGGCTGGATAACCCTGGCCAGGGCCGTGCTCTCCCGTTGCACCAGGGCCTCGATGGAGGAGCGGTAGGTGTCCGTCATGATCCGCGGGTAGAGGCCGATGCCCACAATTGGCACCAGCAGGCAGCTGACAACGTAGATCTCCCGCGGCTCCGCATCAACGAGATTGCTGTGGGAGGCCAGCTCGCGGTTTTCCTTGCCGAAGAAAATCTCGCGCAGCATCGAGAGCAGATAGATGGGGGTGAGAATCACGCCTATCGCCGCCAGCACCGACATCACGATGCGGAAGCTGAGCGAGTAGGCCTCGCTGGTGGCAAAGCCGGTGAACACCATCAGCTCGCTGACGAAGCCGCTCATGCCAGGCAGGGCCAGAGAAGCCAGACAGCAAATGGTCCAGAGGGCGAACATCTTGCGCATGGCCTGGCCCACCCCGCCCATTTCATCCAGCTGGAGGGTATGGGTGCGGTCATAGGTGGCGCCCACCAGGAAGAACAGGCTGGCTCCGATCAGGCCATGGCTGACCATCTGCAACATGGCGCCACTGGTGCCGAGTGCACTGAAGCTGCCGATGCCGATCAGCACGAAGCCCATGTGGCTGATCGAGCTGTAGGCGATCTTGCGTTTGAGATTGCGCTGGGCAAAGGAGGTGAGCGCCGCGTAGATGATGTTGACGACCCCAAGCACCACCAGCAACGGCGCGAATTGGGCGTGACCTTCGGGCAGCAGCTGCACGTTGAAGCGCAGCAGGGCGTAGCCACCCATCTTCAGCAGGATGCCGGCCAGCAACATGTGCACCGGAGCAGTGGCTTCTCCATGGGCGTCGGGCAGCCAGGTGTGCAAGGGCACGATCGGCAGCTTCACCCCAAAAGCGATGAGCAGGCCGGCGTAGGCGAAGAGCTGGAACTTCGCTGGGAAGTCCTTTGCCATCAGCTCTGTGTACTCAAATGTGGGTGTGCCGCCGCCGTGGAAGGCCATGGCCAGCCCCACCACCAAAATGAAGAGGGAACTGCCTGCTGTGTAGAGGATGAACTTCGTAGCGGCGTACTGGCGTTTTTTCCCGCCCCATATCGCCAGCAGCAGGTATACCGGCAGAAGTTCCAGCTCCCAGGCCAGGAAGAACAGCAGGATGTCCTGAACTGCGAATACCGCGATCTGGCCGCCATCCATGGCCAGCAGCAGAAAGTAGAAGAGCTTGGGCTTGAAGCTCACCGGCCAGGCCGCCAGGGCCGCCAGGGAGGTGATGAAGCTGGTGAGCAGGATCAGGGGCATCGAGAGGCCGTCTGCCCCTACGGACCAGGCCAGCCCCAGCTTGGGCAGCCAGGAAACCCGCTGTACCAGCTGCAGGCCCTCCACAGCCGGGTCATAGCCATTCAGGTAGCCCCCCACGGTCAGCAGGAAGGTGGTCAGGGTCACACCCAGGGCATACCAGCGCACCCGCTTGCCGTCTCCGGCATCTGGAATGAAGGGAATCAGCAGTGCGGCGGCGATCGGGAAAAGGATCGCCGCGCTCAACCAGGGGAACGGCACGAACCAAGCCTCACCACTAGGCGGAGTGTAGAAATTGACTCGGATGCGGCACTGTGCTGATGGGGGATGTCACACAGAGTTGGGCAGGAGCTGGCTTGGCAGGGCGCGGTGTGAGGCTCAGCCAAGCGAGCCGAACAGCACCACCAGGGCGATCACCCCGCCGAAAACGATCAGGGCATAGAACTGGGCCCGACCGGTTTCGAAGTACTTGAGCCCCTCACCGCTGCCTAGGGTCACCAGGCCGGTGAGGTTCACCACCCCATCGACCACCTTGGAATCCACCTCGAGCACCGATTTGGCGAGCTTGCGGCTGCCCTGCACAAACAACCTGTCGTTGATTGCATCGAGATACCACTTGTTGGCTAGGAAGGCGTTGATCGCAGGGAAACGGCCCGCCACGGCCGTGGCCAGATCGAGCCTGTGGAGGGCATAGGCGAGCACCGCCACACCGATGCCCGCAACCGAGATGGCCACCGAGGCCCCAGCGAGGGGCAGAAACTCGCTCCAGCTGAAGTGCTCGGCCACCTCGGCCGCTTCCTGGGGGTCGAGCAGGTTGCCGAAGCGGCTGTTCCAGGGGGTGCCGAGCAGGCCCACCAGAATCGAGGGCACCGCCAGCACCGCCAGGGGCATAGCCATCTGCCAACCGGATTCATGGGGTTGGCTGGCGTGGCCGTGGCCTTCCCCATCTCCGCTGGACTTTCCGGCCGATGCCAGCAGCTGGGCGGCCATCGCCTTGTCGCCACCGCGGAACTCCCCTTCAAAGGTGAGGAAGTAGAGCCTGAACATGTAGAAGGCGGTCATTCCGGCGGTGATGAAACCGGCCACCCAGAGCAGGGGGAACGAACCAAACGCCACTCCCAGGATTTCGTCCTTGCTCCAGAAGCCGGCCAGGGGGGGGATGCCGGCGATGGCGATACAGCCGATCAGGAAGGTGCTGCTGGTGATCGGCATGTGTTTACGCAGGCCGCCCATCAGTCGCATGTCCTGGGCCAGCACGGGTTCGTGACCCACCACTTCCTCCATGGCATGGATCACCGAGCCCGAGCCCAAAAACAGCATGGCCTTGAAGAAGGCATGGGTCACCAGGTGGAACATCCCGGCCACCGGGGCCCCGCAGCCCATGGCCAGCATCATGTATCCCAACTGGCTGACGGTGCTGTAGGCCAGACCTTTCTTGAGGTCCATCTGGGTGAGGGCGATCGAGGCTCCCAGCACCAGGGTGATCGTGCCCACCACGGCGATCGTGGCCTGCACCGCAGGGAAAGGCCCGTAAACAGGCTGGAGCCGTGCCACCAGGAATACCCCGGCAGCCACCATGGTGGCCGCGTGGATCAGGGCCGAGATCGGCGTCGGGCCCTCCATGGCATCGGGCAGCCAGACGTGGAGGGGAAACTGGGCCGACTTGGCCATCGGGCCCATGAATACCAGCAGGCAGAGGATCACAGCCACGCCATTGCTGAGGCTGCCCCCGGCCACCGCCTGCTGCAGGCCCGCGCCGATCTGCTCGAAGCCGAAGCTTCCCGTGGCCCAGAACAACCCCAGGATGCCCAGCAGCAGGCCGAAGTCGCCTACTCGGTTGACCACAAAGGCCTTCTGGGCGGCATTGGCGGCACCGTCGCGGTCGTACCAGAAGCCCACAAGCAGGTAGGAGCACATGCCCACCAGCTCCCAGAAAACATAGATCTCCAGAAGATTTGGACTGATCACCAGGCCCAGCATGGAGCTGCTGAACAGGGCCAGGTAGGTGAAGAAGCGCACATACCCTTTGTCGTGGGCCATGTAGCCGTCGGAATAAACCATCACCAGCACGGCGATGGTGGTCACCAGGGAGAGCATCACCGCCCCCAGGGCATCCACCCGGAAGCCCATCTGCAGATTGAAATTGCCGGCGCTGGCCCAGTTGAACAGCACCTCGGTGGAGCCTGCCCCAGCCAGTTGCTGGGCCAGGACGGCATAACTGAGCACGGCCGCCGCTCCCACGCAGCTGATCAGCAGCCAGGCCACGGGTTTGCGCAGGCGGTTGACGGTGCGGTTGAAGCTGATCAGGCCCAGTCCGGTGATGCAGGCACCGGCGAGGGGCAGCACGGGTATCAACCAGGCGAGTTCGGTGGCTGACGGCATGCGACCAAAACTTGCTTGACCGAGTCTAGGCAGCCTGGGTGGTGAATTTCCGCGAACTGTGCGGGCTCGCCCATCAGCCCAGCCAGTGCCCCAGGCTCGAGCGGTTGAAGGCGGTGGCTCCCGCGCCTATCCAGTGGTGAGCCCACCAGAACAGACCTATGGCTATCACAATGCCCAGCTGGGCCGGCCGCAGGAACTCCCTGAGTACGAGCTGCTGGCGGCCATCCAGCACAGCTTTGAAAGGAATCACCGAGGTGTGGGCCCTGAGCTCTGCAAAGGCGGCTCCGAAGCGGTTGGCCAGGCGCCGGTCCCCATTCCAGACCGCAAACAGGTGGTGGGCGATCAGTCCAAGGCAGGCCGCAACCATGAAACTGCTGCCGATCCAGAGCAGATGGGTGGCGCACCAGAGGATCTGGCCCACCGCCTGGGGATGGCGGCTGATCCGGATGATCCCGGTGGCATAGAGGCGCACCTGGGGTTTGAGCAGCGCCGGGATCTCGAGCAGGTTGTAGGTGGCCGGATAGAGGAACAGAAAGCTGATCGCGGTGCCGGTCCACACCACAGGCACGATCCAGGCTGCCTCCTGCAGGTTCCAGAGCCGGATGCCGTCGTAGCGGTGGGCCAGGAAGTAGCCGATCACCACCACCGCCAGAGGGATGCTCACGGCGGCGAACAGGAGCCGCCAGGCCCGCTCGCCCACCCGCTCCACGCCCCAGGCCCGCAGCGATGCGCCGCCGCTGTGCAGCACGGCGAAGGTCAGAAGCAGGGCCAGCATCACCCAGCTGCTGTGGTGTGGAGAGCCGGGGGGGGGCACGACGGGGCGGATGGGGAGTTGTGAAGCTGCCGATTCTCGCTGCCGGAGTTCCCCCTTAGAGTTTTTCCACGCCAACCGGCAGGCCCAGGTCCCCCCAGGCAACCCGATGGCAGATCTGCCCTTCACCCTTGATCAGCTCCGCATCCTGCGGGCCATCGCCTCGGAGGGCAGCTTCAAGAAGGCTGCCGACAGCCTCTATGTCACCCAGCCGGCGGTGAGCCTGCAGATCCAGAACCTGGAGAAGCAGCTCAGCGTCAGCCTGTTTGATCGGGGTGGGCGCAAGGCCCAGCTCACCGAGGCGGGCCACCTGCTGCTGAGCTACTGCGACCGGATCCTTAGCCAGTGCCAGGAGGCCTGTCGCGCCCTCGACGACCTGCACAACCTCAAGGGAGGGTCATTGATCGTGGGCGCCAGCCAGACCACCGGCACCTACCTGATGCCCCGCATGATCGGTCTGTTCCGCCAGAAATATCCCGACGTCGCGGTGCAGCTGCAGGTGCACAGCACCCGCCGCACCGGCTGGAGCGTGGCCAATGGCCAGGTGGACCTGGCGATCATCGGCGGTGAGCTGCCCAGCGATCTCAACGAGCAGCTCCAGGTGGTGCCCTACGCCGTGGATGAGCTGGCTCTGGTGCTTCCCACCAAACACCCCCTGGCCCGCTTGCCGGAGCTCACCAAGGACGACCTCTACCGGCTGGGCTTCGTGTGCCTCGATGCCCAGTCGACCACGCGCAAGATGGTGGACCAGCTGCTGGCCCGCTCCGGCCTTGATGTTGCCCGCCTCAAGATCGAGATGGAGCTCAACTCGTTCGAGGCGATCAAGAACGCCGTGCAGAGCGGCCTGGGGGCCGCGTTCCTGCCGGTTGTGTCGATCGAGCGGGAACTCTCCGCCGGCACCCTGCACCGGCCCCAGGTGGCCGACCTGCTGGTGAGGCGCCAGCTCAAGCTGATCACCCACCCGGCCCGGTATTGCTCCCGCGCCGCCGATGCCTTCCGCCGCGAGGTGTTGCCGGTGTTCGCCAGCGCCGACAGCCCGCTGCGGCGCCCCCTGCAGGCGGCTCAATCCCAGTCGGCCGCCGATGCAGAGACTGCTCAGAACTGAATCAGATCAGAACTGATCGGCTTCTGGGGTGATGCCCACGCTGTCGTCGGCGACGCCCTTGGTGATGAATTTGTTTTCGGTGGTGTCGGTCTGGTAAACGCAGCGCACGATCGGCTTGTCCTTGATCGAGCCGATGTAGGCAAAGGTGTTCATCCGCTGCTTGCACTGCCGCATCTGCTCGGCGGTCACCGCCCCCTCCTTCTGCAGCACGCTCCAGTTCTCCC
>JAYKGS010000040.1:0-4975 GCA_035284945.1 Synechococcus sp.
GAAAGACCTTGCCGATGCCGAGGATGTGGAGGAAAACGGTCAGGCTCCTGGCTGAGTGGGAGGCAGGGCCCACGGGGGCTTACGCATCCGTGGTTGGTGGGGGGCCACATCAGGATGCCACTCCCGCCGCTCGGACTCGGACCCCCGCTAACGTGGGGGCGAAGTCAACGAACAACAGACGGTCAGCACGCTTCGAGCGGTCTGGCCGTCGGTGTTTTGGGGGACCAACCAGCTTACGGCCAGGCGTGCCGGCCCACCAGCTGGGTTGTTTGCTTATAACAGCTCCAAAATATCCAGCTGCCTCCCCGTTCGCCGGCCTGGTCTGTCCCGGACGGCCCGCGACGCCCCAGACGGCGCGGTGCTCACCGGCTACGTCCGGCCAGCTTGTGCGCGTCGAGCACGGCAGCCTGCTCGGGCTCGGGGAGGCGCTCGACGACGTAGCGCACGCCCTCGCGTGACATCGCCCCGAGGTGCCTCCGGGTGAAGGCCAGCACGGCAGCCCGCTCGGGCTCCGCAAGCTCTCGCAGGAGCCAACCGACGCCCGTCTGCGCGAAGCGCTCCTCGGAGCAGACCGTGACGGCACAGGTCTCCAGCATCAGCCGGGTAAACCCTTCGAAGTTGCCTTCCCCACGCTTCGCGAGGCTCGCGAAGGTGACGTTCGCCGCGCGCCGCTGCCAGACGGTGCGGGCCCCCCGCCAGAATGCGATGGCCTCGGCCATGGCGCGCGAGGGCAAGTCGCGGGCGACGAGCCGCCCGAGCACCTTCACGCAGAACCAATCGCACGTGTTCCAGTCGGCGATGCGCTCGCGCTCGAAGAGCGCGGCCAGCTCGTCCACGTCTTCGAGCGTGAGGGCCTCGAGCAGGAGTTCCTGCAGCGTGAGGGTGCCCGCGAGCTTGTCCTCACCGAAGCGGCCGTCGAACAACGAGAGCGCGAGCGCCTTCTGCGCCGGCGACGCGAGCGAGAAGGGACCATCCTCCCGCCACCATGCGTGCACGGCCGTGCGGATCGAGGCCATCGGGACGCCACGAAACGGCACGGTGCCCTTGAGGTAGCGCTCCCAGAAGGCGCGGCTCTTCTCGGTCGCGAGGGCGTCGAGCCTTGCTTCGAGGGCGCTGAGGAGATCGTGATGGGGGCGGACGTCGCGAGGCCTGGCCACAGGCCCATGTTGACATTGTGAACTTGGGCTGTCAAAGTTGACGCCGTGAACATGGGGCGGCCACGACGAACCCCGACGGCCCCCCGGCATTGCGGAGTACAGGCCATGAAGTACGCAGTCTTCGGCGCCACCGGCCTCACAGGCGGGCTCGTCGTCTCACGAGCGCTCGAGGAAGGCCACGAGGTCACGGCGCTGGTTCGCGATCCGGGCCGGTTGTCGCTGAGCCATCCACGGCTCACCGTGGTCGGCGGCAGCCCCACCGCGCCGGACGACGTCGAGCGCTGCGTCCGTGGCGCCGATGCCGTCATCCACTGCCTCGGCATCGGCGGCAAGGGAGATGGTCGGGCGACCACGCTGGTGTCGGACTCCGTGAAGGTCGTGCTCGCCGCGATGACGAAGCACGAGGTCCCACGCCTCGTGTGCATGTCGAACGTCGGTGCCGGCGGCAGCGGGACGTGGTTCGCCAACCGCGTCGTGATTCCCCTCTTCCTTAGGTGGCTCCTGCCGATCATCGAGGACAAGGACCTCATGGAGGCCGCGCTGCGCGACAGCGCGGTCGAGTGGGTCTCCGTGCGCCTGCCGAACATCGTCGAGGGCCCGGAGAAGCCGCTGCGCGTGAGCGCCGACGGCCGGGGGATCGGCCTGTCGATCACCGCGGCGTCCACCGCCCGCTTCCTGCTCGCGCGGGCAACGGGCAGCGACTTCCTGTGCGCGACGCCGAGCATCAGCAACTGAGGTTTACAGACATGAGACACGTGGCGGTCGTGACGGGAGCCTCCTCGGGCATCGGCGAGGCGTTGGCGGTGGCGATGGCGGCGCAGGGCACCCACGTGGTGCTGGTGGCGCGCTCGGTGGATCGGCTGACGGCCCTCGCGGCGCGCATCGAAGGCGCGGGAGGCCGGGCGACGGTGCTGCCGGTGGACCTCGCGGCCCCCGGGGCGGCCCGGAGGCTGTTCGACGAGGTGGCGCGGCGGGAGCTGCCGGTGGACACCCTGGTGAGCAACGCAGGCTTCGGCTTCTACGGCCCGTTCGAGACGGAGGCGCCCACGCACCTGAGCGAGATGCTGCAGGTGAACGTCGTCGCGCTGACGGAGCTGACGCGCCTCTTCGTGCCCTCGCTCCTTGCGCGTCGCGGGGCCATCCTCAACGTGGCCTCCACGGTGGCGTTCCAGCCGTCCCCGTACATGTCGGCCTACGGCGCCACGAAGGCCTTCGTGCTGTCGTTCACGGAGGCCTTGTGGGCCGAGTACCGCGGACGCGGGTTGCACGTTGCCGCCGTGTGCCCGGGGCCGGTCGAGACGCCCTTCATCGATGCGATGGGCGCCGACGTTCGCTCGACGGCGGTGTTCAGGATGGCGCTCCCCGTGGACGAGGTGGTGCGGGCGTGCCTTCGCGCGCTCGACGGCAGGAGCCCGACGCGCATCGTGGGCCTCGTGAACTGGCTGCTGGCGCAGACGAGCCGCTTCTCGCCCCGGGCCCTCACCGCCCGCGTCAGCGCGGCGATGTTCGCCCCTCGAACGACTGCCTCTCAACCCACACCAACCCCAGGAGCCTCGTCATGAACCTCAGCCGTCCTGCCCGCCTCGTGGCGGGCGCCACGCTGCTCACCGTGCCCACCATCGTTTGAGGCGGCCTTCCCGCGCAGCCGAGCCGCCGGCTGCTGACCGCCATCGCGACCGGATGCGTACCCGCGGAGCGGCCTGAGCGCGGGGTGGTGACGTCGGAACCGAGCCTGCGCCGGTTCAGGTGCTCACCCGTCCAAGCTCTCCCGGAACGTCCCCGCGTCGGTGGTGATGACGACCTCGCGCCCCTCCAGCCGCAGCGCCGCGTAGCCGGGGTCCTCGCCCCGGGGCTCGCCGTGCGTGAGGTGCGGCGCCCCAGCGGCCGTCCAGCGGGCCTCGAACGGGACGAAGCTCCCGTGCCGCCAGAGCAGGCGCGCCGCGAAGGCCCGCCCGATCGCCACCGCGAGGTCGGTGGGGGACAGGTCCGGCGGCGGCTCGGCCTCCTCCTCCGCCTCGAACCAGCGCGCATAGGACCGCTGCACCGGCTCGGGCCCCAAGGTCGCGCCCTTCAGGACGCAAGCGCCCGCCTCGGCCTCCACCCGCAGGTCGGCCGGGGCCCGGGTGAGCAGCGCGTCGCACAGCACCCCGAAGCCGTCGACCAGCTCAGCCACCTCTAGCGCCTTGCCGTCACGCGTTTCGAGCCGGATGCCGGGCCCGCCCCAGGGCGCCGAGACCCGCGCGAGATCGCCCCAGGCGAGGCGCCGCGGGCGACCGAAACGCAGCCGCTCGAGCCCGGCCTCATCGACGATGAAGGTGTCCGCGAGCGCGGAGACGACCAGCACGACGCCGAGCAGGCTGAACGCGATGAAGACGAGGGCGACCATCGCCCCTCCGCGCGAGGGAGGCGCGTGCCAGGCGAACCATGCGAAGGTGGAAAACATCACCGCGCATCCCAGCCCGAGCCCCACCACCCAGCGCGGGTAGGCGAGGATGCGTCGCGCCGGCGTGCCGGTCGCAAGGTGGCGGCGCCGGGCCGCGGAGCGAGACACCCCCGCGATCGCCATCGCGATCAGCGCGGTCGTGAGGAGGGTCTGGATGATGGCGGCAAGCAGGCCGAGTTCCACGACCCCTTCTATCGCCTGAGCGAGGCGCGCAGGGCGTACCACCAACGCCGGTAGCTCCAAGGGTGGCTCGTCACGATGATCATCCCGCTTTGCCAGGCGCCCTCTCGGGCCTGCGTGTCGGGGGCGAGCTTCCAGCGCCCGTCGTTCTCACCCACGTAACGGGACCAGTACATGGAGAAGGGGGCAACGTCGAAGGTCGCCTCGAGGTGGGACCGGGCGACCTCGACGGCCGTCGCCCGACACGCCTCGAGGTCACGTCCCTCCACGATCACCCAGAACCACCCATCAACCATTCGCCGGCGGTCCCGTCCGCCCGCCTCGACCGTGGTGAAGTAGCCCTCGAAAGCCATCTCGAAGGCGTGCTCCGCGAGCGGCGCCGCTGCCTCTTTGGCTCCCATCAGGCTCTCTCTGGCTTTCGCCGCACCCGCTTGCCGGGGCTTGCGGTCTCCTCGTTGCGTCCACGGGGCCGGCCCTCCTCCCTGCCCGCGCGGATCTCCCCGCACAGACCCATCACCGTGAAATCGAGCAGCGACTCCAGCGCCTCGGGGTCCTTCGTCCCCTCGGTCAGCCGGGCGAGGGTGAGCGATGCGAACCCGTGCACGACGACCCACGCCTTCAGCTCCGCGCCGGGGCGTCGTTCCGGCGCCAGCACGCCGTCTGCGACGAGGGCGTCGAGGGCAGCGCCGAGGAGCGTCCACGGCGTCACGTGTGACGGGTCCGCGGCGTCGTGGCCCTCGCACGCCGCGCCCTCCTTCCCGAACATCAAGCTGAAAAGGGCGGGGTGTTCGTTCGCGAATCCGGCGTAGGCGCGGCCGGCGGCCTTGAAGCGCGCGATCGACGGCCGCGCGTCCGTCTCCTGCGCGGGAGCCTGGTCCATCGCCTGGCGCATGGCCCTCGCGAGCCGGGCGTGCCCGTCCGCGGCGGCGGCGCCCACGAGGGCGGCCTTGTCCTCGAAGTGTCGGTAGGCGGCGTTCGCCGACACGCCGACGTCGCGAGCGGCTTCCCGCAGGCTGAACGCGCCCGGCCCGCCCTCCTCGATGAGCCGCACCGCGGAAGTCACGAGGGCGTTGCGGAGGTCGCCGTGGTGGTAGGGCGCGCGCGGGTGGGGCATGGCCCCATGTTGACGCCGTGAACTTGAACTGTCAAAGTGGACGCTGTGAACATGGCCCTTGGGTGCTCCCGATGATCGCGC
>JAYKGS010000041.1:0-16535 GCA_035284945.1 Synechococcus sp.
TTGATCAGCCGCTGAACCATTCAGGTAGCGCTTCGTAGCAGGCGGCATTTTTTATATTTTCGCGGGCTTCTGTCTTCCAGCAGCAACTGCGACCTCCATCGCTCTCGTGTAGCAGGGCATTGGCCCAGCCCCACACGAGCTTTGCGCTTGCTTCCATGCCGACGTTATGCATCACGCGTAGATCGAGGGCGCCCTGTTCGTGCAGATCTCGCCAGGTGGCGAGCTGGGGATCGTCGGCACTGACAAGGAAGGTGTGGTCAAATTGCTTCGCCAGTTGAGCCTCCAGGGCGCTCAGGCTGGAGAAGTCGACGACAAATCCGTTCGCGTCAAGGCTTCCGGCCCTGAACCAGAAACTGAAGCTGCGGCTGTAGCCATGCACGAACCGACAGTGACCGCCATGGCGCCATTGGCGATGGCAGCAGGGGTAGCCGCTGAAGGTCTTCGAGCAGGTGAAGGCGGCGGGCATCCCCTTGGCTGGCGGTTTTTGCGGGAAGATTCAGGGCAGAGACGGATCAGCAGCCCTTGCAGCAATCATTTCAGCTCCCGGATCCTGGTTTTTGTGGCTCTCTGGCTGCCGCCCTCCACTTTGATGAGCATGGCCTGATTCCCGCTGTCGCCCAGGACTGGCTCGATGGCGCCGTGCTGATGGTGGCCTGGATGAACCGGGAGGCGATCGAGCGCACCCTCGCCACTGGCGAGGTGCACTATTGGAGTCGCTCTCGCGCAGAGCTGTGGCACAAGGGGGCCACCAGCGGCCACACCCAGGCCCTCAGGGGCCTGCGCTACGACTGCGACGCCGATGTGCTGTTGCTCACGATTGAGCAGAGCGGCGATCGGGCCTGCCACACCGGCGCCCGCAGCTGCTTTTTTGACGAGGGCCCCACCCCCAGTGCAGGGGGGCCGGGGGCTGCTGAGCCCCCAGCCGACGCTTGCACAGAGCTGATGCGGGTGATTGAGGGCAGGCGCGACCGGCCCGAGCCCGGCAGCTACACCAACAAGCTGCTGGAGGGTGGTGATAACCGCATCCTCAAAAAGATCGGTGAGGAAACAGCCGAATTCGTGATGGCCTGCAAGGACGCCAACGCCAACGAGATCGCTTGCGAGGCAGCCGATATGGTCTTCCACCTGCAGGTGGCCCTGGCCCACCACGGCGTCAGTTGGCGCCAAGTGCAGCAGGTGCTGGCGTCGCGGCGGGGGGCACCCCGCCGCGACTGAGACCATCAGCCCTGGGCGGCCGTGCTCAGCATGGCGGCTGCGATCCAGAGCACCAGCCCCGTAACCACAAACCCCCCTGTAGCCACGCCGTATTGCCAGATTTTTTGCACGGCAGGGGTGGGTTGGTTGGCCAGCCACTGCGGCCGGGCCCAGCCCGACCCCACCCCCCAGGGGGTCCCCCCAGCCGGTGCCCGACGGGCCATGGTGTCGCGCCAGTAGGCGTCGTAGCGCGGAGCCTGTTGGTTGAAAGGCATGGTGCCGGCTGAGTGACCGGGCAGCACCCTTGAGCGCTGGAAAGGCACCAGGTTGTCGCCGAAGGCGCCCAGGTATTCCGGCGAATTCAGCAGGGCATCCACAAAAGCTGGCAGGCCCTGTTCGGCGATCACGATTGACCAGGCGATGCGCTCGGATTGGCCATGGACCGGTCGACCGAGCACGCGCCCAACGACCTGTTCCACTACCCGGTAATTGCTGTTACAGCGGTAGAAATCCCGCGTGAATTTATCCGAGAGCAGTAGGGCACGAATGAAATCGCGGGTGCTGATCTGGCCTGAACGCAGCTGCGATTCCAGCACCGCATCCCGATCAACCTTGAAGGCGTGGAAGTAAATCTGCCGATAAGCTTGCTCGATCAGCCCATCGGCGGCGGCGCGGTCCCTTGATAGGCAGGCCCTGTCACTTTGCCTTGGGGTTTCCTCACCGCTGGCCAGGAAGCTGGACACTCGGGCGCTGTTGGTCAGTGGTTTGGTGGCCAGAACGGGGAGGGGCATTGGCTAGCGATGGGGAGATCTGGGGATTGGGAAACGTGTGCGAACTGGCCGCCGGCTGGGAGGGAGGGCTCCCTGAACGACAAACAACGTCATGGGCCACAAGGGGTCTGACCTGGATCGGCTGTGCCTTCCTGGCCCCCTACTCCAGGCTGCTGTTGAAGCCACAGAAACGTGGCCCGATCCCGGCCCGTGAGGTCCAGAATCGGCGTCGGTCCCGGCACCGCCGCCATGGCGTCCTGGGGCTGGTCGCTGTGGCCCCAGAGGCCAAAGGCATGGCCCAGCTCGTGCAGGGCGGTGGCCTGGATGGCCTCCGCCCGCTGGCCTGGGCTGATGCTCACCCGCACCCTGGGCTCCAGCAGGGTTTCGCCGCCCCTCTGCACGGAAGCCAGTTCCAGTTCGGCCCGGCCATGGCTGGCCCGGCCCTGTTGCAGGGGAGGTCTGCGCCGCAGCACCTGAACCTGAGCCTGCCCAGGACTCCCAGAGCGGTGGATGGCCACCAGTTCGGCCCAGCTGGCCAGAGCTTTCTCCACGGCCTTGAGCCAGGCCAGCTCCCAGCGAGCTGCTGGCCCGGATTGGGCAACCGGTTCAATCCAGACGCACCAGTGGTGCCGCCGCGGCCAGCCATGCGGGGTCGGCCTGAGCTGGTGGCGGTAGTCAGCCGCGACCCCATCCCCTTGCTCGCCTGCGGTAGGTGCTGGCAGCAGCCAGAGGCTGGCCAACAGGAAAATGGCGCCGCAGCTCCGAACCACTCCCCCCTCAGCTGGCCGGGAGTCCCACACCGCGGGCCATCAGGGTGGCCAGCAGGGGCACCAGGGCAAAGCCCACCAGTTCGATGTTGAGGATCCAGGCCAGGCGGCCCGCCAGGGCCTCGCTCACCTGGGGCAGTTCACCCTTGCGCAGCGGAATGGCCCAGAGGATGTAGGTGACTGTGGGATACAAGGACAGGCCGCCCACCCCGAGATAGATCCCCACCTTCCACCAAAAGAGTGGGTTCTGCGTATAAAAATCACTGCCCTGGCCGAAGTAGAGCACCCGTAAAATCCCGCTCACCAGCAGGGCCAGGGCGGCCAGGCCGTACACCACATCGGTGATCACCATCAAGGTGGCATCGGCCTTGCTGGGATTTGCCCTGATCAGTCGACGCTCCAGCACCAGGGCCCCGAAGCTGAGCATGAAGCTGAGGTAGTGCACGTAGGCCACCCCAGCTCTGGACAGCACCTCTGGGGGAATGGCAGCTAGGCCAGACATCTGGAGCAGGCAACGGAACCCAAAGCTAACCAACCGGGTTGGCTGTCATGCAGCGATAAGGGAGACCGGCGAGTTGGAAGCTTTTCTGCTGGTTTGATTGCAGCTGCGGATTGCCCCTAGCTTCAAATAACCGCATCGGGCAACCATGGCTAGCTCCCTGAGTGCCTTTCTCGCTGAAATTGGCCGACATCAATTGCTCACCCCGGAGCAGGAGCTGACCCTTGGTCGCCGGGTGCAGGCCATGGCCCAGCTGCAGGAGCGCTGCCGCGAGGCCGGCGGCACTGGCCCTGCCTGTGCCTATGACGACCTGGAGCGCAGGACCCTCAAGACCGGTGAGCGGGCCAAAAATCAGATGATCACCGCCAACCTGCGGCTGGTCGTGAATCTGGCCAAGCGCTACCAGAACAAGGGCCTCGACCTGCTGGATCTGATCCAGGAAGGCACCCTGGGCCTGACCCGCGCCGTTGAGAAATACGACCCCACCCGGGGCCACCGGTTCAGCACCTACGCCTACTGGTGGATTCGTCAGGGTCTCAATCGGGCCTTGTCCACCCAGAGCCGCACGATTCGCATCCCGGTGAATGTGAACGAAAAGCTCACCAGGCTCCGCGCTGCCAAAGCCCGTTTTCTCCAGGCCAATGGCGCCGCTGCCGGGCCAGCCCATCTCGCCCAGGCGAT
Organism: Synechococcus sp.; assembly: GCA_035284945.1. Taxonomy (GTDB): domain Bacteria; phylum Cyanobacteriota; class Cyanobacteriia; order PCC-6307; family Cyanobiaceae; genus Cyanobium_A. The sequence goes on from JAYKGS010000041.1 coordinate 3,912, forward strand.
GGATCTGCCCCTCCAGGAGGTGCAGGACCTGCTCGGCTGTGAATTGCGCAGCATCACCGTCAGCCTGCAGGGTGTGGTGAGGTCGAAATCCGATCCCTCCGAACTGGTGGATGTCCTGCCCAGCCCGGAGCTGCCGCCGATGGAGCGGGCGGAGCTGGCTGAGCGCACTGCCATGGTGTGGACCCTGCTGGAGCGGGCCAACCTCACCGCCAAGGAGCGCACCGTGGTGATGCTGCGCTTCGGTCTTGACGGCGGCGATGGCTGGCGCACCCTGGCGGAAGTGGCACGGCAACTGGATTGCAGTCGTGAGTACTGCCGCCAGGTGGTGCATCGGGCCCTGGCCAAGTTGCGGAAAACCGGCATTGAGAGTGGGTTGGTGGAGGTCGACTAGCACCCGACCTGGTTTTGAATGGCCCTGTTGGTTGCCGTGCTGGTCATGAGCGATTCCGTCGACGCCCAGGTGCTGGACAGCACCGTTGTGGATGAGGCGTTGCTGTTGAAGTTGCTGCGCAGTGCCGGGCGCACCATCGCCCGCCCCGCCCTGGAGTGCCTCGAGCTTCTGCTCGATCCCGAGACCCCGGCAACGGCCAAGTTCACGGTTCTGGCAGCTCTCACCTACCTGCTGGTGCCGCTGGACCTGATTCCCGATTTCATCCCTGTTGCGGGGTTCAGTGACGACCTGGTGGCGGTGACGGCCCTGCTAGGGCTCTGCACCAGACACCGTACTCCTGCCGTTCGCCAGCGGGCCCAGCGCAGGCTGGATCGCTGGTTCCCCATGAATCGCTGATGGCTCAGGCCACCCTCACCGCCGACCAGCTCGAGGATCTGCAGGGCTTTCTTAAAGATTGGCTGAGACACACCGGGCGCACCCAGGCGGATCTGCGCCGGGCGCTCCGTGCCAGCTCGATACGGATGCCTGTGCTGCTGGAGGTGCTGCAACGCACCTACGGGCGCTCGGGCCTGGCGGGCCTGGCTGAGCAGCTATGTGCCGTGGAGGACCTCTGGCAGAGCGAGGATGGCACCTGTGAGTCGGATGTCGATGGGTTGCCGGGCCTGGAGGCTTCCTTGGGGCAACTGGATCTGCTGTTGCAGGAGATACGTCAAGACCGGCAGTCCTGAGCTTTCCCGCCAGACTGAATCACTGAGATCCGATGTGGTGATGTCTTCCCCTGGTTCCCCCTGCCACTACCTGATCCTCGCCTGGGCCACAACCCTTCTCGGGATGCTTGGCGCTGCTCCTGTCCAGGCCCAGGCTGAAAGCTTTCTGCTGGGCCCTGGCAGTTCCGTGGGTCCTTCCACCAAGGTGAAGGCCAAAAACTGCGTCACCGGCCCGGATGGATCGATCACCTGCGATACGCAGCTGGAGAATTCCCCGAGCGATACCCAGGCAAAACCGGTCTATGACCAGTTCAAGAACTGATCCAGAAACTGATCCGGTATCCGATCCCCACCACCCATGACCAGGCTGCGTCGCTTGTTTGAGGACCACACCTACCTCAACTGGGTGGACCGCAGTGAGCAGGTGCTGGCCAAGGTGCTTGGCCTGGTGCTGGTCGTGGTGATGGTGGCCGCCACCATTGAGCTGATCGGCTCGGTGGCCCTGGCCCTCAGCCAGCCCGGCACCCCCTGGCTCGCCACCAAACTCAACAGGATCCTAGGCGATCTGCTCACCCTCCTGATTGCCGGAGAGGTGCTGCAGAACGTCACCGCATACCTGCGCCGCCACGTGGTGCAGATTGAACTGGTGCTGGCCACCGCGATCACGGCGGTGGCCAGGAAAGTGATCGTGCTGCCCCCCGGCGCAGAGAACAAGCCCCAGCTTCTGGCTGGGCTTGGTATCGCCGTGCTGGCCCTGGCTGCAGCCTTCTGGCTGATGCGCAACCTCAGCTTTCGCAAGCCTCCCGCCAGAACAGGGCCAGCCAGATGGATCCAGGATCGGGATCCGTAGCAACCAGCCGGTGGCGCCGATGGGCAGGGATCAGCAGGCTGTCGCCCGGGCCCAGCTCCCGCAATCGATCCTCCCCTTCAAACTGGATCTGGGCGCTGCCCTGAAGCAGGGCCACCCATTCATGATCCGCCTGGTCATACCAGAAGTCCGGCGGGCTGCATGCCTGGCAGGAGTGGATCCTCTCCAGGCGCCAGCTGGGCAGGTTGAGCAGCACATCGCTGCGCTCTTCTCCCGCGGCAGGGCAGGTCTGGGTGAACAGGTTGGCAGGGTCGGGAGTCGCTGGGCTCCTCTCCCCCCAGCGCCTGCCGATTTCAAAGCCGTGGCTGCGGGCAAGGGCAACCACCGCCTGGTGGGTGCCGCAGTCACCCAGTTCCTGCCGCAGGACTGGATCGATCTCGCTGAGAGCGATGAAGGCATTCAGCTGGCGCACCTTTTCTAGAAATTGCTGCAGCTGGTCTTCAGCCACCTTTCTTCTCCCCCTTGGGTTGCCCAGCCTTTCAGATGGGCTGGTTCAGAGATTTGATCATCCGCCATCGAGTGAAGGCTTCGCCCGCAAAGATCACCCTTTCCTCGTGGTCGATCTGCCAGCCCAGCCTCAAGAGCAGCGGCTTTGATAATTGACTCGCCTCGGTGTGCCAGCGCCGGCAGCCCATTTGCCAGGCGTGGTTCTCCAGGCCCATGAGGATTGCCCGGCTCCGACCCTGGCGACAGGACCGACCGCGGCAGTAAAGCAGGGAGAGCCGTTCGACCGGATCGAGCAGGCCAAAGGCCTCGACAATCGCAGCATCAGCGGAGTTACAGCTGGCCAGGCCATATCCCCTGATGAGTGCCTTGGCCAGAAAATGACTCCGCTCCGCATGGTTTGACCAGGCCTCAATCTGGGCGTGGCTGTACAGGGGCTTGGCCTGGGTGATCACCGCATCCCGATACACCTCTTTGAGCTGATCTAGATCGCTTTCAACCAGTACACGTAGGCAGGGGGGAGTCTTCTGGATTGGAATTGATTTCAACGGCTTGGCAAGCACTGGCCATGGTGTACATTCTGAATGTAATCACTGGGCCAGGCCCTTTCATTCCCCCCATCCCCTAAATCAATGCTTATTGGATCTGAACTGCTTGCCAAGGTCAAAGAGCTTGGCGATGTGGGTAAGTCGGAGATCGTTCGCGCCTGTGGCTATGTTTCAAGTAAAAAGGATGGCGGAGAACGACTCAATTTCACGGCGTTCTATGAGGCCCTGCTCGAAGCCAAGGGTTTTGATCTCGGCGGCACCGGCAAGGTTGGCAAGGGGGGACGCAAGCTGAGCTATGTGGCCACGGTGCAGGGCAATGGCAACCTCCTGATCGGCAAGGCCTACACGGCCCTGCTCGACTACAAGCCCGGCGACGAATTTGAGATCAAACTGGGCCGCAAGCAGATCCGTCTGATTCCTGCCGGTTCGGCCGACGAAGACGAAGATTGAGTTGCCGGCTGCGCCTGGGCATCCCCTTCAGCCCCCCAGGCCCATGGGCCCATGGGGGGCATATTTATTTTTTCGCTCAAGGGTCTACAGGGTGAGTAATAAGCATGTTCAGCCCTGGCGCCGCCCTGCCTGGTGCCATTTCAGCAAGGGGGCTGTGGCCATTGCCATTGCCCTTTTCATCGGCCTGCTGGTGGGCGCTGCTCCGGCATCAGCGGCGGGCATTTCAGGGGCTGAACTGTTCAGAAACCACTGCGCCGGCTGCCATGTCAACGGCGGCAACATCATTCGCCGCCAGCAGACCCTGAAGCTTGCTGCCCTGGGGCGTAACGGCATCAATGGTCCCGAGGGGATCCTCGAGATAGCGTCCGCTGGCCGGGGTCAGATGGCTGGCTACGGCGCCGTTCTCGGTGAGGCGGGGGCTGAGGCCGTGGCGGGGTATGTGTGGCAGCAGGCCCAGCTCGACTGGCCGCGGGGTTGACCGGGTTCAGAAAGCCTGGATCCAGCGATGGATCTGCACCTCGGTCCAGATCCCGTGGCGCCAGTAGACATCCCCTTTGACAATGGCTTCCACCTGGGCTTGGTTTTCTGCCTCAAAGATGCCGAAAACGTGGGTACTGTCCTCGGTTGGTCCGAGGGTTATCAGGGTGCCGGCATCCTTGAGTTTCTGCAAAGCTGCCAGGTGCTCCTGCCGATAGGGTGCGCGCCTGGTCAGAGCTGCGTCGCAGTAGGTGCCCCAGAGTATGAAGCGCATCGCCGATGGGTCAGTGAAACGCCATTGACCTTAGGTATCGGCCTGCGGTGGTAAGACTGGAGGTGGTTGTGCTCGAAATCCAGTTCTACCCTGCCAGCCCCCGCCTCCATGTCCAGCTCCGCCACCATGAACCGCTTCCCCTTCCTCATTGCCTGCGCCGGCGCTGCCCTGGTGGGGGCCCCGGCCCACGCCAACATGATGCAGCAGATCATTGTCGGCAAATGCTCCAGTGCCATGCAGGCCGATTTCCAGAAGGCTGGCAAAACCCCGCCTGCCGGGATGGTCAATGAAACCTGCACCTGCGTGGCCAACGGGATGCTCAGGCAGGGTCAGAGCCTGAATGTGGCCAGAGACACCTGCGTGCAGCAGTCGACCGCCAAATTCAACCCCTGAGCTGGCCGCTCCGGGGAGTCGGCTCTAAATCGGCTGTTCAGTGGCTCTGGCACCCTCAGACCGCAGACCAGGGATCGGAGGAGAATCGAGACCGCTGCGCAGCTCGGCGCAGAAGCGGCCAGCGGCCGCGGCCACGTCTGCCTGCCCGATGTGGGCATCTCTGATCACCTTCACCAGGGCACTGCCCACAATTGCCCCATCGGCGCCCCAGTCGCGCACCTGGCGGGCCTGGCGCGATCCGGAAATGCCGAAGCCCACCGCCACAGGAGTTTCTCCCAGGGCCTTGAGCTGCTTCACCAGGGCGCCCACCCTGGATTCCAGGGAGGTGCGCATCCCGGTCACCCCGGTGACGCTCACCAGATAGGTGAAGCCCCGGCTGCACTGCCGGATGCGAGCCATTCGCTCGCTCGGGGTGGTGGGGGCAACGAGCAGCACCAGATCCAGGCCCGCTGAGGCGGCGATCGCTGAGAGTTTCTCGGCTTCCTCCAGGGGAAGGTCAGGCACCACCAGCCCAGCCGCACCGGCGGCGGCGGCGGCGGCGCAGAAGGCTTGCATGCCCCTGTTGAGCAGGGGGTTTGCATAGGTGAACAGCACCACCGGGGTGGTGAGTTCGCCCTTGAGGGAGCTGAGCATCTCAAGCACCAGCGCCGGAGTGGTGCCGGCGCCGAGGGCGCGGCTGGCGGCGGCCTGGATCACAGGACCATCTGCCAGGGGGTCGCTGTAGGGGATGCCGAGCTCCACCAGGTCGGCCCCATTGGCCTGCAGGGCCAGCAGGCAGGCCCTGGTGGTGGCCAGATCAGGATCACCTGCCATCAGGAATGGCATCAGGGCGCAGCGCCCCTGTTGCCGCAGGGCACCGAAGCGCAGCTCGATTGGGCTAGGACCGGCAGACACAGCAGCGGGTGCAGGGGTTGGGAGTTGCCCGCTCTCGCGCAGCAGGCGCTCCTGCTCCTCAGGGCTCAGGGCATCAAATTTGCGTTGCAGGGCCTCGGTGGTGAAGGCGTCATAGGCCTGGCGATACTGGCGCCGTTGCTGGATGAAGGTCATCTCGCCTGAGACCACGCGGAAGAGATAGCTGGCCGTCCAGGCCAGCACCAGCGCCATCAGCAGGGAGGCAGAAGCGATGCCGGCGGAGAAATCCCCAAATCCCACCAACTGGAACAGCCCATAACCTGCACCGCCCAGCCCCAGCACTGCCAGGGCAAGCAACAGGGCCTTGCCGTTGGTCATGCGTCCACGTTGCCCTGGCCGGCCATGCGCAGATTGATGAACGGTGCAAACAGGATCAGGCCGGGGAAGAACAGAAACACCAGGCCGTAAACCCCGAAGCGCTCCAGCTTGCCCATGACCGTCCAGCGCCTGATCATCCAGACGTAGAGCAGCAGGGGGATGGCCACCAGGTAGGTGCCACCCAGAAGGGTGTAGGCCGCCAGAACCAGGAGGAGATCCGGAGGCAGGGATTGGACAAATCCTGGCAAGGGCACGGCTGACCTGGCGTGTGGGCTCAATTTAGAGTCTTACGGCCGGGGGCATGGCGGAACTGGTAGACGCAGCGGACTTAAAATCCGCAGGCCGCAAGGCTGTGGGGGTTCAAGTCCCCCTGCCCCCACTAAATTTTGATGATGCGCCCCTGCCTGCAAGGGCACATTCCCAGCCCAGCGTCCGCCGGATCCAGCACCCCCAACCGCTGCTCCCAGGGATGGGATTATTCCTGAACCCCAGGATTGATCACCGGGATTGACTACCAAGATTGGTGGTCAGGATTCCTCTCCTCGCTTATTGAATCTGGTATTGCATCTGGCGATCGCCAGGGTCAGAATTGTTGCTGGAAACCGCATTCGCTCCGAACTAGCTCCCGGCTAGATCTGCACTAGATCCAGAAGTCTGCCCGATGGTGGAATCCCAGTGTTCCGCTGCGCCGTCCATATCCGTTTAACTTTCCATGGCTACCCCTCCTTCATCGGCAATTTTCTCTTCTTATTCATTGACAGTTGCTCGCCCTTCAATCCATTCCGGGCGGGCCAGCTATCCCAGCTGCTCCCTCAGCCAGCGCCCCCAGGGCCAGCCCTCGGCCCAGCTGATCACCTGGGAAGAGCTGCTGGGCCGGCGTTGATGCTCCACCCGGCCACCGGGCTAGGGGGCCTGCAGCCGTTCACGCTGGAGGTATACCCGGATCAACTTCTCATCCATCAGCCCCTGGCGGGCCAGGGGCGCTTCGTTGCAGCGCTCAAACAGGCCGAGCAGGGTTGAAGTCTGGAAACAGAAGCCATGGGCAGCTGCAATCGCCACCACATCCGGGGCCGTGATCACCTCATTGAGCTGGTCTCGCAGAATCTGATCGTGCTGAATCCGTCCCAGGAAGGTGAACAGGTCATTGTGTTCGCTTGCAGTAGGGTCCGGTTCCATCGAAGGTGCTCCGAGCAGGTCATGGTAATTGGCCCATGGGCTAGGGCTCAGGCCTGGGCAGAAAGCCTGCACAGGCATCCCTTCTGAATCGATCCCCACCCCAGCCCTGCCGGCCCCAACTGATGAACTTCCTGCCCAGTGCGCTCGAGATAATTGTCGGCATCCTGCTCCTGTTCGGTGGAGGAGAGCTGTTTGTGGCGGGCTCCTCGGCCCTGGCCCTGCTGCTGGGGATTCCCCAGATCGTGATCGGCCTCACGGTGGTTTCCCTGGGGACCAGCGCTCCGGAACTGTTCGTGAGCCTGATCTCCACCATTCGGGACGGCGATGCCATCGCCGTCAGCAACGTGGTGGGCAGCAATATCTTCAATGTGTTGGTGGTGCTTGGTCTGAGCGCCCTTGTGGTGCCGCTGCGGGTCAAGAGTCGCCTGGTGCGAAGGGATGTGCCCCTGCTGCTGGGAGTCTCGTTGGCGGTGTGGGGCATGGCCTCCGGCGGCCGCCTCACCTGGCAGGCAGGGCTGGCTCTTCTGGTGGGCACCGCGATGAATCTGGTCTGGGAGATACGCACCGCCTCCGAATATCCCGATCAGGAAGGCAATTTTGATGAGGGCGACCGCGCCACCCCTGTCGTTGCCTCCATCAAGCTGGCCGGAGGCCTGGTGCTGTTGGTGCTGGGATCCCAGGTGCTGGTCAAGGGGGCCACTGCGGCGGCCATCGGCCTGGGAGTCACCGAGACCGTGATCGGCCTGACGATCGTGGCGGCGGGCACTTCGATGCCGGAGCTGGTGACCTCGCTGGTGGCGGCTTACCGCGGCAAGGCCGATCTGGCCATCGGCAATGTGGTGGGCAGCAACCTGCTGAACCAACTGGTGATTCTGGGCCTGTGCGGCGCCGTTTCCGGCGAGGGGCTGCTGGTGGATCCGGTCGTTATCAGCCGGGATCTGCCGATCATGGTGCTCACCACCCTGGCCCTGCTGCCCATCCTCTGGACCAGGGGCGTGGTGACCCGCCTGGAGGGGGGGATTCTGGTGGGTCTCTACGGGCTCTATCTGGCTGATCAGCTGCTCTCCGAAACCCTGACCTCGGCCCAGGATGAATTCCGGTTTGTGGTGCTGGTGCTTGTGGTGCCCCTGGTGATGGTGTTGTTGGTGTGGCAGATGCTGCGCTGGCGGCTGCAGCGCTCCGCCTGAACCAAACCAGCGCCCTGTTGCTGGCAAACTGCCTGAATCAAGAGCTGGCCGATGCTTCGGAAATTTGTTTCATTGCTGCCCCTGATCGTCGCCCTCGCCCTGGTGGGCTGCGCCAGCGAGGAGGGCGGCATCCAGAGCCAGAAGATGGCCACGATCAAGTCCCGCGGCAAGCTGATCTGTGGCGTGGACGGCAAGCTGCCAGGCTTTAGTTTTGTGGGGCCTGACGGAAATTACAGCGGCCTGGATGTGGATGTCTGCAGGGCCACGGCCGCGGCCGTGCTGGGCGATCCCAACAAGGTGGACTACCGGGACCTCAACTCCAGTGAGCGCTTCGCCGCCCTGGCCAGCGGCGAGGTGGATCTGCTCTCCCGCAACACCACCTACACCCTCAGTCGGGATGCCGCCGGCGGCAATAGCCTTAATTTCGCACCCACTGTCTTCTACGACGGTCAGGGCCTGATGGCGCCCAATGCCAGCGGTGTGAAGAGCCTGAACGATCTCTCCGGCAAGCCGATCTGTGTGGAGAGCGGCACCACCACCGAGCTGAACCTGGCCGATCGCATGCGCGAGATCCAGGCCACCTACACCCCGCTCAAGTTCCAGACCGGCGACCAGACCTACGCGGCCTACCTGGGGGGGCGCTGCGTCGCCGTCACCAGCGACCGCTCCCAGCTGGCTGCCAAGCGAACCGGTTTCCCAGACCCCGCCGCCCACTTGCTGCTGCCGGATGTGCTGAGCAAGGAGCCCCTGAGCCCGGCCACGGTGAACGCTGACCCGGCCTGGTCCGATGCGGTGCGGTGGACCGTCTTCGCCCTGATGCAGGCCGAGGAACTGGGTATCACCAAAGCCAACGTTGACGCCAAGGTGGCCGAGGCCAGGGCCAATGCCAATCTGGCCGACCTGCGCCGCTTCCTCGGTGTGGAGGGGGATTTTGGCAAGCAGCTGAGCATGCCGGCCGACTTCGTGGTGCAGGCCGTCAAAGCTGCGGGCAACTACGGCGAGATCTTTGAGCGCAACGTCGGCAGCGGCTCCAAGCTCAAGCTTGACCGCGGTTACAACCGCCAGTGGAAGGATGGTGGCCTGATCTACTCGCCGCCCTTCCGCTGATGGTGTTGCTGCCGCCCTCCGCCGGCGGTGTCACCCCCTGGTGGCGCAACCGGCGCCTGATCCCCTGGCTTGTGCAGGCCGCCGTGGGCCTGGTGGTGCTCGTGCTGATTGCCTTCCTGGTGGGCAACCTGGTGGCCAATCTCAGCGCCGCCGGGCTGCTGCTGAGCTGGGGCTGGATCGACAACCCGTCGGGCTTCGATATCGCCGAAACCCTGCTGCCCTTCGATGCCAGCCTCCCCTATTGGCGTGCGTTGCTGGCGGGGCTGGTGAACACCCTGCGGGTGGTGTTGGCCGGCCTGATCGGCGCCACGGTGCTGGGCACCCTGGTGGGCACTGCCTCCTTCAGCAGCAATGGCCTGCTGCGGGGCCTGGCCCGGGTCTATGTGGAGGTGATCCGCAATATTCCCCTGCTGCTGCAGCTGATCTTCTGGTATTTCGTGGTGTTCCTGGCCCTGCCTGATGGCATCGATGCGATCCAGCTGCCGGGGCTGGTGCTGGCCAAGTCGGGCCTGTTCCTGGGGAATCCCGAGCTCGTGAACGGGGTCTGGCAGGCCCCCCTGCGCTTCACCGTTGAATTCGGGGCCCTGCTGACGGGCCTGGTGGTCTACACCGGCGCCTTCATCGCTGAGGTGGTGCGCGGCGGCATTGCTTCGGTGCCCAGGGGGCAGTGGGAGGCGGCCAGCTCCCTGGGGTTCGCCCCGCTGCTCACCCTGAGCCGCATCGTTCTGCCCCAGGCCCTGCGGGTGATCGTGCCCGGTCTCAACAGCCAGTACATCTCCCTGGCCAAGAACTCCTCTCTGGCCGTGGCCTGTGGCTTCACCGACCTCTACTCCGTCTCCGAAACCACCCTGAACCAGACCGGCCGGGCCGTGGAGGTGATGCTGATCCTGCTGGGGTCCTATCTGGTGATCGACCTGGTGATCTCCGCCCTGATGAACGGCCTCAACGGCCTCGTGCAACTCAGGGAGCGCTGAAGATGGCCGCGCCACCTCCTGCCACCCTTCGCCCAGGGCCTGTGCAATGGCTGCGCCGCGAACTGTTCGGCAGTCGCCTCGATGGCCTCATCTCCATCGCCCTGATCAGCTTCCTGCTGGCCGCGGCCCTGGGCCTGGCCAGGTGGGCCCTGTTCCAGGCCCAGTGGGCCGTGATCTCCGCCAACAGCACCCTGTTTGCGGTGGGGCGCTATCCGCTGGAGCAGCAGTGGCGCCTCTGGCTGCTCACCGCCCTGCTTGCCCTTGCCACCGGGCTGAGCTGGGGCCTGCTGCGGGCACTGCCCCGCTCCGGACCTCCCCCCACCCTGTGGCCCCGCAATGACCGCTGGGCTGTGGCGATTCTGGTGGTGCTGGCCCTCTGGCTCCCCCTGGCCCTCCAGTTAACCCTGGCCATTCAGCTGCGCTGGTGGGCCAGCACCGCCCTGCTGCTGCTGGCCCGCTGGGCCGCGGGCCGCTGGGGCCAGACCCTTTCCCCGCTGGCCCGGCGGCTGATCCCCCTGATCTGGCCCCTGATCTACCTGGTGGGAATGGTGCTGATCAGCGGTGGCCTCGGGCTCGTGCAGGTAGCGCCCTCGGACTGGGGCGGGCTGCTGCTCACCCTGCTGATGGCCAGCTTTGCGATCCTGCTCTGCTTCCCCCTGGGGGTGCTGCTGGCCCTGGGGCGGCGCAGCGAGCTGCCCTTGCTGCGCTGGGGCTCGGTGCTCTACATCGAGTTCATTCGGGGCGCGCCGCTGATCACCCTGCTGTTTCTGGGCCAGAACATTCTCGGCTTTCTGCTGCCCGGCGGTCTGGCCCCGGATCGGGTGTGGCGGGCAGCCTGGGTGCTCACCTTCTTTGCCGCCGCCTATGTGGCCGAAGCGGTGCGCTCAGGGCTGGCCGCCGTTCCCTCCGGCCAGCTGGAGGCGGCCCGCTCCCTTGGCCTGTCCATGCCATTTGCCCTGATCCATGTGGTGCTGCCCCAGGCCCTGCGGGTGGCCCTGCCCACCACGGTCGGCCAGTTCATCTCCCTGCTGCAGGACACCACCTTGCTCTCCCTGATCGGCCTGCTGGACTTGCTTGGCACCGCCCGTACGGTGATGGCGAACCCGGCCTTTCTGGGCCGCAATGCGGAGGTCTATCTCCTGCTGGCAGTGCTGTTCTGGTGCTGCTGCGCCGCCCTGGGCCTGGGCAGCCGGGCCCTTGAAACCCGCCTCAATCCAAACCTCGCCGCTTCCAGATGACCAGCCCAGCCGTGATGATCGAGGCCCGCGGGGTCGAGAAGTGGTACCCCAATGGGTTTCACGCCCTGCGGGGGGTGGACCTCACCGTGCACCAGGGCGAGGTGGTGGTGATCATGGGGCCCTCGGGTTCCGGCAAGAGCACTTTCCTGCGCACCTTCAACGCCCTGGAGGATTTCCAGCAGGGGGTGATCACGGTGGACGGCATAACCCTCAGTGATGATCTGGGCCACATCGATGCCATTCGGCGCGAGGTGGGGATGGTGTTCCAGCAGTTCAACCTCTTCCCCCACCTCAGCGTGCTCGAAAACCTCACCCTGGCGCCGGTGCTGGTGCGCAAGCTCCCCAAGCCGGCTGTAGAGCGCCGCGCCCTCGAGCTGCTGGATCGGGTGGGCATCGCCGAGCAGGCCCACAAATATCCGGGCCAGCTCTCCGGCGGCCAGCAGCAGCGGGTGGCGATTGCCCGTTCGCTCTGTATGGAGCCGCGCATCATGCTTTTCGATGAGCCCACCAGCGCCCTCGATCCCGAGATGGTGCAGGAGGTGCTCGAGGTGATGCAGGGCCTGGCCCGCGATGGCATGACCATGGTTGTAGTGACCCATGAGGTGCGTTTCGCCCGCCAGGTGGCCCACCGCGTGGTGCTCATGGACGCCGGCGTGGTGGTGGAGATCGCACCGCCGGACCGGTTCTTCAGCAACCCCCAGCACGAGCGCAGCAGGCAGTTCCTCAGGCAGATCGGCTAGCCCGGCGGAGGGCGCTGATGAATCAGAGACCGAACCAGCGGCAGATCAGCCATGGCACCGTCACGGTCATGGCGATGGTGAGCGGGAAGCCGTAGCGGGCGATGTCGAGGAAGCGATAACGGCCAGGGCCGAACACCATCAGGTTGGTCTGATAGCCCACCGGGCTCAGAAAGCTCTGGCTGGCGCCGAACAGCACTGCAAAGATGAAGGCCATCGGCGGCTGGCCGAGGCCCACCGCCAGCTGGCCGGCGATCGGGATCAGCATGGCCACGGTGGCGGCATTGCTCATCACTTCGGTGAGCAGGGTGGTGAACAGGAACACCACCAGCAGGGCGGCGTACACCGGCCAGTTGTGCAGCCCGGAGAGCAGGGCCTGGGCGAAGGCACCGGCCAGGCCGGTCTTCTCCAGGGCCGCGCTGA
>JAYKGS010000042.1:0-12401 GCA_035284945.1 Synechococcus sp.
TGGGCCAATGCCCTGCTACACGAGAGCGATGGAGGTCGCAGTTGCTGCTGGAAGACAGAAGCCCGCGAAAATATAAAAAATGCCGCCTGCTACGAAGCGCTACCTGAATGGTTCAGCGGCTGATCAATCCCCTGCAGCCTCACCAGGCTTGATACCCCCGCACTCCTGCCAGCTGGTGAGCAAACACCCCAACTCGGCTTTCATCGCCTGGAGCTCTTCGAGGCGTGCATCGATGGAGGCCAGCTTGGTGGCGATGCTGTCTTTCAACACCAAACAGTTACAGACACCTGCCCTCCGCACCTCGAGGATCCTCGCCAGCTCGGCAATCGGCACATCCATCGAGCGAAGGGCCTTGATAATCTCCAGTTCCGCAAGGCTTTCGCCGCTGAACACGCGATAGCCCCCATTAGATCGGAGCGTGTTCAGCAAACCCTGATCACAATAAAAGCGAACGGTTTTCACCGACAAGCCGGATCGCTTGGCCACCTCCCCGATGCGAAGACTCGGTGCCTTCTGGACAGCGTCATCGCTCAGGCGCTCCATCAACAGAGCCTCCACCAACTGGACACCTGGAGAGTTTATCGAGATACCGGGGCAAGCAGGCCCACATGCCTCCAGCAACCCCCGCTTACTGGAGCATTGTGATAGGGTTCAGCTCCGACTTGATTCAATCCGCCAGCTTGTGTCCAGCCCCAGGCATTCCCTGAAGCCAGAAGCACCAGCAGCATTTCAATTGCAGTGGCGCCCACAGGATGGGCAGCCAGTGGATGCCCGGCGGATCCCAAAACTGAGTCTTGCTCCAGCTCGTTAGACAGCCATGAGCCAATGCGGCGACCAACCCAAGCTGTTCGCCTTCGGCGTGGCGCCTCTGGGCATTATTTCGATCGGAATCGTGCCCATGGGGGTTGTGAGCATAGGTGTGGTGCCCATGGGGGTCATAAGCCTTGGGGTTGTGGGAATGGGCATTGTTAATGCCTGCCTGGTGGGGATGGGCGTACTGGTGGCAGGCGTGAATGCCATGGGCATCTGGACCTTCAGCCCAGCCAACAGCCACCAGCACCACAGCAACAGGCCAGCCAGGGAAACCCTGATGGCCTACCCCAGCAAGGCGTCAGCCCTGCAGAAAGCCCTGGAGCTTGGCTGCACAGGGGCCCATGCCATGGGATCTCTTTGGATGCCATGCGCTGACCACGCACATCCAGATCCCTGACGAATCAACTGGTTGAATCGAATCGCCGCATCTGATGATTACGTTTAGTCTTTGCTTTTGATCATTGAGCCAGGCTGCAAAAGCCCCGCTTCTTGCCCACCCCTATTTATATCAAAAAACCCATGACACCGATTCTCAGCCTAATTATAATCGGCACTAGCTCCCTTGTTTCATTATCCCATTCACCAGCAACACCGCATGCATTAATAGAAGATTTTAATCAGCCAGCTGCATTTGAAGCTGATTCATTTCAGTCCGTAGCCTGCGGCGGCGGGGGCTCTGGCTCCTACCGCAAACCCCCCAGACCCGGCCAGGCTAAACATGGGGATTCGGCCCATCCCAGAGGAGGCCAGCCAGTCGGCACCGACACAAAGCCATCCCCAACAGAAAGGAATTCAGGCCAGACCTGAATTGGGCAGGAGGGCAAGGCCCCCACCCAGCAGCTGACTGCCGCGGGGAATAATCATAAAATTAGAATTTAAATGTGGTTTTTATCAGGGCTCCCAGCGTACTGAAACCCTGCCCCACGGGCGTTCTCTGCCCCATCGGCCGACTGAGATAGAACAGGGCTGGCGTAACGCTGATCTTATCGGTGACCTGAAATTTATACCACCACTCCCACGCATAATTGCCATCATCTGCAATTTCCCCACCCGTCAATGATGTGGCAAATACTGCCTGTCCAACTGCAAAGCCAAAGTCATTGCCCTTGGCGAATACATCGGTCCACTGCAATCCCACCATCCAGGACTGACTGACACTGGGCCTGCCTGTCGTAGGCACGCTATAGCTTGTGCTATTGATACCCCAGCCCGCACTCACAGAAGGGATCCAGCCACTTTCGAGGGGCTGCCAAAAGGCACTGATACCAAACGCATTGGTTTCAGCACCAACCGCCTCTCCATGGTCGATGGAGCTATGCACAAGTGGCGTGGTGCCTGGCACAAACTGGGTCAGTGGCTGCACATAGGACCAGATAGCAGCCAGACCCCATTGTTCCTGTTGATAACCAAGCTGCACGCTTGCGGTGGCACCGGACTCGCTGGTGAAGAGCCCTTTTGTTGAATCCGAGCCAAGGGCTGAAACATAGTTTGCACTCACACTCCAACCATTATTCTGCCACCACAGGCCAGCACCGGGGCCAAGATTTTTGCTGTAGGCAGCCGGAGCACCATTAACCGTAAATAGATTCAAGATGGTGTCAGCAGGGTAAACGCTGGGCCAGAGCGCCAGCATGTCTTCCTGGCCCACACGCGCCCCCAGCGTGGCCGTGAATTGATTGCCGATGGGGAATTGGTAATACAACTTGTCAATGCCTACAATATTAGGCCCAGTATCCTCTTCAAAGGCAATCTCCAGTTCGGCTGAGTTACCAAGGCCATGGGGCTCTCCGCCAAAAGCACTCGTGCCGAAGTTGCCAGCACGAAGATTAGTTCTAAGCAAGTCTTTACCAGTAAAGCTTGTATCTAAAGTCAGCTGAAGATCATAGTTAAAGGTGACATTCTCGTAGACATCTTCAACGGGAGGCCTGCCACGACGGCTCACCGTATGGGCAGCCGCATTATATGCACTTCCAGAGTATGAAACTCCCCCGATCACAAACGTCGCCAGGCCCGAAAGCTTGGTGGTGGTGGAAAACTGCTGGGCCTCCAGGGTTCCCACCTTGGCCTCGAGGCCGTCGACGCGTCCCTTGAGCACGGCGAGTTCTTTCTTGAACTCATCCATCAGGCGCTGCAGCTCGTCGGTCACCTCGGTGATGCGATCGAGGCAGGCGTTGAGCAGGGCCGCCGCCTCGTAGCGGCTCATGGCCTGGCCCCCTTTGTAGGTGCCATCGGGGTAGCCGGCCACGCAGCCGTACTTCTCCACCAGGTTGGTGAGGGCCTGGTAGGCCCAGTCGGTGGGACGCACATCGGAAAACTGGTTGACACTGGTCACCTGGTTGCGCGAGCGCCATGCCTTGAGCTCGTCAATCTCCTGCTGCTGCATATAGTCGTTGATGGCGTCACGACTACTGAGCGATGCCAATTCGCTGGCTGCTGCGGGCGCTGGCGCGAGTAGAGCCTGCAATGGCATGGCCGCCAAAAGAAGTGGCGATAAAGAGACACGGAGCATTGACATACAACAAATGGATCAGGGCAGCCTGGGGATCGATGTCACCGGAAAAACGGCATCGAATTCAACCGACGCCGCTCCCTTGCAGCAGATCGCCACGAGGTGGGGAGATCATGCCAAAACTTTTCTGTAAGCCTGCGCTAGGGGAGAGTTTAGTCAGTATTCCAGGACGCAGCCCGGTTCAAGAGCGCCTCAGGCAGAACTTGCTGCATGGGATCCACATCCGGTTCCCCGCCACTGGAAAATCCCTCAGGACCGAGCCCGAACCAAATGGAGCAGCGCGATGATGACTGCCTTCGCCGATCGCCCTTGGAGCGCCTGGCCACCGCCTGGGCCATTTTTCAGGGCCTGCTTATTGAAGCCCTGCCCTTCCTGCTGATCGGGGTGGCGATCGCCAGCCTGGCCCGCTGGCTCTCCCCTGGAGGCCGCTGGCTGCAACGACTGCCCCGCCATCCCCTGCTGGGTCCGCTCACCGGCGCAGCCCTCGGTTTTGCCCTGCCAGCCTGCGAGTGCGGCAACGTGCCGGTGGCCCGGCGACTGCTGGCCGGCGGCGCCCCGGTGGAAACCGCCCTGGGCTTTCTGTTCGCAGCCCCGGTGCTAAATCCGATCGTGCTGGCCAGCACCTGGGCTGCCTTTCCCAACCAACCCTGGCTGCTGGCAGCCCGCCCGGGCGGAGCCCTGCTGCTGGCCCTGCTGCTGGCCAGCGTGTTGCGCCTGCTGCCTGAAACCGCCCTGCTCACCCCGGCGCTGCTGGAGGAGCGGCGACTCAGCCAACCGTTGGCGGAGGTGGGGCTGCTGGAGAGGCGCACCGGCCTGGTGGGAGCCGTGAGCCCCGCACCGCTGCCGGCCAAGCCGTCCCGTCCGCCGCTGCAGGAGGTGCTGCAGCACGGCAGTCACGAGTTTCTGGATCTGGCGGCCCTGCTGGTGCTGGGCTGCGTGATCGCCGCCACGGTGCAGACCCTGCTGCCCCGCAGCTGGCTGCTGGCGGTGGGTGGCGCCCCGACCCTCTCGGTGCTGAGCCTGATGCTGCTGGCGGTGGTGGTGTCGGTGTGCTCGAGCGTGGATGCCTTTCTGGCCTTGGGATTCGCTGCCCAGATCACCCCCGGGGCCCTGCTGGCCTTTCTGGTGCTGGGGCCCGTTGTGGATCTGAAGCTGCTGGGCCTGTTCCGGGTGCTGCTCCAACCCAGGGCCATCGCCCTCACCGCCGCGGCGGCCAGCGTCGCGGTGCTGGTGCTGGGCCAATGGGTAAACCTGCTGCTGCTCTGATGCGTTCCCTCGCCCTCGCCCTCTGGGGACTGGTGCTGCTGGTGAGCAGCCTGAGCGGCCGGCTCGACCTGCTGCTGAGCGGAGCCTTCCATCCCCTGGTGGCCTTGAGCGGAGTTCTGCTGCTGGGGCTGGCGGCCCTGCAACTGCCGGCGGAATTCGGGGCCAGACGGCGCCAGCCCACCCCCAGGAGCTGGTGGCTGAGCGCAGCCGTGGCCCTGCTGGTGCTGGCGATTGCCCCGAACCCCTCCTTCAGCGATCTGGCCGCCAATCGGCCAGCAGAGCTGGGGGAGGAGGCGGAGCTGAGCTTCCTGCTGCCGCCGGCCCAGCGCAGCCTCACCGACTGGGTCCGGCTGCTGCGCAGCCAGCCAGACCCGAGCCTCTACGCCGGCGACCCGGTGCGCATCAGCGGCTTTGTCTGGCCCCAGGCCGGCGATCGCCCCCAGCTGGCCAGGCTGCTGGTGCGCTGCTGCCTGGCCGATGCCACGCCGGTGGGGCTGCCGCTGCGCTGGCCAGCCGGCCCGCTGCCCAAGGCTGATCAATGGCTGGCGGTGCAGGGCACCATGGCGGTGGAGGAGCACAACGGCCAGAGCCGCAGCGTGGTGGTGGCCGAGCGGATCAGGCCCATCCCCCGGCCCCGCCGACCCCTCGAGCCATGAACCGGGCAACGCGGATGGACCGGGCAAGGAAGCGGGTGCTGCTGGTGTTGGCGGGCGGGCTTGGGCTGGCCGGCCTGCAGCAGCAGCTGCTGCTGCAGCGCCCGCCCCGGCTGCTGGAGCTGCGGTCGACCACGGCCAGCTCGGGACCAGCCGCCCTGGATCTGCGCTTCAGCCGACCGATGCGGCGCGCCAGCCTGGCGCTAGGCAGCTCCCTGGAACCGCGCCTGGCCTGGCGCTGGCTGGGGGAGGACAATCCCCTGCGCCTGCTGCTGCTGCCCCAGCAGACCATCCCGGGCCCGCTCCAGCTGCTGCTGGCGGGGGGGGACCGCCGCGGCCTGCCGCTCCAGCGCCAGCGCTGGCACTGGGACCCCCGGCCCCGGCTGCTGGCGGTGGTGCCGGTGGCTGGGGGCGAGCAGCTGCAGATGCAGCGGCGCGATGGCAGCTGGCTGCCCCTGAGCCCGGCGTGGCCCCAGCTGGCCCAGGTGATGCCCCTCGGTGACGGGTCCGGGGTGGCGGTGCTAAGCGGCGATGGCCGAGGCTCCCATCGGCTCTGGCGCCTGCCCCTGCAGCAGCGCAGTCTGGTGCGCGAGCCCGGCAACCTGGGCGAACCCCGGGCCGGCCGGCTCGAGCCCCTCAGCGAGGAACCGCTGCTGTTTGCCCATCTGAGCAGCAACCGGCGCGGCGACCTGCTGATCCAGGCCTCGACCACGGCCCTCGCGCCCGGTGAGACCGTGCTGCTCAGCCGCAGCGGGGCACGCCAGCCCCTGGCTCAGAACGCCTCCGGACCGATGCAGCTGCTGCCGGAGGGCGGCGGGATGGTGGTGCCGGAGCTCGAAGGCCTGACCCTCCATTCCCTGGCGGGCCAACCCAGCCGTCGCCAGGTGCTGCCGGGCAGCCGGGAGCTGGGCAGCTTCTGTCCGGTGAGCGGCCGGGCCCTGCTGGTGCGCCACTGGCCCGATTACCGCCGCTCCCTGGAGCTGGTGGAACCCGGCCAGCCGCCCCGGCAGCTCTGGATCGGCGGCGAGGCCGTGCTCGCCAGTGCCTGCGACCGGGGCGGCGAGAGGGTGTGGCTGGTGGTCAGCGACTGGCGTCAGGGTGCCCAGCCCCAGCTGCTGGCCCTGGATCGCCGTGGCCAGCGACTGCAGCAACGGGCGCTTTCGGGCTGGGAGGTGGAGCCCGGTAGCGCCATGGCCTTCGATCCCACCCGCCAGCAACTCCTGCTCACCCTGCGCAACCGCCAGAGCCGGAACCCCCAGCCGGTGCTGGTGGATGGGGCCAGCCTGACCCTCCGCCCCCTGCCCAAGCCGGCACGCCTGGCCGTGTGGCTACCCGCCGGCTGAGGGCTGGCGACCGCGCAGGGCCGCCACGGGCAGCAGGCCCATGCACAGCACCCCGATCAGGGGCCCGGGCGGCAGGTTCACCACCGGCTGGATCGCCACCAGAAACCCCGCCCCGCTGATCCCCATTCCCACTAGAGCCGAGCGGCCCAGGGCCTGGCGCAGGCTGCGGGCGCCGGCCAGGGCCACAAGGGCCGGCGCCCCCATCAGGGCGATCACCAGCACCACCCCCACGGCGGTCATGGCACTCACCACCGTGAAGGCCGTCACCAGGGTGAGCAGCAGGCGCAGCCGCCGCACCGGCAGGCCGGCGCCAGCCGCACCGAGGGGATCCACCCCAAGATACACGTACTGGGAATAGCGAAGGGAAATCAGGGCCAGGACCGCCGTCAGGGCAAGCAGGCTGCGCAGCAGGTCGGCCGGTGCGGCGGCCAGCAGATCGCCGAACAGCACGGCCTCGAGATCCACCCGGATGTGCAGCAGCGGAATCAGCAGCACCCCCAGGCCCAGAAAGCCGGCCAGAACCGTGTTGAGCACGGCCTCATCCCCCCCCTCAGCGGGCCGGTCTCCCCGGCTGAGCCGCTCCGCCAGCAGGGCGCCGGCGACACCGCTGATCACCCCTCCCAGGCCGGGATCCAGGCGGAGAGCCACCGCCACGGCAAGCCCCGGCAGCACCGCATGGGACACGAGATTGGCCAGGAACAGGCGCCGCTGCACCAGCAGCAGGGTGCCGGCAAGCGGGCAGAGACCGCCGATCACCAGGGCCAGCAGCAGGGGCAGCAGCCACCAGAGACGCTCCATAGGATCAGCTCACTCCGCCCGAGCCGCTCTGGCCATGCCCACCCAGGTTGCCGCCCCAAGCGACCGCCAACAGCTGCTGCTGGCGGCCTTGCGCCAGGCCGAGCGGGAACTCTCCGGCCAGGATCTGCACGCCCTGCTGCGCCGGGGCCCCCAGCCCATGGGCCTGGCCACGGTGTACCGGCACCTGCGCCAGCTACAGCAGCGGGGATGGATCCGCTGCCGGCACCTGCCCAGCGGCGAAGCCCTGTTCGCCCCCACCGAACGCGACGAGCACCACCTCACCTGCGTCGATTGCGGCTGCACCGTGGTGCTGGAGCACTGCCCCATGCACGACGTGCACCTAGAAGGCGACCAGGCTGAGGGTTTCCAGCTGCTGTTCCACACGCTGGAGTTCTTCGGACTCTGCAACGCCTGCCAGCAACGCCAGGGAAGCTAAACGCCGCAGGTCAACCGCAGCAGTGATTACCCACCCGCAGATCGCCCAGGGTATGGCGCACCTGCCGGGGGGTGCCATCGGCCAGCAGCTGGCGATCCAGCACCAGCACCCGGTCGTAGGCATCGAGGTCGCGGCCCCAGTCATGGCTGCTCACCAGCAGGGTGAGGCCTGCGTCGCGCAGCTGGCCCATCACCTTGAGCAGCTCGGTGCGGGAAGGGGGATCGATGGCGGCGCAGGGCTCATCGAGCAGCAGCAGCCGGGCCGGCTGCACCAGGGTGCGAGCCAGCAGGGCCCTCTGCTGCTGCCCGCCCGAGAGCTGATCGAGGCGCCGACCCGCCAGAGCAGCCAGCCCCACCCGCTGCAGGGCCGCCTCCACATCGCAGCAACCGGGTCGCTGGGCCGCCAGCCTGCCGAGGGCCACCAGCTCACGCACCGTGATCGGAAACCCCCAGGCGATCTCACCCCGCTGGGGCATCATGGCCAGCTGCCGCCGCGCCAGGGCCCGGGAGAGCGGGGCCCCATCCAGGCGGATCGCGCCACTCTCGAGGGGCAGCTGCCCTTCTATGGCCTGGAGCAGGGTGCTCTTGCCGGCACCGTTGGGACCCACCAGGGCCGTGAGTGTGCCGGGCTCAAGCACAAAGCTCACTCCTTCCAGGGCCAGCTCGCCGCCACGGCGCACCCGCAGCTGGCTCGCCTCAAGGGTCACGGAACATCGGCAGAGCTGCCGCAAACCTAACGACGCTGGCGCACGAGCAGCCGCGCCCCCAGCAGGGCAAACACCGACACCGCCGCCGTGGCGCCGAGGTCGCCGCCGATTCCCGCCAGCCGCGGCGCAAAGCTGAAGCTCAGGAGCGCAAACAGCAGGCCCATCGCCAGAAGCGGCAGAACAGGGCGAGGGGCGAGCCGCTCCGGAGAGGTCATGCCGACAAAACTGGCGCCCAGCCACATGGCCGCCACGGGCCCTGGTGTCACCCCCGGCGGCAGGGGCAGCAGGGCCAGCAGCAGCGCCACCAGCAGCGACGGCAGGGCGGAGCCCAGCACCGCCCCCAAGCCCCAGCGGTAGCTGAGGGCATGGGTGAGCAGCGGCGAGAGCAGGGCTGCACCCAACACCAGCCAGCGCTCGCTGAGCGACCAGGCATGCAGGGGGGCGCCCGGAGCGCTCACGCCGCAGACCAGGGCCAGCCCCAAGGCCCCCAGCACCCCAAGGAAGGCCGTGGTGCCAAGCTTGCCGCCGATCCCACTCCAGCTGTTCGTCAGCAACGAAAGGGCCAGGCCGGCCAGCACCCCGGCCAACACCACCCAGGCCGGATGGGGGAGCACCAGTTTGGAGGTCATCCCCGCAAACGCACCGCAGTACAGCGGGGCCGCCACCCCCTGCCAGCGAGAGCTGGAACGGCCGGCCAGCTCAACAAGTCCACCGGCAGGACCCACCAGCGCCGCAGCCAGCGCCACCGAGAGGAACGCGCCGCGGCTCAGGGCAAGCACCAGCAGCGCCGCCACACCTGCCAGGCCCGCGGGCCCAGGCCGAACCGACCCCGGGGGGCCGTGGCCCGCGTGTCCCAGAAAGCCGATCAGCACCACCCCGCCCAGCAGCACCAGCGCCACGGCCAACGCGCCGGGGGTCCCCAGCACAAAGCCATCGAGATAAAACAGCAACAGCACCCCCGCCATCAGCAGGGCATGGGGTCTGGTCAAGGCAGAACGGTCCACGGCCGGATCGGCGGCATCCACACCCACGATCCCAGCACAGGGCGGCAGGTCATGCCCCCGGCGGGCTCGCCCGGTCAGACCCAGAACTGAGAACCGTTATCATTCACCCACGGCCCGCCTGCCCGCCGCCCCCATGTCCCGAATCCCCGCCCCTGCGGTTGCCGCCCTCGGGCTGGCCCTGGCCGCCGCCCTCGGCTTGCAGGCCTGCCGAACGCCACCAGCGGCCGAGGTGATCGCCGCCGATGGTGTGCTCTGCGACATCACGCAGCGGCTGGCCGCCGGCGAGCTGGGGGTTGGCTGCCTGCTGCAGCCGGGCGAAGACCCCCATCAATTCCGGCTGACGCCCCAGCAGAGCCGGGAGCTCAGCCAGGCCCAGCTGGTGCTGATCAATGGCTATGGGCTCACCCCGGCCCTGGCCAACTTGGCCGAGGCTGGGGCTGGGGCTGGCGCCACCCGAACGGTGGCCGTTGCGGAGCGGGCCGTGCCGGGCAGCCCCGTGCTCAGCGCCGCGGCGCCCGAGGCCGCCCATGCCCACCACCACGAAGAGCACAGCCATGCCCATGGCGATCGGGATCCCCACGTGTGGCACGACCCCCAGCAGGCGCAAGCCCTGGTGAGGGAGGTGGCCGCCCAGCTGATCCAGCTCAAGCCTGCCGCCCGAGAGCGCATCACCGCCCGGGCCCAGGCGATGACGGCAACCCTGCAGCAGCTCGACGCCTGGAACCGCCGCCAACTGGCCAGCATCCAGGACCCCAGGCCCCTGGCCACGGGCCACCGGGCCTTTGCCAGCCTGGCGCGGGCCTACGGGCTGCAGGAGCTCGCGGTGGTGGATGCCACCAGCAGCAGCGAGAACCTGCGTCCCCAGGCGTTCCAGGCCGTGGTGGCGCAATTGCGGCGGGAGCGCGTGCCGGTGCTGTTCGCAGAACAGCTGCCGGCGGGCAAGGCGCTGCAGCGCGTCAGCAGCCTCAGCGGCGTGCCGATCGCGGCCCAGCCCCTGGTGGCCGATGACCTCGCCCTAGGTCCCCAGGGCAACGGCAGCCTGGTGACCACCCTCACCGCCAACACCTGCCTGATCGTGACCGGCCTGGGCGGCCGCTGTGACGCCTCCAGCCAAAAGGCCCTGGAGCAGCGCTGGCAGGCCATCAACTGAAAGACACTGTCTTTCCGCATTCGAGAATCGTTCTCATTCTCGAGCTAGCCTGTTGATCAACCCGTGCGGAAGCCATGGACGCCCGACTGAGTCTGGTGCTCGCACCCATCGCCCTGGAGGTGCTGTCACCCTCTGCGGCCAGCGCCTCCGAGGCCCTTCGCGACCCCATTCATCGCTACGGCCCTGCACCGCTTGTGGAGGAGCAGATCATCAGCATCAGCCAGTTCTCCGATCTGCGTGCCAGGGACTGGGCCTACCAGGCCTTGAGCAACCTGGTGGAGCGCTACGGCTGCGTGGCCGGCTACCCCAATGGCACCTTGGGCGGCGGACGTTCCATGACCCGCTTCGAGGCGGCGGCCCTGCTCAACGCCTGTCTGGATCGCGTCAGCGAAGTTACCGACGAGCTCAAGCGCCTGATGGCGGAGTTCGATAAGGAACTCGCCATCCTCAAGGGCCGTGTCGATGGCCTGGACGCCAAGGCGGGCGAACTGGACGCCAGCCAGTTCTCCACCACCACCAAGCTTTCGGGCCTCGCCACCTTCGTGGTGGGTGGGGTGAGCAACAACCCCGCCGGGGAGCGGGTCACGTTCAACTACGACCTGCAGCTCAACCTCGACACCAGCTTCACGGGCAAGGATCTGCTGCGCACGGTGCTGCGAGCCGGCAACTTCGACGGCACCAGCAATGCCTTCGGCGGCGGCCTCTCCACCCTGGAAATCGCCTTCCAGGAAGAGGGCGGCCCCGATGTGCTGGGCATCGACAAGCTCTACTACCAGTTTCCGCTTGGGTCTTCGGCGATTGCCAGCCAGTTCACCGCCACCTTCGGCGGCCGGGTGGGTCAGGAGGACATGCTGGCCCTCTGGCCCAGCGCCTATCCCAGCGACACCATCCTCAACGTGCTCACCCTCAATGGAGCACCGCTGGCCTACAACAAAAACCTCGGTGCAGGTTTTGGCCTTTGGTGGCTGGACAACGGCTGGAGTGTGAGTGCCAACTATGTGGCCGCCAATGGGGCTGATTCCTCCCAGGGACTCTTCACCAGCAGCTCGGCCGGCACCAGCACGGTGCAGCTGGGCTATGGCCAGGAGCAGTGGGGAATCGCTGCGATTTATTCCTATCTCGATGGGGGTGTGGGCGTCCCGGGTGCCACCCCCTTCATCACCACTGAGATCGAGGAATTAGGAGCCAGCACCAATGCCTTCGGCATCAGCGGCTTCTGGCAGCCGGCGGAGAGCGGCTGGATCCCTTCGATCAGCGCCGGCTACGGCCTGAACCGCAGCTCCGGCACCGATCTGCGCACCAGCCAGTCGTGGATGGTGGGCCTGCAGTGGAGCAATGTGCTGGCGGAGGGCAACAACTTCGGCATGGGCGTGGGCCAGCCCGCCTTTGCCACGGCCACCCGCAATGGGGCCGACACGGAGGCAGGCGTCTGGGCCTGGGAGTGGTGGTATCAGTGGCAGATCACCGATGCCATCTCGATCACCCCGGCGCTCTTGGTCCTGAACAACCCGGGCGGAAATCGGGGGGGCGGCAACCAGGTGGGTGCCCTGGTGAAAACCAGCTTCCAGTTCTGAGCCAGCGCTGGCAGGCCATCGACTGAAGCCCCTTCCTAGTCTCAACCCATCCGGCAGCCCACCCGTTCCATGACCGTCAGCGCCACTCCCACCGGCCTGCCCGTGACCATCCTCACCGGCTTCCTGGGGGCCGGCAAGACCACGCTGCT
>JAYKGS010000043.1:0-14519 GCA_035284945.1 Synechococcus sp.
CCCACCATCAGCAGCTGCTTGAACAGCTGGGGCGACTGGGGCAGGGCGAACCATTCGCCGCCACACACCCGCGAGGGCACCAGGTAATCGCGGGCGCCTTCGGGGGTGGAGCGGGTGAGCACGGGGGTCTCCACCTCGATGAAGCCCTGGCTCTCCAGGAACCGGCGCGCGGCCTGGATGGTCTGGGCCCGCAGGCGCAGGTTGCGGTTCATGCGCTCGCGGCGCAGGTCGAGGTAGCGGTGCCGCAGCCGCAGCTCCTCGCGGGTGTTCTCCTCGTCGTGCACCGACACGGGGAACGGCAGGTTGCCCTTGACGCCATTGAGCACGGTGATGGCGCTGGCCAGCACCTCCACGTGGCCGGTGGCCAGCTTCTCGTTGATGGCGTCGGCGGGGCGCGCGCGCACCGTGCCCTCCACCTGGATCACCGTTTCGTTGCGCAGGTGCTCGGCCACGGCGAACATCGCGGCGCCGTTGTCGGGATCGACCGTGATCTGCACCGTGCCGCTGCGGTCGCGCAGGTCGATGAAGATCACGCCGCCGTGGTCACGGCTGCGGTCCACCCAGCCGCACAGCTGCACGGCCTGGCCGCTGGCATCGGGGCGCAGGTCGCCGCATCCGTGGCTGCGCATGCTGAGGTCTGGAGGGAATGGGCGATTGTCCCACCCGGGGGGCTGGGTGGTTCAGCGCCGATAGAAGGGCCGCTTCACCACCACTGCCGGTTCGGCCTTGCCCCGGATCTCGACCGCCACGGTGCTGCCCAGGCGGGCCAGGGCCGGTGGCACGTAGGCCAGGGCGATGCCGGCCTGGAGGCTGGGGGACCAGCCGCCGCTGCAGATTCGGCCAATCGGTGCTGAACCCGGTTGGGCTCCCGCCGCCAGCACCGGGTAGTCGTGGCGGGGGATGGCCCGCCCCTGCAGCTTCAGCCCCACCAGGCGACGCTGCACCCCCTGGGCGCTCTGGCGCTCCAGCACCGCCCGACCGATGAAGGGTTTCGGCATCTCCAGGTGCACCAGCCAGCCCAGGCCTGCCTCCAGAGGGGTGGTGGTGGCGTCCATGTCGGAGCCGTAGAGGTGCATGGCCGCCTCCAGGCGCAGGCTGTCGCGGGCGCCGAGGCCGCAGGGGGTGACCCCCGCCTCCAGCAGCTGGTTCCATAGGGCTGTCCCCGCCGGGCCGGGCAGGAGCAGCTCGAAGCCGTCTTCGCCGGTGTAGCCGGTGCGGCCCACAAAGGCGGTGGCCCCTGCCAGCTCCAGCTCCCGGTGGCCGAAGCGGGGCAGGCCGGCCAGGCTTTCGTTGCAGAGGGCCTCCAGGCGAACCTGGGCCTCGGGGCCCTGCAGGGCCAGCAGCACTCCGTCGCCCTTGCGGTCTTCCACCGAGATTCCCTGGGGTTCCAGCTGGCTGCGGATCCAGGCGGTGTCGGCATCGGCGCAGGCGGCGTTGATCACCAGCAGCAGCTCGTGGCTCTCCGGCTCGCCCCCGGGGCCGGCTCGCCAACCACGGTCGTAGACGATCAGATCGTCGCGGATGCCGCCGGCCTCGTTGAGCAGCACCGTGTAGCAGGCTTCGCCGGGGCCGATGCGGAACAGGTCTGTGGGCACCAGGCCCTGCAGGACATCCTTGGCACCATCGCCCCGCAGGCCCAGCACCCCCATGTGGGAGATGTCGAAAACACCGCACCGGCTGCGCACCGCCGAGTGCTCAGCCACCAGGCCGGTGAATTGCACGGCCATCTCCCAGCCGGCGAAGGGCACCATCCGGGCGCCAGCAGCCCGGGCTGTTTCGAACAGTGGGGTGTGGCGCAGGGTCATGGGGGGATCCTATTTGGGGTAGCGGCAATCACGAAGGAACTCGGAAGATTCGGCTTTCCTGCTTCCAGTCAGTGCCAAACATCCATACCCTTGGAGACCAAAGACACTCCCCCAGATGGGCCAGCGTCCCTGCTGTCGCAGCTGCCGCCATTGCGCCCCCCCCAAGGGTGCGCAGATGGGTTGGTGCCAGCTGCGCCAGTTGCAGATCCACCCCGAGCTGGCTGCGGATCTCTGGTGCCACCACTGGACGGCGCGACCACCCCGGTTGCCTGTGGTGGCTCGGGGGCAGTTCCCCCTGGCGGAAGCTGGAAGCCTGCCGAACCAGCAGCTGAGCCTCGATGCGGTTCTAAGCCAGGTTTAACCATATATAATTTTTTTACATTGCTGATCCCCCTGGCCGCGGTCCCTGGCCAGGGGGGAGGGTCGGAGTTATTAAGTTGTCTGATGGTCCCTCAAGAGGGTGTGGAATGACCGTAGCCATGGCGATCAGCACCCCCATCGAGTTGATGGCGGCCCAGGTGGAATGCGAGATGCTGACCCTGCCCACCGGTGCCAGGGTATTTCGCCGTGGTGAGAGGGCCGACTCCATCTACGGGGCCAGGCGCGGCATCGTGGAGCTGGTCAGCGAAGACGGCGAAAAACTCTCTTATCGGCCCGGTGAGCTGTTCAGCTATCAGGACATTGTCTGGGGCGAGGGCCGCTATCGCAATGAAGCCACCGCCCGCACCCCTGTGGAAATTCTGCGGCTCGATCGCCTTCGCTTCCTCAACCTCCTGCACAACCACCCCACCCTGGCGGTGCTGCTGATCAGTCAGCAGCATGAGCGGCTGCGTGAGCAGCGCACCAGTGGCACCTGCTGCTACTGAGCCTGGGGGCCGGGTAGCAGCTCCCGCTCGATCGCTGCCGGGATGGCGTTGAAGCCACCCCGTTGCCAGCGGGGACTCCAGATCTCCGAGCCACGCACGACGGCCGCGGCGCGCTCGGCATCCGGCTCCAGATAGGGACGGCCCTCCGTGGCGGCGAACGTCCAACTCCACCAGCCGCTCGGATACATGGGCACCCAGCCATACATCGGGTCGGCGTGGCCGAACACCTCGCGGATCAGCCTCACCGTGTCGATGTGGACCGCCCGGAAGGCCTCGGGCGATTCGCTCTGGGTGGCGAACACGCCCCCAGGCCGCAGGATGCGGCGGCAATTCTCATAAAATTCCCGGTTGAACAGGCCTTCGGCCGGGCCGGCGGGGTCGGAGCCATCGACAATCACCACGTCGTAGCTGGCAGCGCCTGCAGCAGCGGCCCAGGCGATGCCATCGCCCACCGTCAGCTGGAAGCGGGGATCACTCCAGCAACCGCCGCCGATGGAGGGCAGGTACTGCTGGCTCCACTGCACCACCAGAGCGTCGATCTCCACCATGTCGAGGTGCCGTACGCCGCCGTGGCGCAGACACTCCCGGGCGGTGCCGCCGTCGCCGCCGCCGATCACCAGTACCCGCTCGATGCTGGCCGCTCCGCAGAGGGCCGGGTGCACCAGTGCCTCGTGGTAGTGCCGCTCCTGGCGCTCGGCCGTCATCCAGCAGCCATCGAGCAGCAGGCCCTTGCCGTAGCGCTGGCTGTCGACGATGGTCACCCGCTGGAAGGGTGACTGGGCTTCGGCGAGCACCGTGCCCTCCAGGCCGTAGCGCACGCCGTCGAAGACCTCGTCGATCCAGCCCGGGGTGGCTGCGGGTGCAGAGCTCATCTCAGCCATCGATGCGGGTCGGCCAACACCTCAGTTTCCAGCACCCTGGGTGTTGCACCCATCACAAGGCAGGACGTGGTTCGACGTCGTGGGCTCCTCACAGTGCCTTCCTTCAGCACTCCAACGGCGCGCCAATCGAGATCGACACGGGCTGAGTAGATCGGCAGGGTTGCGTGAACCTTCTTGAATCTCAGCGATGGATGCAACCCGGCCAGCCTGGAAATCCTCAATGGCTTCATGTGCCAGCCGCTCCAGCAGATCCTGTTCCTCCTCAGGAAGCAGAGCAGCAGTGGCAACAGCGGCTGACAAGGCTTGCGTCATCGTTCCCGCTTCAGGTCAGAGGCCCTGATCCATTCTGTCTGGCGCAGCCAGCGGTCACCGCAGAGTGGCGGCCCTCAGGGCCTAGTAGAAGTCTGTTCCAGTAGCCCTGGCTTGCGCCCAGGGCGAAGCAGGCTCCCAGGCCCAGAGCAGTGCGGCGATGGAGGAGCAACCGGTCTGCAAGCGAGCCGCCACATTGCAGCGCTTGATGACAGGTGAGGCCGTGGAGGCTCTCCCTGCAAACTGGCGAGGCCGCGTTGGAGTGATCCATGGCCCCCGAGCGTGCCGGTGGGGATCTACGGGTGAGCCCGGCGGTGGTGATTTCGGCGGGGGAGCTGAGATGGCGTTTTTCGCGCTCCTCGGGCCCGGGGGGCCAGAACGTCAACACCACCGATTCCCGGGTGGAGCTGGGGTTCGATCTGGCGGCAACTACGGCCCTGCCGCCCCAGCTCCAGGCCCGGGCCCTGCGGCGCCTGGAGGGTCGGCTGGTGGAGGGCTGGTTGGTGATCGCCGCCAGTGAGCACCGGAGCCAGTGGCTGAACCGGCTGGCTGCCCAGCGGCGCCTGGTGGCCCTGCTGCAGGAGGCGATGAAGCCACCGCCGCCGCCGCGGCGGGCGACCAAGCCCACCCGGGGTTCCAGGGAGCGGCGCCTGGCGGCAAAGAAGCAGCGCGGTGCGCTCAAGGGCCGGCGCAGTATTCGGGTTCAGCTGCCCCAAGATTGAGGCGTGCGGAGTAACTCGAAGGGCTTCCTCGCCAAATCGCCTCAGCTGCCAGCCAGCGGCCCCTCCTCCGCCCGGATCTGGGCCTTGGCCTGCTGCCACAGCCCTTCGAGCTCGCCGATGCTGCGGCCCTTGAGATCGCCGCCCAGGGCCGCTTCGACGCGGGAGAAACGATCGAGAAAGCGGCGGTTGGTGCCGGCCAGGCCCTCTTCCGGGTTGATACGGCACCAGCGGGCCACGTTCACCAGGGTGAACAGCAGATCGCCCAGTTCCTCCTGGGCGTGGGCCCTATCGCCGCTGGCCTCCTCGCCGCTGGCCCCCTCGCCCCTGGCCATGGCTTCGCAGACAGCCTCCTTGAGCTCGTCGAGCTCCTCGTGAACCTTGGCCCAGACTCCGCCCATGTCCTCCCACTCGAAACCGGCAGCAGCCGCATGCCTGGAAATGGTCATGGCGCCGGCCAGGGCCGGCTGTCCGCGCACTTTGCCGCCCAGGCGGTCGCTCAGGGGGCTGGCTGAGGGGGTGGGGGGCCGCTCCTCGGCCTTGCTCGCCTCCCAGAGCTCCCGTACGGCCGCACTGTCGCGGGCCTCTGCCCCGGCGAACACATGGGGGTGGCGGCGCACCAGCTTGGCGCTGATGCCCGCGGCGATCGTTCCCAGATCGAAGCGCCCCGTCTCGCCGGCTATCTGGGCGTGCAGCACCACCTGCAGCAGCAGGTCGCCCAGCTCCTCGGCCAGGTGGGAGTCGTCTCCATGGCGGATGGCATCGGCCACCTCATGGGCTTCTTCGAGCAGGTAGGGCACCAGGGTGGCGTGGGTCTGCTCCAGGTCCCAGGGGCAGCCTGCCCTGGGGTCGCGCAGTCTTGCCACCACGGCGATCAGCTCGGCTAGGGCCCCAAGGGTCGGGGTGCTGGAGGGGGAGCCCATGGAGGTGGGGGTTGGCGGAGCGCGGCTTGGCCAGGATCTCACCGGCCCCTGCCCCAACGCCGTCTGCCCCGACGCCGTCTGCTCCAACGTCGCAGCGGCCGCGGCGTCTTCGGCATCGGATCACCGTCCTGCAGCAGATGCAGCCAGGCGCTGGCCTCCAGCCCGACCAGCGCAGCTAGTACCAGGGGCTGGTGGCCGCTCCAGAGCTGCTGGGCCAGCTGCGCCAGGGCGGCGGGGGGAGGGGTGCCGAGGGGTTGGCCCAGCCAGCTGAGAATGGTCAGCAGGGCAGCCAGATAGAGCAGCCGTCCGCAGCTGCCCAGCAGGGGGCTGTGGGAGAGCAGGGAGCGGTGGCGCAGCAGGTTGCGGTAGGGCCACCAGAGCAGCCGCAGCGGCCCCCAGCGACGGGTGGGATTGGAGCTGGTGTCGAGGTCGGGGGAGAGCAGCAGGCCCCCCAGCAGGAAGGCCAGGCTGGCGCAGGCCACCCCAGCCAGCCCCTGCCAGGGCCACCACAGCAGTCCGAAGGGCAGGGAGAGGCCCCAGGTGGCTCGGTCGTGGCTGGGGCCGCTGGCCATGGTTGGTTGGTGTAGGTTGCGCAGCAAGCGCGATTAGCTCAGCGGTAGAGCGCCTGCCTTACAAGCAGGATGTCGCTGGTTCGAACCCGGCATCGCGCATTCCCCCAGCCTTGCCCGCCTCCGATATTGTCCATCCTCAATATTATTCACCTTTGGTCAGGCGAGACAAGTTCAGTCGAGTGATTCAAGGAAATCACTAATTTTTGGTGCACAAACTTTAAGTATATGCTGTAGCGACGCGTGGCCCTTCCCCGATCCGGGATCGCTGAGCTGCACTATTTGCATTTTCCCGGAGAGTCTTTGCCTGGCCGCTTCCAGTTGACCCAGCTCAGTCGGCACCATTTCGTCGCCATCAATTGCTATGGCAAGCACTTGGGCCTCAATGGCATCCAGTGACAGGGCAGCATCGAATTCGTCATTGGCGCGCAATTGGTAGATCCAGTCGTTTGCATCCAATTTTGCAGCGATTTTCTTTGCCAGTGCGGGCAGGTGTCTGAGGGCCAGCTCCCTCGTGGGGGCCACTTTCCATAGGTGATTGACCCCAGACATAAATATCCAATAGGACATAATGGCTAAGGGAAAGTTGCGTGGGGGGTGAAGGTAATTGCCGCCTTCCCAGCTTGGATCAATCAGCAATGGCTCGATCCCCAGATAATCTTGCATGCCGCGACGGCCTGCCAGTGCATAGGGAGAGGCGATCATCGGAATAATGCCCTTTGCCGCCTGGGGATATTGAATTGCCCATTGCCATGCGAGTCTGCCACCTAGGGAGCTGCCGATCACGGCCCGTAGTTGCTTGATTCCCATGTGATTGGCGACCAGGTCGTGCTGGGCCCGAACGATATCCCCATGCTGGTAGGAGGGGAAGTTCATACGCAGGCCATCACTTGGTTTGCTCGAGCCGCCTGCACCAAGGTTGTCTGAGACAACTACAAGAGTCTGGTTGAGATCCAGGGGCTGGCCGGGGCCATACATGGTGTTGCCCCACCAATCCTCAGTGAAGATCTGCCAGCTTGTTGCGGTTCCATGAATGAGCAGAACCGCATTCTGTATCTGGCCGCTTAGGTCATGCTGGGGCGTTCCCAGGGTTGTGTAATTAATGCGTGCTTGGGCAAGGGTATGGCCGCTTTCAAGCTGAAAGTCATCGATCAGGTGGAGCTTCTCCTTCGGCTGGAGCCTCCCCTTGCTGTCCGGGGAGCGGGTGTACTGGTCAGCCATGTTGCTTTACTTCTGTGCGTTGAATTAGCCCTGGGATCGGCAGGCAGGGGCTCCCGTGGTGGGATCCAGCCGTTCGGCCAGGGCGGCCATCGGCACCATCACCAGCAGGGCCAAGCCGCAGAGCAACCACTGCTGGGGCCCCAGGGGTGCCGTGGCGAAGAAGCGGTTCATCCAGCCGAGCTGGCTGAAGCCGAGTTGCAACAGCAGCGCCGTGCCGATGCCCGCCAGCAGGATCGGATTGTGGTGCCAATGGCGCCAGCCCAGCTTGCTGACCTGGCTGATGCTGACCAGATAGGTGATCTGGGCCAGCACCAGGGCCTGGATCGCCATGGTGCGGGCCAGGGGCAGGCTGCTGCCATGGGAGCGGGCCCAGAGAAAGACCCCGAAGATGAAACACCAGTAGAAGGTTGAAACCAGCACCACCTTCTGCACCAGACCCCTGCTCAAGAGGGGCTGGGCCGGGGGCCGGGGCGCTTGCCGCATCAGTCCCGGGGGCCTGGGCTCGAAGGCCAAAGGGATCGACAGGCTCAGGGAGCAGACCATGTTCAGCCACAGCACCTGCAGGGCTGTCACCGGCAGCTCCAGACCCAGCACTGCCCCCAGCAGGATTGTCATGGAGGCGCCGCCGTTCACAGGCAGCACGAAGGCCAGGGCCTTGCGCAGGTTCAGGTACACGGCCCGGCCCTCCTCCACGGCCGCCTGGATCGTGGCGAAGTTGTCGTCCGTCAGAAGCATGTCGGCCGCTTCGCGGGCCACCTCCGTGCCCCCTTTGCCCATGGCAATGCCAATGTCGGCCTGCTTGAGGGCCGGGGCATCGTTGACGCCATCGCCGGTCATGGCCACCACGGCCCCATCGGCCTGGAGGGCCCTCACCAGGGCCAGCTTCTGGGCGGGAGCCACCCTGGCGAACACGTCATGGTGGCGCACGCAGTCGACCAGTCCAGCTGGGCTGAGCCTGGCCAGGCTGGTGCCATCGATGGCCCCCAGGCTGCCCCCCTCGCCAAGGCCGAGCTGCAGGGCGATGGAGCGGGCTGTTTCGAGGTGGTCGCCCGTAACCATCTTCACCCTTATCCCCGCTCCCTGGCAGGCGGCCACTGCCCGGATCGCCTCGGGCCGCGGGGGATCGATCATGCCCTGCAGACCCAGAAAATCCAGCCCCCGCTCGATCTGACTGGGTTGCAGTTGGTCTGGCTCGCCATCGGCCCTGCCGATGGCGAAGGCCAGCACCCGCTGGCCCCGCCCGGCCATGGTTGCCACCGCCGCGCTGATGCGCTCGAACTCCAGGGGTTCGGCCTGGCCGGTTTGGTTCAGCTGGCGGCTGCAGCGGGACAGCACCACCTCCACCGAGCCCTTCACCAGGATGCGGTCGCTGCCATGCAGGGTGGCCATGTATTGCTGTTCTGACTCAAACGGAATGGCATCCCGACGCGGGTGGCGCTCCAGGGCCTGCTGCCGGTCCAGACCAGCCCTTACGGCGGCCTGGAGCAGGGCCGTTTCCGTGGGATCACCCACCAGGCCTTCCTGCTGACTGGGCCGGGCGTCATTGCAGAGCAGGCCCGCCAGGAGGGTTTCGCGCAGGGCCACATTGCCGGGCGGCAGTGCGTCGATCGGCACCAGGGCACCGCCCGCATAGATCTCCTGCACAGCCATCCGGTTCTGGGTGAGGGTGCCGGTCTTGTCGGAGCAGATCACTGTGGTGCTGCCCAGGGCCTCTACCGCAGGCAACTTGCGGATGATCGCGTTGCGGCGGGCCATCCGGTTCACCCCGATCGCCAGGGTGATCGTCACGATCGCCGGCAGTTCCTCCGGAATCGCCCCCACCGCCAGGGCCACCGCCCCGTCAAACATCTCGATCCCATCGCGGCCGCGCAGCAGTCCCACCAGGAAGGTGAGGCCGGCCAGCACCAGCACCAGCTGCAGCAGGGTGTGGCTGAAGCGGCGGAACTTGCGGGTCAGGGGCGTGCTCAGGCTCACCTGCTGTTGCAGGGAGCTCGAGATCTGGCCCACTTCGGTGGCCGCACCCGTAGCCACCACCAGGCCCAGGCCCAGGCCGCTGGTCACCAGGCTGCCGGCATAGGCCATGCCGATCCGCTCGGCCAGGGGGGTGCCCTCTGCAACGGCCGTGCTGTCTTTCGCCGCCGGCAGGGATTCGCCGGTGAGGCTCGATTCATCCACATGCAGGTTGCGGGCCTGGAGCAGGCGCAGGTCCGCCGGCACCTTGTTGCCCGCCTCCAGGCGCACCAGGTCGCCCGGCACCAGCTGTTCGGAAGCGAGGCGTTGGCGCCGGCCCTCGCGGACCACCTCCACTTCGGTGCGCACGGCCCGGGCCAGGGCGGCAATCGCCGTTTCGGCACGGCTCTCCTGCACGTAGCCGATCACGGCGTTGATCAGGGTGACGCTCCAGATCACCAGCGCTTCGCTGGGTTCGTCGAGCAGCAATTTGATCCCGCCCACCGTCAGCAGCGTGTAGAGCAGGGGGTCGTGAAATTGGCCCAGGAAGCGCCGCCAGGCTGGTAACCCCCCCCCGTCGCCCAGGGCGTTCGGTCCCCACACGTCAAGGCGGCGCTCGGCCTCCTGATTGGTGAGTCCCTGGCTGGCGCTGCTGGCCAGCTCGGCAACCAGCTCGTAGCCGGCGCGGCTGTGGACGTCAGCGGGGAGTAGGGGCACGGCTGGTCCTGGGGGGTGTCAACTATCCGGGAAAAGCAGGTTGGCGAGCTCCTCGGCATCGACGTCATAGACACGGGCCAGGCTGGTTTCGATGGCGTTGGTCACCTCGCCGGGCAGGAAGCGCATGGCGTTGAGGGCGTCGTCGGTGATCTCTTCGGTGAGCAGGGTGTCGCTGTTCCCGAGCTTCTCATCGTTGATCACCGCCATCACCCAGCTCTGGTAGGCGTAGACGAGATCGCTGAACTCCAGTTCGGGATCGTTGAGGTCGAGGGCCATGGGCTGCGGGGAGCACGGAAGCTTGCAGTCTGCCCGCGGCTGGGCAGGATGGCTGCCATGAGTGCCCCCAGCCTGCCGGCGGCCCAGCATCCCTGATGGAGCTGATCGCCCCATACCGCAACGCCGGTTTTGAGGCCCTGGCCGATGGGGTGCGGGCTTTTTTTGAGCGCCGCACCGATCTGCAGCGCCCCGGCGTGGCCTTCGGGCCCGAGGGGGCGGGCGGCGAGCCCGCCAAGATCTCCACAGACATATCCCTGGTGGCAATCGACCGCTCCGATCCCGAGGCCTATGCCCTGGCCGAGGTGATCCTGCGCGGGGTGAGCGCCGCCCTGGAGCGCTACCTGCAGGAGCGCCCCCTGCTGCGCGAGTGCTGTCCGGAGCAGGAGCTGTTTGTCAATCCGATCTTCAACCTGCAGCACTACGCGCCGGGGGAGGGCTTCAAGCGCTGGCACTGCGACTGGACCATCAGCGACGAGGCCACCGAACCCGTGCACCGGGTGCTGGCCTGGATTCTGTATTGCAATGACGGACCGGAGGCGGGCACCGAGTTCCTCTGGCAGAACCGCCACGAGCCGGCCGAGCGGGGCAAGCTGCTGCTCTTCCCAGCGGGGATCTCGCACATCCACCGCGGCCGGGTGAACCCCAGCCACAGCAAAACCATTGCCACCGGCTGGATCAATGCCGGCAGCCTGGAGGGCTACCTGGGCCGGCTGGCTCAGGGCTGAGCTGGTGGCCCGGGCACGCTGTAGTGGACGCGCTGGGGGAAGGGGATCTCGATGCCGTGCTGCTGGAAGGCTCGCCAGATCGCCTGGTTCACGGCGCTGCAGAGGCTGGCGTTCTGGAGGGGGTTGGCGATCCAGAAGTGCAGGGAGTAGAGGATTGCCGAATCGCCGTAACCATTCTGAAATGCCTTGGGCGGCGGATCCTGCAGCACCCGTGGCACCGCCAGGGCTGTGGCTTCCAGCAGGGCGATCACCTCGGCTGGATCGTGGTGGTATGCCGCGCCCACGCTCACCTGGCTGCGGCGCAGGCGGTCGCTGGCGGTGAAGGTGGTGGCTGCTGAGGTGAAAAAGGTCTGGTTGGGGATCAGCAGCTCGGCGTTGTCCCGATCCCGCCAGAGCAGGGTGGCCCGCAGGCCCAGCTTGCGCACTTCGCAGGGCTCACCATCGAGCAGCAGCACCTCGCCTGGGCGCACCGAGCCCTCAAACAGCAGCCAGATGCCGCTGATGAGGTTGGAGAACACCTCCTTGATGCCGAAGCCCAGCCCCACCGAGAGGCCACCCGCCACGGCAATCAGCGCGGTGCTGTTGATGCCCAGATGCATGGCCACTCCCACCAGGCCCAGGCTCACCACCAGGTAGCGCAGCATCAGTTCCATGGCTTTGCCGCTGCTGTCGCTCAGGCCCAGGCTGCGCTGCACCAGCCAGGCCAAGCCTGCCGCCGGCGGGCCGCAGCCCACCAGCACCAGGTAGGTCACCACCAGGGCGTTGAACAGCTTGCCGAAGCTCAACGACACCCCCAGCAGCTGGCCCAGCTGGATCACGGCGATGTCGTTGAGGTTGTCGAATTCCTGGATCAGCAGCAGGGCAGCGCCCACCAGGAAGGCCGGGCGCAGCAGGCGGGATTCCAGTTGATACAGCCGCTGGGGCGGTAGCCAGCGGGCCAGGGGCTGGTGCAGCAGGCTGATGCCGTACCAGCCGAGCCACTGCAGCCCCAGCAGGCTGGCCAGCTCCTGGGGCTGGCCCAGGCTTGCCAGGCCCGCACAGGCCAGGGCCAGGGCCAGCAGCCCCAGGGCTGGATAGGCGAGCAGAGGCAGCGGCCGCAGCCAGCGCCGGTGTCGGGCCCATCGGGTCAGCAGCACCATGGCGATCACCAGCCCCAGCTGCAGCAGCACCGAGGGGCGCTCCAGGTAGCCCAGCCAGCCGAAGATCTCCAGCAGCAGCTCTTTCATGGGCGTGCCCGCAGGATCCGGATCAGTTCGGTGCTGGCGCCGGCGGGGTTGGTCTCCCCGAACACCAGCTTGGTCAGCAGGGTCTGCACGCGGGGAATGCGGGGGTCGTTGAGGTGCACCAGGGCCACCAGGCTGTTGGTCTGACGGCCCTGGTCTGCAGCGGTCACCATGGCAGCCAGCAACTGGGAGCTCTGGGTCGGCACGGTGACGAAGCGGTTGGCGGGCAGCACCGTCTGCGATCCCAGGGTGAGGGTGCGCTGGGTGAGCGGGTTGATGATGTAGTAGCTGAAGGCCAGGGCGCGGCGACGCCCGGCCCTGCTTGAACTGCGGCCCAGGGCCAGCACCCGCAACCGGTTGATGGGACTGGCCCGGAGACCTTCCCCATCCGGCAGGGGAGCGACCCCGAGGGCGCTGCCCATCACCCGGCGCAGTTGGGGGACGACGGTGCTGCGACAGGGGATCCAGTCGAGGCGCCCGGCCTTGAATTCGGCCTCGGTGGTTGGCTGATCGGGGAAAAAGCTGACCCGTTGCTGGCTGCTGGCGTTCTGCAGCCAGGCCAGCCAGCCCTTCAGGGCCTGGCGTTCGGCCTGGGTGAGAGGTTGCCCCAGCACGGCCCGATCCAAGGCGGGCAGGGCTCCGGTGCTGCCCACGATCCAGAACAGGTAATAGAGGTCCAGCGACAGCCCCATGGGATGGCCGTTGGCGGTGGCTTCGAGCAGCTCCTGCAGGGTCGCGGGGGGGGTGGGCAGGAGCTCGCGGTTGAAGCAGCTCAACTGGGTCTGCACCAGCACCGGCAGCCCTGCCAACCGCCCATCCGGGCTGCGCAACCGCTTCAGTTCCTCCCCGTTGAAGATCGCCCGCTGGTCCTCGCGGATCGGGAAGGGATCCACCAGGCCAGCCTGTCGCAGGCGCAGGGCCGTGTCGCCATTCACCAGCAGCAGATCCGGGGCGAGCCCACTGCGGCTGCGCCGGCGCATGACCTCCACCATCTGATCTTCGGGGTAGAGGCCGAACTGGAAATGGGTGTCGGGATGGATCTGGCGGAATCGCCCCTCCACCTCCACAAGGCGGTCCTGAAAGTCCTGCTTCAGCTCCGCGGTGATGATCTGATCCTTGTTGGTTCCGACCGCCACATAAACCACGCCCGGCCACGCCTGGCCCTGGCTGCAGCCCGCCAGGGGGACCAGCAGGGCGAGGCCGCCCAGCAGGTGGAGCAGGCGGGCGAGCCGGCGTTGGGGTCTCTGAGCGGCGGGGGGCGGGGCCATGGATGGCGCTATCGGAGCAATCATCCCCGGCCTCAGCCCGTTTTGCGAGCATGGCCGGATCTCCCGGAGCCGCCGCCGTGACCGTCCCTACATCTGAAGCGGCCCTGCCCAAGACCTACGACCCGGCTGGCACCGAGGCCCGCTGGCAGCAGGCCTGGGAGAGCAGCGGCGCCTTCCATGCGGATCCAGCCGCAGCGGGCGAGCCGTTCAGCGTGGTGATCCCGCCGCCGAACGTCACCGGCAGCCTTCACATGGGCCATGCCTTCAACACTGCTCTGATCGACACGATCGTGCGCTTTCAGCGCCTGCGTGGCAGGAACGTGCTGTGTCTGCCCGGCACCGACCACGCCTCGATCGCCGTGCAGTCGATCCTCGAGAAACAGCTGAAGGCAGAGGGCAAGCGCAAGGAGGATCTGGGCCGGGAGGCCTTTCTGGAGCGGGCCTGGGCCTGGAAGGCAGGCAGCGGCGGCACGATCGTGGGCCAGCTGCGCCGCCTGGGCTACTCGGTGGACTGGCAGCGGGAGCGCTTCACCCTCGATGCCGGCTGCAGCGCCGCGGTGATCGAGGCCTTCAACCGCCTGCACGAGCAGGGGCTGATCTACCGGGGTGAATACCTGGTGAACTGGTGCCCCGCCTCCGGCTCGGCGGTGAGCGACCTGGAGGTGGAGATGAAGGAGGTTGACGGCCACCTCTGGCACTTCCGCTATCCGCTCAGCAATGGGCCGGCCGCCGATGGCCGCACCCACCTGGAAGTGGCAACCACCCGCCCGGAAACCCTGCTGGGCGACACGGCCGTGGCGGTGAATCCCAAGGATCCCCGCTACGCCGAGCTGGTGGGCCAGACCCTCACCCTGCCGCTGGTGGGCCGCCAGATCCCGATCGTGGCCGACGACCACGTGGATGCGGAGTTCGGCACGGGGTGCGTGAAGGTGACCCCCGCCCACGACCCCAACGACTTCGCGATCGGGCAGCGCCACGACCTGCCGCTGATCACGGTGATGGCCAAGGACGGCACGATGAACGAAGCGGCCGGTCGCTTCCGGGGCCTGGATCGCTTCGAGGCCCGC
>JAYKGS010000044.1:0-8377 GCA_035284945.1 Synechococcus sp.
CGCGAGCTGCAGCGCTGCAGCCGGCGCGCCAGGCCCTGGCCTGGATCGTGGGACGCGACACCGCGGCGCTGGATCGGGCCGGAATTCTGCGGGCAGCGGCGGAAACCGCCAGCGAAAACGCCGTGGATGGCCTGTTTGCGCCGCTGTTCTGGATGCTGGTGGGGGCAGTGATCTGGAGCCTGAACCCAGCCCTGCCTGGCCCGCTCGCCCTGGCCTGGGGCTTCAAGGCGGCCAGCACCCTCGATTCGATGCTGGGTTACCGGCGCGGCCGGCTGCGCTGGCTGGGCACGGCAGGCGCCCGTCTCGACGACCTGCTGGTATGGCTTCCCTGCCGCCTGGTAGCCCTCAGCCTGCCTCTGGCAGCCGGGCAACCGGGGCGCTGCGGCTCCCTGCTGGCCACTGCCCTACGGGAGGGTGCTGCGGACCCCTCCCCCAATGCCGGGGTATCCCAGGCCGCCTATGCCCATGTTGCCGGGGTGCAACTGGGCGGCTGCAACCGCTATGGCGGCAAACTCTCGAGCAAACCCCTTCTGGCAGCTGGATTTCCCCCACCCGATGACGCCGCTGTGCGGCACATGCTGGAGCTGACCAGGCGCCTCGAGCTGGTCTGGCTGACTGGGGCGGCCACCCTCGCATTCATCACAAAAACTCTCAGCTGATTGCCCCGCTGCCAGCGCCTGCCGAAGCTGCGGGCAGGTAGATGGGTCCATGGCAATTCGCGAGCTGCTGGAAGATGCCCTGCTGGAGCCGGAGATCGGCCAGACGCCCTGCTTCCGCTGGCATGCAACACCGGTGGGGATAGCGGCTCTCTGGCAGGCGGGCGCTGCTCCCACCGCCCCTCCCTTTGCTGACGCTCTCAAGGAAGGGCTGCAGGTGGGGCTGGATCTGAGCCGGGAAGAGAGGGAATTTCACCAGCTCAAGGCAGGGCTGGTGTTGCTTTTTCACAGCTGATCAGCTGGTTTTGGGAAGCCTGGTTTGGGGAAGACCAGGGCCCATTCGTGCAGGCACCAGCTGACGCAACCCTCCTGGATCAGGGGATCGGTTTGCACCAGCGCTTCGGCTGCAGCCCAGTTGTGGGCTGTGAAGATCAGCATGCCGCCGGCTCCATCCCCGGTGCAACCCACCCGGTCGGCCCAGTAGCCGCTGCGGGGCTGGTGACCCAGCCGCTCTAGCTCCGCCAGCCAGGCCAGATGGGCAGGGATCACCGCATCAAAGCGTGCCTTCTCCACAAGGCCGGTTTCGAGCTTGACAAACCAGGGCATGGCCAGCAACAGGAGCCTCAGCCATCTTCAACCACGCGCATATCCGGGAATTGGTCTGCCAGCTTTGCCGCCCTGGCTTTGAGCGTGGTGAGGAGCTTGAGCAGGTGTTCATTTTCTGCGTAGGCCCGGGGCACGACCAAAGTGTCGCCCGTCTCGATTTGTATATCGATTGGCAGAATTATGTGGGGTTCAGAGAAGAGGCGCAGCGTGAGGGAATTGGCATAGCCAATTGTTAGATCCTTCGCCATCTGACCCTCCCATTTCCCGTTGCTGTAACGCTTCATTGAGAGTGGCAGATTCCAGAGCCCTTTCTTCTGCAGGAGCTGCTGAAGCTTGGGGAAAGCGTTGTCAGGCAGGGCAACTGATGGGTAAGTAACAATGTCTTCCAGGCTCAGGCGATTTCCCAGCTGCAGAAGCGGGTGGCCCTCAGCCACCACCAGATGGGTTGGAAGTCGATCCAGGTGAAAGCACGCCAGCTCCGAATCGTCATGATCAGGCACATCGGGGTAGCATGCGATCCAGGCGTCAATAATCCCGGTGCGAAGCAGCTTCAATGGCGTGTGGATTTCCATGAAATCAAAATTGCCTGGAAGCCATCCGGCTGGGATAGGATTACAAAGTATCGGTCCTGAATGATACTGGCCTTCTATTCTCAAGTCCAGGCCGTGAATCCAGCGATAAAGCTGGTGAACATGCCGCTCAAGATTCAGAATGGTCTGATCGCCAAGAGTTTGCCATTCACCATCGGGCTTGAAAAATCGAAGCCCCAGTAACTTGGCTACATGGTTAACGCGTCTGCTGATTGTGGATTGGGATAAGCCGAGCCGACTAGCTGCTGCGCTACCGGTGCGCAGCCAGACCAAGGTATCAACGCAGGCAAGTTCCTCGATCGAGACGACCACAGCCGGCGTATTACTTGCGCAACAATACAGAAATTACCCCAGGCTCGCGCTATGCAATGCCCGCATTATTCTGCTGGTTTTATGCATTTATTGCATAAAGTATTGCCCATTACGTCAGCGTCGCTCCGGTTTGCCAGTTTCAATCTGTTCGGCCTGGCTGCTTGCCATAGCCCAAAAAGACACCCAAATCGCTCTCACACCCTTCAACCAGGCCCACCAGCCCCCGCAGCAGGCTCCGCAGGCGAGGCGACTGCTCTGGATGGGCCGCAGCGATGAGGGCCAGCAGGGTGACCCCGGAAGTGACCTGCTCAAGGGTAAGCAGGCTGTCGCGCACCACCTCCAGGGCCAATGTGTTGCTGGTGAGGGCAGAGGTGGGTAGGGGAGGCATGCTTAAAAATCTGGCTCCAGCCAGTGTTCCCACCGCCGGGAGCTTCCTGGCCGGCAGCGGCCATCGGGCCCGCCCCAGGCTCAGCTATCCGGGCGGAAACCAGGGGAAGTGGGCGTGGGGCTGCTCAGAGCCTCGAAGAGGTCACAGAGCACCTTGCTCATCACCGGGGGCATCGAGAGGCGGGCGTCCGACTTGACGGCAAGCATGATCAATGCACTGGCCTCGGCAAGGGAGGTTGCTTCTGCATCATTGAGCACGAGGAGATGGTCGGTTTGGCAATGGGCAACCCTCATGGCAAATCAAACCCCCGTCAACTTGTTACCCTTTCCTACGCTTATCTGGGAATAAAAATCAATCCCTAAAACGAGAGAAAAAATGAAGACCCGGAATATCCATAATTTTTTTTACGGTGGGAAGGGGCGGGCAGGGGCAGGCAGGTTTTCTGTGATACGTAACCTGAACGAATAAATTCGTAGTGAATAAAATCTGAGTGAATAAATTGGCCCAACCCATGGGGCGATTACTTATTTAGGCATGATTTGGGCAAGATTCAGGCATGCGGTGGCCTCCGGAACATGGATAATGGCCCGCTAGGGGAAGGCAAACCAATCCAGCCTCCCTGCAGACTCCCCTTCACCGTCCTCAACCAGCTCCACCCCCTTGACTGTGCCGTCGTTGCTGTACCAGGGGTCTTGACACAGACTGGCAAAAACCATCCGTGCCTCCTGCAGGGTCTCAAAGCGCCCGACTTCAACCGTGCCCCATGCATCGTGGGTTTTGATGCTGAATTTCATAGCTGCGGGTGCGCTGGAATCAAACCCGCTATCGCCTGACGTCTGCACGGCTCAATCATGTTTCCACAGTTTTCTCAAGATACCGGCTGGATCGAGGTGATCTGCGGTTCTATGTACTCGGGCAAAACCGAAGAGCTGATCCGCCGACTGAAGCGAGCCCTTTATGGCCAGCAGAGGGTGCAGGTTTTTAAACCGCAGATCGATAACCGCTACGATGAATTGGCGGTGGTGAGTCACTCGCAGCTGAAGATCAGCGCTTCCGCTGTGCAACACCCATTGCAGATACTCCAAGCCGTCGAGGCCGACACCAAGGTGGTGGGCATAGATGAGGTGCAGTTCTTCGGCATGGAGGTGGTGTCGGTGGTGCAGGTGCTGGCCAGCCGCGGGTTGCGCGTGATCTGCGCCGGCCTAGATCAGGATTACCAGGGCAAGCCGTTCGAACCGATGCCCCAACTGCTCGCCATTGCAGAGCTGATCACAAAGGAGCTGGCGATCTGCGTCGTGTGCGGCAACCCCGCCAACCGCAGCCAGCGCCTGATTCACTCCCAGGACAGGGTGGTTGTGGGTGCGGTAGGGGCCTATGAAGCCAGATGCCGTAGATGTCATGTGGCCGCCCCTGTCGCTGCGACCCCTGGCGGTGATATCGACCTTTCCAGCCACTGACGCGCGCAGCTGATCAGGCAAAAGGTTCAATGGGATCTTTTTTATAATCTCTTAACCCAAAAGCCTGGGCGGGCCTGCGCCCCAAGGGGAAAGGGTGGTTATGATTTCAAGATATTTATTGGGCTCCTGGGGAGGAAGGCTCCTGCGTAGGGAGCCGAGATTCTGCTGTCATGGATCCATCTCTTCTCTTTTCCCTGAACTGGAACTCGATTGGCGAATTGTGCGGAGAGGATCTTGAGTACGTGCTTAATGCAATGGCCAGCACCCTGGAACCAGCAGCCGATGAACTAACAACGCTTCTGAAAAATAAGGCTGCATGCCCATAGCAACTTCAATTCCCGGGGCAGCTGGGCGGTCCGATACTTGGCTATGGCCCG
This sequence comes from Synechococcus sp., assembly GCA_035284945.1. Classification (GTDB taxonomy): domain Bacteria; phylum Cyanobacteriota; class Cyanobacteriia; order PCC-6307; family Cyanobiaceae; genus Cyanobium_A. The sequence goes on from JAYKGS010000044.1 coordinate 4,387, forward strand.
AACAAGCACCTCTGAGCCGTGTTCCTGACTCCAGCATTCCAATCCAACCGCTCCGCAAGCGATTTGTCTCTGGCCGGACTAAGGGGGTTCAGAATGGCCCCACGATGGGCCGTTTCCATGAGTAATCCCGGTCAGCAACAGCCAGCCTCGCCTGACCAGTCTCATCATTTCGAGGTGCAGAAGGAAATCCACCGGAAGATCCGCAACGATCCCGACTATGACGATTGGGAGTACGGCACCGAGCCCCTGCCCAACGAGGCCTGGGTGGCTGAAGGCACCCCTAGTTCGGAGCCTCCTGCCGCGGTTTGAGTCTTCTCACCAGGTTGAGCCCTGCCAGGCACAGCAGGGTCATGCCGATCCAGATGCCGCCCGCATGGCGCTGGGCGTCGAGGGCGAGCCCCGCCAGTAGGGGTGCCGCCAGGGCGCTCAGGGCAAAGCACTGGGAAAAGAGGGCCATGGCCACCCCCTGATGGGCGGGCGGGCTCAGTTCGATCACCGCTTCGGTGGCGATCGGCAGGAATGCCGCCGCCCCCAGGGCCAGGGGCAGCTGGGCCAACAACACCAGCCATAGTCCCTGGCGGGTGAGGGCTGAGAAGGCCAGCAGCACCGTGCCGAAAGCGAAACAGGCCAGGCTGAGCCCGAGGCCGTGGGCGATCGGCCGGCGGGCCAGGGCTTGCCCCACCGGCCACTGGATCAACACCAACAGCCCCAGCTGGATGCCCACCAGCAGGGCGCCGAGGCTTTCCGGTATGGCTGCCCGCTCCAGCCCGCCCCGCACCAGATCAAGGGGCAGGGCGCTCTGCATCAAGACAGGCAGGGAGGTGGCCAGCAGGCTGATCGCCAGCACGGGCAGCAGGGGTGGCACCCACTCCCGCCACGGGGTTTTGCCGGCAGCGACGGCGACCCAGGGTTCGGGGCTCGGCAGGGGCTGGCGCACCAGCAGCCCCGCCACCACCAGGGCGCTGATGCTGTCGGCCAGGTAGATCCCCCGCAGCAGCCCCGCCGCCGCCAGCAGGGCCCCCATCAGGGCACCAGTGGCGATGCCGGCCGCATCGGCGCTGCGCGCAAGGGCGTAGCCCCGGGCCGAGGCGATCGGCGTTGGGCCCGCACGGCAGCCCAGCGGTACGGCCAGCTCGATAGCAGGCCAGTAAAGGCCTGCGGCGACGCCCAGCAGGAGTTGGCCCTGGAGGTATCCGGCGAAGCTGCTGGTGCCCATCAGCCGCAGGTCTCCGAGCACAATGGCCAGCACGGCCAGCAGCACGGGGATCGAGCAGGCCAGACCCCGATCCACCAGTACGCCGCTCAGCAGACGACCCAACGTGCCGGCCAGGGCCGCCAGTGCCAGCCCCTGGGTCACCGCCTGGGCAGAGAAGGCTGCTTCCTGGTGGAAAACTATCGGGGTCAGGTAGAGCACCCCGCCGGCCCCCACGGAGGCCACCAGTCGAACCAGGCAGACATGCCGCAGTGCCGCAGGAAACTGACCCAGCCATCCGCGCGGGCGGATGCGGCGAAGTTTGGGCAAGCAGGACAATTCACGGCAGATGGCCAGTCTGGTGGGTCGATCTCCAGGCAGGAGAGAGACTGGCGGGAGTTGCCTGTCTGGGTCTGGCTCCGGTTGTGTTTCTGCGTTCCTTCGTTGTCCTGATACTTGGTGGGATTGCCAGCCTGCTGGCTCCCCTGCCTGCTCAGGCTGCAGAGACGTTGCTTCTGCAGCTGGGAGGGCTTGAGTTGCCGATTGACCTGGTGGCGCTTGAGGTCTGGACTCGCCAGCCCAATCTGTCCATCCGCTCCAGCGGGGAGGCAGAGGATGGTTCCGGTGAGCTCGCGTTGTGGCTCAACCTGCTCCAGCCCCAGAGCCGCCATGACCTGATCCGCCTGCTGCATGCCCCCCTGTTGCAGAACCGCAGCTTCGGTCAACAGCTGCTCAACAGCTGGACCGGGGAGCAGATGCTCAAGGAGGCCGGCGGCCTGCTCACAGTCACCGTGCCCGCCAACAAGCGCCGGGGTCCCAGCACGGCCCCGTTGCTGATGGCCAGCCTGCGCCAACTGTTGCAACGCCAGAACCAGGTCTCCACCCTTGAGCTGCTGCGGGCCCTGCCGGTGGCCAGTGTCACCCTCCGGATCGATGGAGTCCTGGAGCTGGCCAGCCAGTGGCGCAGCCAGCTCCAGCGTCAGAGCGGCGCTCTCGCCCAGCTGCGCCAGCTGGGTTTGCCGCGACGCAGTTCCAGCCCCCTGTCCTTCTCCGGCTCCCCTAGCCGCCAGCCCAAACGTCTCCTGTTGACGGTGCCCCACCGGGCCACCCCCCTGCCGATCGAGTTCTGGCCGGCCCAGCAGTCCCGCCGTGGCCCCTGGTTGTTGCTGATGCCTGGCCTCGGGGGAAGCCCCGACCAGCTCAGCTGGCTGGCGTCGGCCCTGGCCGATCGCGGTTGGCCGGCGATGGTTCTGGAGCATCCCGGCAGCGATCAGCAGGCCCTTCAGGCCTCCCTGCTGGGGGATGCGCCGCCTCCCGGCGCCGAAGCCCTGCCCCAGCGCCTTGCCGATCTACAGGCCGTGCTCGAGGCCCGGCGGGAGGGTCAGTTGCCGTCCTTCGGCCCTTCGCCGGCTGGTGAGCAGGGGGTTGTGCTGCTGGGCCATTCGCTCGGGGGCCTGACGGCGCTGATGGCTGCCGGTCTGGTGCCGGAGCGGGGCCTTGGCCGGCGCTGTGAGCTGGCCATGGTTTCTTTGCCTCTTGCCAACCTCTCCCGGCTGATGCAATGCCAGATACCTGGGATCATCGGCGATGGGGCGGCTGGCGAGGCCCCGGGGCCCGCCCAGCTATCCCAGCCCATTCCCCTGCAGGGGGTGGTGGCCTTCAACGGTTTCGGCAGCCTGCTCTGGCCGCAGCGGGGCTTGGAGGATCTAAATGTGCCCGTGCTGCTGGTGGGAGGCAGTCTGGATCTGGTCACGCCACCAGTCCAGGAGCAGTTGGCGGTGTTCTCCCGGGCAAGCCATCCCCGCAGCCGGCTGGTGCTGGTGGAGGGAGCCAGCCATTTTTCGCCCGTGCGGATCGAAAGCCGGGATGGGGCCCTGTTTCAACTGGGAGAGGAGCTGGTGGGCATTGAGCCCCTGAAGGTGCAGGCCCTTCTGCTCAACCTCACCGTTGAATTTCTCCAGGGTATGGAGCAGCCCCTGTTGCTTTCCCCCCAGCGCCGCGAGCAGGAGGGCGTGAGCGCCTATGTGCTCGATGGCGGCCAGGCCCGCCGTTGGAGACTGCGGATCCAGGGGCCCTGAGTACCTGGTGCCTGGGGTTTCAGAAGCTGATGCGGGGATCCAGCAGCGCCACCATCAGGTCCACCACCACTGTCACCAGCACCACCAGGCCAGCCACCACCACCACAATCCCCTGCACCAGTGGGTAGTCGCGCTGGCTGATGGCTTCCTGCAGCCGGAAGGCAATGCCTGGCCAGGAATAGGTGACTTCGATCAGCAGGGCGCCGCCGATCAGCGATGCCACCGTGATCCCGGTGATGGTGAGCACCGGCAGCAGGGCATTGGGCAGGGCATGGCGCAGAACCACCCGGACTTCGCCCAGGCCGCGGCTACGGGCCGCCTCCACGTAGTCCGAGCCCAGGGTGCGGCGCAGGTTCAGGCGCAAGGCGTTGGCGAAGATGCCGCTCAGCAGCAGGCCCAGGGTGGCTGCCGGAAGCACCAGGTGGCGCACACTGCCCGCCAGCTGCTGCCACTGGCCGGTGGCCAGGCCGCTGCGCAGGCTGTCAAAAAGGTAGAAACCGCTTCCCTCCGGCGGCAGCAGGGTGGGAGGGAAGCGGCCGCCCACCGGCAGCCAGCCAAGCCACACCGCAAACACCAGCTGCACCACCATCGCCGCCCAGAAAGGTGGCAGGGCATAGGTACCGATGCCATACAACCGGCCTGCCAGATCAAGGCGGCCCTCTGGCCGGGCGATGCCGGAGAAGCCCACCGCCAAGCCAACCAGGGCAGCCAGCAGCAGGGC
>JAYKGS010000045.1:0-13309 GCA_035284945.1 Synechococcus sp.
CCCCCTCGGAGCGCCAGTTGCTGGCCCGGGGTGCCAGCTGGCGGGCAATCACGCCGCGCACGTGGGGGCGGTCCGCCTCCTGATCGGCGCCGTTGACGCCGGTGTTGCCCAGCTCGGGGTAGGTGAAGGTCACCAGCTGGCCGCTATAGCTGGGGTCGGTGATCACCTCCTGGTAGCCGGTCATGCCGGTGTTGAAAACCACCTCACCGATGGCCGTGCCGCGGGCGGCAAAGGCCTCACCCCGCAGCACCGTGCCATCGGCCAGCACCAACAGGGCAGGGGCCTCGCTCAAGGGTTCGATGCAAGTGAAGTGATCATCCCGCAACCGGCGCGGGCAGGGCCTGACGCAACCGCTCCAGGGACTGCCAGCCGCCGCCCGAGGCGAGGGCCGCCTGGGCCTGCTCCAGCCCCTCCTCCACGCTGGCGGCCCGGCCGGCTGCCCAGAGCACAAGCGCCGTATTCAGGGCAACCACGTCGCTCTGGGCCCGGCTGCCCCGCCCCTGAAGCACGGCTTCGAGAATGGCCCGGTTGGTGGCCAGATCGCCCCCGGCCAGGGCCGCCAGAGGAGCCCGCTGCAGGCCCAGCTGCTCTGGATCGAGCTGGCCGGTGCGCACCGCACCGGACTCCACCAGCCGCAGCTCGCTGATGCCGGCAAGGGAGGCCTCATCCAATCCGCCCTGGCCGTGAACCACCACCGCCCGCTGCAGACCCAGCCGGGCCAGGGCCTCGGCCATAGGGTCGAGCAGGTCGGCCCGGGCCACGCCCAGCACCTGGGCATCGGGCCGCAGCGGGTTGACCAGGGGACCCAGCAGATTGAACACCGTGCGTATGCCGAGGCTGCGGCGCAGGGGAGCCATACCCACCAGGGCCGGATGCCACCCGGGGGCGAAAAGAAAGGTGAGCCCGGCCTGGGGCAAGGCCGCAATCACCTGGGCCTGAGGAGCCTGAAGGTGGATGCCGGCTGCCTCGAGCACATCGGCCGACCCGACCCGGCCACTGGCGCTGCGGTTGCCGTGCTTGGCCACATGGGCACCGCAGGCGGCGGCCACGAAGGCCACGGCTGTAGAGATGTTGAAGCTGTCCGCCCCATCACCGCCTGTGCCGCAGGTGTCCACCAGGGCCAGGGCCGGACGGGGCTGCGGCAGGTCACAGGCATCGCGCAACACCTCGGCCATGGCGGCCAGCTCCTCGCCGTTGACCCCCTTGGCCCGCAGGGCCGCCAGAAGGGCTCCTGTGAGCACCGGATCGATCCGCTCGGCCAGCCAGCCCTGCATCAGATAGCTGGCCTGGGTGGCGCTGAGCGACCCGCCACTCAGCATTTGCTCCAGCAGGGCTGGCCAGGGTTGGGCAGATGCCATCAGGTGCGGCCAGAAAAAAGCCCGGGTGCAGAGCACGCCGGGCCGGGTGATGGGGACACTCCCACTATCACCCGAAGAGGGGGAAATTGGCGATGCCCCAGGGCGATTTGATCTAGCTCTGTTCCTGGTCTGAGGTGTCGAAACTCGAACCAACCGACCCTCCGCCCCCGCTGCTGGCGGCTTGCAGGGGCCGGAATCCCGCCTCCCAGATGGCCCGGGTGCGGCTGTGCAGCTGCTGGCGGCTGAGGCCCCAGAGGCGCAAAGCCTTGGCCAGGTCGGCGCTGAGGTCGTGGGCTCCGGGAAATTTCTCGTAGCGCATCAGCAACCGCGCCGCATCCACCAGGTGGTCATCGGCGGGCTGTTCGGCCGCCAGCAGGCGATCCACCAGATCCCTGTCGGTGGCGTGGAGGGGATGGTTCTGGTCGTTGCTGCTGGGTTCCATGCTGCCGGGGTTCCATCGGGGCGAATCAGGCATGGCCAGCCTGGCGGAACACGCAGCTGCCTAGGTTGGGACCCCATGCGCACCCGGCCCCTGATGGGAGCCCTTCGGCTGGACCTGATCCGAAGTTACCTGCGACCCCACCGCCGCCAGGTGCTGCACGGCGCCGCTGCCCTGGTGGTGGTGAACCTGTTGAGCGTCGCGATTCCGCTGCTGGTGCGGCGCGTGATCGATGACCTGCAGGACGGCTTCTCCCTGCAGGACGTGCTGGCTCAGGCGGCCTTCATCGTCGCCCTGGCAAGCGTGATGGGGGCGGTGCGCCTCTACTCGCGCATGCTGGTCTTTGGAGTGGGCCGGCAGGTGGAGGCCGACCTCAAGCAGCAGATCTTCGACCACCTGCTGCTGCAGGAACCTGGCTGGGTGCAGACCACCGGCAGCGGCGAGCTGATCAGCCGGGCCACCAGCGATGTGGAGAACGTGCGGCGCCTGATGGGCTTTGCGGTGCTCAGCCTCACCAACACGGCACTGGCCTACGCCCTCACCCTGCCGGCCATGCTCGCCATCGATCCCTGGCTCAGCCTGGCGGCGGTGGGGCTCTACCCGGTGATGCTGCTGGTGGTGCGGCTCTTCGGTGGCCGGATGATGCGCCAGCAACGCCGCCAGCAGGAGGCCCTGGCCTCGCTCAGCGACCTGATCCAGGAAGACCTCTCCGGCATCAGCGCGATCAAGATCTACGGCCAGGAGAGCACGGAGCAGGCTGCCTTCGCCGGCCGCAATCGCACCTACAGGGATGCCGCTTTGGGCCTGGCCCGCACCCGCAGCACCCTGTTCCCCCTGCTGGAGGGGATCGCCTCCATCAGCCTGCTGCTGCTGCTTGCCCTGGGCAGCGGCCAGCTCGAGAGCGGGCAGCTGACGATCGGCGACCTGGTCGCTTTGATCCTGTTTGTCGAGCGGCTGGTTTTTCCCACCGCCTTGCTCGGCTTCACCCTCAATACCTTCCAGACCGGCCAGGTGAGCCTCGAGCGGGTGGAGGAGCTGCTGCAGCGCAGGCCCCTGATCGTCTCACCGACCCAGCCCCAGGCTCCCGCCCAGCCTGGCTGCGGTGCGGTGCGGGCGCGCGGCCTGACCGTGCGCTACCCGGGGGCGCCGCGGCCGGCGCTGGTCGACGTGAGCTTCAGCCTCGAGTGCGGCGAGCTGGTGGCTCTGGTCGGCCCGGTGGGGTGCGGCAAAACCACCCTGGCTCGGGCCCTCGGCCGGATGGTGGAGGTGGAGCCCGGCCAGCTCTGGCTCGATGGTGTCGACATCACCAGGCTTGAGCTCTCAGCCCTGCGCGATCGGGTGGGGTTGGTGCCCCAGGAGGGATACCTGTTCACCGCCTCCCTGGCGGACAACCTGCGCTACGGCAACCCGGAAGCGCCGCTGGAGCAGGTGGAGGCGGCGGCCCGTCAGGCCCGGCTGGATGGGGATATCAAGGGTTTCCCAGATGGGTACCAGACCCTGGTGGGGGAGCGGGGCATCACCCTCAGTGGCGGCCAAAGGCAACGCACGGCCCTGGGCCGGGCTCTGCTGGTGCAGACCCCCCTGCTGGTGCTCGATGACGCCCTGGCCAGTGTTGACAACAACACGGCCGCCGCAATCCTCCACAGCCTGCGCGACCAGCAGGGGCGCACCATCTTGATGATCAGCCACCAGCTCTCGGCCGCCGCCGCCTGCGACCGGGTGCTGGTGCTGGAGCAGGGTCGGCTGGTGCAACAGGGCCATCACCTCGAGCTGCTGGCGGAGGTCGGCGGCACCTACAGGCGCCTCTGGGATCGCCAGCAGGCCAGCGAGCAACTGCAGGCGGCGGGCTGATCTCAACACTCTGTTGAGCAGTAAGGACAAGATCGCAGGCTGGGGCTTAGGTGGGGAGAGAACCCCGCCACCTGCCTGGAGTGCCATGGAGCCCGCTGCCCCCTTCCCCGGCCTGCCCTACCGGCTGCGCTGCACCCTGACCTTCGGCGATATCTATGGCCAGATCCTGATCTGGATGCTGGTGATCTTCGCCAGCCTGGCTGCCGGCCTGGCCCTGATGGGGGCCAGCAAGCCGATCTTTGCCCTGGTGGGGGTGGGATTGATCCTGGTGCTGTCCCTGCCTTTCCTGCTCTTCGCCTTCACCACCACCCTGCTGAACCACATAGCCCTGGAGCCCAACGCAGCATCCAAAGGGGCCGCCTAGGCTCAGTTGAAATCGTCAGATCTCAGGTGTTTGGCCTGTTCGAGACCGCAATACCCACCCGGGCTCCCCATGCGGTGTTGGGCACGCCGATTGATACGGAGCCCGGACCAGGCCAGAAGCAGGCCACTTTCGGCTGTGGCTGCTTCTGGGGAGCTGAGAAGGGATTCTGGCGCCTGCCCGGGGTTGTCACCACGGCGGTGGGCTACGCCGGGGGCACTACGGAAAATCCCAGCTACGACCAGGTGTGCTCTGGCCGCACCGGCCACAGCGAGGTGGTGCGGGTGGTGTGGGACACCGCGCAGGTCGACTTCAGCGACCTGCTCAAATTGTTCTGGGAATGCCACGATCCCACCCAGGGAAATCGGCAGGGAAATGACCGTGGCAGCCAGTACCGATCTGCGATCTATGTGGAGGATCCGGCCCTGATGGTGCTGGCCCAGGCCAGTCGCCAGGCGTACCAGGCCCTGCTAGACCCGGCGGGCTTCGGACCCATAACCACCGAACTGCGCAGCAACCAGACCTTCTGGTATGCCGAGCCCTACCACCAGCAGTATCTGGCCAAACCAGGCAGTCGGCCCTACTGCTCAGCCCAGCCCAGCGGCCTGAGGCTGGGCGCCTTTGAGGGCGCCAGCTTCAAGCTGGACCCCCGGGTGTGGGAGTCCTACGACTGGTCGGTGGCCCACTGCGTGCTGCGGGGTGAAAATTCCCCTATCCAGTTGGCCTAGATGATGCCGCCGCTGCCCCTCTCACTTCTGTCCGTTTCCCTGGCGCCCCTTTGGTGGGGGCTCTCCCTTCTGTCTATGGGCTCGCCCTGGTGGGAGGATTACGGCATCTCAGAGAGGTTTCTGTGCCCCGATGATCGGGCCGTGACTCTGGAGCGAAACGACGCTCAGGCATCCCTGATCGCTGGCCGCTTCCGCTCAACTCTTTTTCGTGAGGACTCCAACCTGCCGGGCCTGCGCTACCGAAATGAACAGATGACCCTGATTCTGCGGGGCGATGTACTCACCATGGAACAGGCCTTTCAGCGGTTGGAATGCCTGCGCACCCAGCAGGTGTGAGCCAGGTGCAGTCATGACTCCCTGGGCCGATCGGGTAGTGATTCTCTCCCTGCTGATTACGCTGGGATTATGTTTTGCCTTGGTGTTCTGGAGCGTGAGGCTGAATCCCCGGCCCGAACCCCCGATGCAATGGCGAGACCGTCAGGCTCCCCAGGCCATGGTGCAGTCGCTGTGACCAAGCCGGAGCAGATCCAACCACGCCGCCTCCATCCCCTGCCCAGGGGTCTAGTGGAGCTCTATGGGCTACTGGCGGTGCTGTTTGTGCTTGTGCCGGAATGGATGGCTGGGGGTGCCCTGCTGGGCTTCCGGGCCAACCGAAGGGGATCTGACCTGCCTGCCGCAGCGGCCGTGTGGCAGAAGCTGCCGGAATTGCGCCTGGCTGCCATGAGCCTGGCCGAACTGCGCCTGCTGGCGCTGGAGCAGGGCATCGGTGGCTACGCGGGGTTGGGGCGAGACCGGCTCAGCGCCAGGCTGATCCGCGCATTGAAGCCAGGGCAGAAACAGCGCAAAGCACTGTGGTAGCTTATTTCAGCCGGGGCGTAGCGCAGCTTGGTAGCGCACCACTTTGGGGTAGTGGGGGTCGCAGGTTCAAATCCTGTCGCTCCGATTCAGTAGGACGAGCACATCCCAGTCACGGAGGAGGATTCTAGGGCTGGGTATGTTCAATTAAGAAACTTACCATAGGTTTCTATATCTAACTGTCAAGATTAAGATAACCCGATCCAATAATTTTAGCTAGAGTCCACTTTTTTACAGAAAGTCGGACTCTGAACCTTGCTCAGTCCCTATCAATGCGTACATCTCCCGACAGTCGTTTAGGGGGGAGACATTGGCAAGATTTTTCAGAGATCAATCTTGCGCGACTGAGGTTTGGGGCCCCAGAGGTCGATGTCAGCCCCACGAAATTGCCCAAGAGCTGGATGACTGAAGTTCCGCCACTTCTGTGCCTGGGTACATAGTGTAAACGTTTGAGGGGGGGGGCTGCCAGGCAAATAAGGCCAATTAACCGCTTGCTACCCAGGCACCGAGAAGACTCACAGGACTATCTGGGGCAGCAAGTACAAGTCCGCGAGCAAAAATTTCTGGCACTTCGGTGGTCTTGCAGGATTCCAAGGCATTCCCGACAGCAATCTGACATGGTCGAGGCAGACTCTCTCGGCCGGATGGTTTTAATCTTATATGCTCATTATAAAGATTTGCGACTTAAGTTGCTTTTCATTAGACAATAAATTGAATGCCAGGTGTCTATAATTCTATTCCGCCCTGGCCGGTTTTAGTGCAAATCTTATTTGTCTAGGCATAGGGAATTCGTCAAATTATTGGTCGCAAGTCATGGCGTTTATTTGTTCGGTCCCGGCAGTGTTCCTAAGGGAGTAAGTCCATTTCATTGTATGAAGCGATATAGGTCAGTCTCCCTGTTAAATCAGTATAGTGTTTGATCAGGAGGTTGGGGAATAACATCTAGCAATTCTCCGGCTAAATTGCCCTAATAAATTAGGTCGCTGCCGTTAACCAATGTACTTCAAGGATCACCATTCTTTGTGCTCATACTAGCCAAGTCTATTTTTTGGATGATGTCACATGGAACTAAGTGTTCAAGCCCTTAACCTCAAGCAATTATTATTGTATGTTGATTGATTAAATGCGTCTGCACCCTACGCCCGAATGGGCTGGGATGGTTACTTCCCAGTTTGATCCTTCGATCCTTGGGAATATAAATATTTCAGCGGACTCTTTGCAGTCCCTGGCCTGAACCTGACCTTTCCAGGTAGGCCATTTAGCTGAATAGACTGCGCTAGTATCAAAAAATTCGGTGAGTTTTATGATAAGAAGAATGACAGCAAAAGACTTGCCTACTAAGATTAAAATGTTTGTTTTGCTTCTCTTTTGAGAGAGAGCATTTATTATAATTGCCGCAACTCCGCAGTAAATTGGCAGGCCATAACGCGACCCTCCAGACATTCCTAGAGACGAAAAAACTGCAAGTACGTCATAGGTAAATAAGGCGCCAAGAGTATAAAGTAAGCCAATGAAGTCACCTTTTTTAAATAAATCCCTTGCAAAGTAGTAGATGGCGATAGCTATCAGAGGAAAGAATAGGGTTATGGCCACTTCTTTTCTGAACTGCATAATCGTAACGACTGTGCCCTCAATAAAATTAGTGGTCGACTCAGGGTTAAACCTTCCTTCGGCGCCAGTTTGGATGAAGCTTACTAGGGAAGTAAGTTGAATAATAAATGATATTAAACCTATGGAGGCAATCGCCTTAAGGGATGGTGATTTTTCCTTAAATAGCCTTATAAAAAAGTAGGGGAGAAAAAACAGGCTGGTCACCCCTGTCATAAAGGCTAAAAGCAAGTATGCTATTTGAAAGATGTTGATCTTGCGACTATTGAGGATAAAAAATGTTCCAGTTGCAAGCCAGAATTGGCTGTTGATAGTATTTAGCCAATGCTCTGGGGTGCTCAAAATAATTGGCAGCAGGGAGAAGGCAAGTCTTAGGAGTTTGCCCTCTCCTAATCTCCCTATAGAGGTGTAAATGGCAAGGGAAGTGCATAATTGAAGGAGGCCAGAAAGGGCTGTGGTGACGAAAGCCATGTATTCCAGCGGAAACAAGCTGATGCCACCCAAAATTGATAGCTTGGTGAATAGGCTGTAATATCCGAGGTGCTGACTAAAAAAAGATGCAAATCCACCTTCTTGAAGAGCACTCTCAAGAAAAACAGTGCCCTCCTCGGCCCATAAGCGAGGCGATAGAAAGAACGATGGATTTCTTGCGAAAATTAAACAGCATGCAATTAATGCAACATAGCCGATGTCTAAATTCCGTTCTGCTCTGGTTAAAAGCTTAGCGGGCATTTGCTAACTTTTTACTCTATAAATCCAAACTAGCATGCTATGGGTGATGCTTCAAATCTGCCCAGGTTCAGGGTTGGTGCGTTCAGATGCATGGCCTCCGATATGGGCCGGAGATTTCGCTCATTTGTCTTGCTTGTGTCGCCTGCCTGGAAGAGGCCGCTGCGCTTGACGGCTTGAGGAGCCTCCCAGTCAAGTCGCTGGGCACCGGCTTAAGGTCGATATGTTTTTCTGTTTTCCATGCTACGGCGGCTTTGCCGGCTAGCTCTGCCGGACCCGCCGGCGGCTCGTTGATTGGGCCCCATGCACCGGCTCCTAGCCCATAACGGTCAGCCAGTTGAGGGGAACGGCTTAGAGCTGCAGGGCCCGCTTCTTCCTTTCGAGCAGCTGGGCTAGGTGCCGGAACAGCTAATTGAGCAGGCCACCTTCCCAATGGACTAAATGGCCTCTAAGTCGCCGATCAGCAGCCTCACGGCGTGCTTATCGATGTATTTGCCCTGTCGATGCGCAGCATCGCCAGCTGCTTGCCGCAAACCACCTGGCCGTTCTGCCCATTTCCCTGTGGCTGCCATCCCCCTCACCCCTGGGCAGATCAATACCCTGCCGGCCGAACTTCCCTGCTGGCGGTTGGAGAACGGCAAACTGCAGCGGGAGCTGCGCTTTGCCGACTTCTCCGAGGCATTCGGCTTCATGGCCCGGGTGGCGCTGGCGGCCGAGGCCCTGGGCCATCATCCCGAGTGGAGCAATGGGTGGAACCGGGTGACGATCGAGCTCACCACCCACGACACCGGCGGGCTCTCCAGCCTGGATGTGGAACTGGCACGCCGGATCGACCAACTCCTCTGAGGCCAGACCCATGGGCCTGGGCTGTCAGCCAGGTGTGGAATCGCTGGCCCGGGCGATCCAGCTGTCGGTGTCGCCGGTATTTCTGCTGGCCGGCATCAGCGGCCTGCTCGGGGTGCTTACCACCCGCCTGAGTCGGGTCATTGACCGCCTGCTGCAGCACCGCCGCGACCGGGAAGCCCATGGGGCTAACTCGGGCCCGGCACCGGAGGTGTCCTTGGCTCTGCGCCATGAACTGCAGCTGCAGCGCCGCCGCCTGCGCCTGGTGATCGTGGCGATCACCCTGGCCACCCTAAACTTTCTCACCGTGGCCACCCTGGTGCTGGAGATCAGGCTGGGCAGCCGAATAGCCAGCAACTTCTGAGACTGAGGCAACCGCTGTTTTGATTGATGTGGTGGTCTAAATGCGGCCGCCCTACCTAGCTTCAAGGGCAGTCTTTCCCATCGTCTGAGCGCTTCACGACCCATGCAACTGGGCCGCAAACGATTGGCACAGGATCCAGCTAGCCAGACGCTGATGGTTTCAGGCCGACACGCCGATTGATGAGCTGGAAAGCCTGGCGGATCAGACCCGCACCGCCGCCTATTCCTTTCGGATGATCAGCCAAGGGCTCGAGAGGGGGGCCATGGCCCAGCACCTCTTCGCGGTGATCTGGGGAGGAGCGCTTCGGGCAGAACCACGAAGAGCTGCGCGCCGAGCTGGCGATCACGCCTGCTCGCGAGGGACCCTGGAGCTGGGCTGAGAACCCCACCATCCGTGAGGCCCTGGCGGGCTAGAGCAATACGGGCAGCTGGGTGGGATCAAGCTGCTGGAAGCGCAGCCGCTCATTGGCCACATCCACCGCGATCGTGTGGCCCCCTGTGAACTGCCCGCCCAGGATGCCCTTGGCTATGGCTGTTTCCAGTTCACGCTGGATGGCGCGCTTGAGCGGCCGGGCGCCATACACCGGGTCGTAGCCCACACCGGCCAGCCAGTCGAGGGCATCGGCATTGAGCTGGAGAGCCAGCTTCTTCTCTTCGAGGCGCTGAGCCAGGCGTTGCACCTGCAGCTCCACGATCTGGCGCAGTTCCTCCTGTTTGAGGCTGTGGAAGATGATCGTTTCATCCAACCGGTTGAGGAATTCAGGCCTGAAGTGGCTCCGCAGGGCCCCATTGACGCGCGCTTCCATCTCACTATGGCGAGCTGGATCTCCGGCCAGATCGAGGATCGAGGCGCTGCCTATGTTGCTGGTGAGGATAAGCACCGTATTGGTGAAATCCACCGTGCGGCCCTGGCCGTCGGTGACGCGGCCGTCATCGAGGATCTGCAGCATCACGTTGAACACGTCGGGGTGGGCCTTCTCCACCTCGTCGAACAGGATCACCGCATAGGGCCGGCGCCGCACCGCTTCAGTGAGCTGGCCCCCCTCCTCGTAGCCTACGTAACCCGGAGGCGCGCCGATCAGCCGGCTCACGGCGTGCTTCTCCATGTATTCACTCATGTCGATGCGCACCATCGCTTCCTCGCTGTCGAACAGCTGGGAGGCCAGGGCCTTGGAGAGCTCGGTCTTGCCCACGCCGGTGGGGCCGAGGAACAGGAAGGAGGCGATGGGCCGGTTGGGATCGCTCAGCCCCGCACGGGAGCGCTGGATGGCATCGGCAACGGCGGTCACGGCCTGGGCCTGGCCCACCACGCGGGTGTGCAGCTCTTCTTCGAGCTGGAGCAGTTTCTCCATCTCGCTCTGCACCAGCTTGCTCACCGGGATGCCGGTCCACTTGGCGATCACCTCGGCGATGTCATCTTCGGTGACCTCCTCGCGCAGCAGGCTCTTCTCGCCGGTGGACCCACCGGCATTGAGCTCTTCTTCCTTGGCGGCGAGCTTCCTGTGGAGGCCGGCCAGAGTGCCGTATTCGAGCTCGGCGGCCTTGTTGAGGTCATAGTTGCGCTTGGCCTGCTCCACCTGCAGCTGCACCTGCTCGATCTCCTCTTTGATGGCTCCGAGTTCATCGATCGAACCCTTCTCTTTCTGCCACTGGGCATTGAGGGCGCTCTGCTGTTCGCCCAGGTCGGCCAGCTCCTTTTCAAGCCGTTCAAGACGATCGCGGCTGGCGGCATCGGATTCCCGGCCCAGGGAGAGCTTCTCCATCTCCAGCTGCAGGATGCGGCGATCGAGCTCGTCGATTTCCTCTGGCTTAGAGGTGATCTCCATCTTCAGCCGCGCAGCCGATTCGTCCATCAGGTCGATGGCCTTATCCGGCAGGAAGCGATCGGCGATATAGCGGCTGGAGAGCACGGCGGCTGCCACCAGGGCGTTGTCGGCGATGCGCACGCCGTGGTGAACCTCGTAACGCTCCTTGAGGCCCCGCAGGATCGAGATGGTGTCCTCCACCGTGGGCTGGTCCACGAACACCTGTTGAAAGCGGCGCTCCAGGGCTGGATCCTTCTCGATGTGCTGGCGGTGCTCATCGAGGGTTGTGGCGCCGATGCAACGCAGCTCGCCCCTGGCCAGCATCGGCTTGAGCAGGTTGCTGGCATCCATCGCCCCGCCGGTGGCACCGGCCCCCACCACCGTGTGGATCTCGTCGATGAACAGCACGATCTGGCCTTCGGATGCCGTCACTTCCTTGAGCACGGCCTTGAGCCGCTCCTCGAATTCGCCCCGGTACTTGGCGCCGGCGATCAGGGCGCCCATGTCCAGCGACACCAGCTGCCGGTTCTGCAACGCCTGGGGCACGTCACCATTGACGATGCGCTGGGCCAGTCCCTCCACGATCGCAGTCTTGCCAACGCCCGGTTCGCCGATCAGCACCGGGTTGTTCTTGGTGCGGCGGCTGAGGATCTGAATCGTGCGGCGGATCTCCTCGTCGCGGCCGATCACCGGATCGAGCTTGCCCTCACGGGCCGCCTGGGTCAGGTCGCGGCCGTATTTCTCCAGGGATTCGTAGGTTCCTTCTGGGTTCTGGTCACTCACTTTCTGACTGCCTCGGATGGCCTGAACGGCGTCCTTGAGTTTGTCGGCATTTGTGCCGGCCTGCCCAAGCAGCTGCTTGCCGCAGCGGTCGTCAATGGCCAGGGCCAGCAGCAGGTGCTCTATTGCTATGTAGCTGTCGCCGTAGGCGCCCTTGAGGGTTTCGGCCTGATCCAGCACGGCATTGAGGCCCTTGCCCAGATACACGTTTTCTGGAGGGGCGCTCAGGCTTGGCTGACCCGCGATCCAGGCGTCCACCTTCTGCACCAGGGTGCCCACATCCACACCGGCCTTTTCCAGGATCCGGCCCGCCAGGCCCTGCTGGGCCAGCAGGGCGGCGAAGAGGTGCTCGCTCTCCATCTGCTGCTGGCGACGTTGCTGGGCCAGCTGCTGGGCCGCGACCACGGAGGCCCAGGCTTTTTCGGTGAACAGTTCGGCGGTGGGATGCATGGATTCGCCCCCGGTATTTCAACTGCTATGACCGTATGGTCACCACGGGGGAGGCCATACCCCGGCAGGCCGAACAGATAGGTAGGGGCAGCCGTCCCCATGGCGAGCTGGCAGGTATGGCGGTTGGGGTGGCTGGGGTTGGTGGGGGGCCAGTGCCGCAGCCTGGGTGGCCCCCAACTGCCAGCAGGGTCTGCTCAATGGCCAGATTCCCATCGATGCCGACCAGGCCCAGTTGCTCAACGCCGCCTGTCAGGTTGCCTACGGTCCCGGCAACTGAATCGAGCCGGCATCCTGACCGCAGAGCCGGAGCGGACAGCCATCTGCTCCATAGACCGCATCGGCAGGGGAAAGGCAGCCCATGGCGTTCTTGGCCTTCACCTGATCGGGCTGGATCCGTCTGGGTTGGAGCAGGCGCTGGCCAGGAGGAACCACCAGGGGACAGGAGTTGCCAATGGGGGATTGGGCCAGCGCTGGGGCGGCGCTGGAGATCAGGGCGGCGAAGCCAATCAGGGCAGCCAGCATGCTTTACAGAGAGTTGCTACTCAGGCCACTCTGGCCTGGCACCGGAGGTGGAGTTGCTGGAGTTGGCTGACGTGATGGATCCATTAATTGAGCGGCTTGCGGCCGAATCATGCGAGTTTGATTCCACCGCTTGCGATCCTGAGCGCAACTGCTGGATGGTTGTCCATCGCCATGTGCATGGGGTACTCCCCAGCGAGTACGACATCCGGGAGGTGCCCGAGGATCTCTACCTGGCCGTTCTGGCTGCCAGGCGCGGCCTGGCGTGATTTGAACTCTCCAGGCCTGGCACCAGGCCCATGAAAAAGCCCCGGCTGGTGCCGGGGCATCACTCAACAGCTGGGTATGGATCAGCCCAGTTGATTGGAGCCGGTAAATTCAGGCCCAGCCCTTGGCGGACATCTCCTCGACGTAGGCGGCCACATCGGCGATGTCGCCTTCACTGAGCTTGCCACCGAAGGCAGGCATGGCGTTCTTGCCGTTGGTCACCTGGTAGGCAATGGCGGATTCATGGTCGCTGGCGTAGTTGGCCAGGTAGGCCTCGAGGGCATCCTGCTTGAGGGTGCGCTCGGCATTCACCACGTTGCCGCCACCCATGTGACAAGCCGCGCAGTTGGCGG
>JAYKGS010000046.1:0-16428 GCA_035284945.1 Synechococcus sp.
AGCACCAGTCGAAACCGGCTGGCAAAAGCCTCAAGCAGGGGTCGGCGCAGCTGCTGGCAGCTGAGCCCCGGCAGCCAATCCGCCAGGCGCCCCACGCCGCGATCGACCAGGCCGCAGGGCACCACCGCGGCAAAGCCGGCCAGATTGCCATCCACATTCAGTGCCACGCCGTGCTGGCTGATCCAACGCCGGGCCCCGACACCGATTGCCGCCACCTTGCGGCCCTCCAGCCAGACCCCGGTGAGCCCGGCGATCCGCTCGCCCTGGAGATCCAGGCCTGCCAGCAGATCGATCACCACCTGCTCCAGCTGGCGCAGGTAGAGGTGCAGATCAGCGCCATGGCGTCGCAGGTTCAGTACGGGGTACAGCACCAGCTGGCCCGGGGCATGGTGGGTCACCTCCCCGCCGCGATCGATCCGATGCAGGGGCAGCGGCGGGATGCGGGGGTCAAAGCGCAGAAAGGCCTCCGAGGCGCCACGGCCCAGGGTGTAGCAGGGCTCATGCTCGAGCAGGAGCACCGCGTCGGGGCCCTCGGGCCGGTCCAGCAGCCGCTGCTGCAGCTGGCGCTGGGCCGCCCAGGCCAGCTCGAACGGCACCGGGTGCATCGCTTCAAAAAGGATTGCGTCGAGCTTGGGGCGCATCACCAACCGTTCCTAGCGTTGGAATACCAGAGCACCGGAGGCGTTTGCCAGCTGATGAAACTGCTGATCCATGGCCGCAATCTTGACGTCACCCCTGCCATCCGGGAGTACACCGAAACCAAGCTGAGCCGTGCCATTCACCACTTCGAAGGCCTGGTCAAGGAGGCCGACGTCCACCTGTCGGTAGCCCGCAACCCGCGGGTTGCCCAGCAGACCGTCGAAGTCACGATGTTTGCCAACGGCACCGTGATCCGGGCCCAGGAGCGCAGTGACAACCTCTACGCCAGCATTGACCTGGTGGCAAGCAAGCTGAGCCGCCAGCTGCACCGCTACAAGGACCGCATCCGGGAACAGACCCAGGGTCCCGTGCACCGCTCGGCCCGCGACGAAGAGGCTGGCGCCGCCGCCAATCTGCCGCCACCCGGCAGCACCCTGGTGGATGGCAGGGAGCCGGAACTTCCCAGCCCGGGCGTACGTCGCAAGTACTTCACCATGCCGCCTATGAGCCTCGATGACGCCCTGCACCAGCTGGAGCTGATCGATCACGATTTCTACGTATTCCGCGATGCCGAAAGCGGCCAGATCCAGGTGGCCTATCACCGCAACCACGGGGGGTTCGGAGTGATCCAGGCCAAGGAGGCATGAGGACTGAGCGACCCGACCTTGCCCGCCTGATCGACCATGCCCTGCTGGACCCCCACCAGGGCACCGCCGCAATCCTGCAGTGCTGCTCGGAAGCCCGCCACTTCGGCTTTGCCGGGGTGTGCGTGGCCTCCCGCTGGGTGGCCACCGCCAGGGAGCAGCTGCCCCGCCAAGGGAAGGGCCCTACCCCCCAACTGATTGCCGTCGTGGGCTTCCCCTTTGGAGCCATGCCGACAGAAGTGAAACAGGCAGAGGCCGAGGCCGCAGCAGCAAGCGGTGCCGACGAGCTCGACGTGGTGCCCGATTTCGGGTCTCTGGCGGATCGCAGCAGCACGCCGATCCACGACGAGCTGGCTGCCATCTGTGAGCTGGGTCTGCCGGTGAAGGTGATCCTGGAGGTCGGGAGGCTCGATCCCGAGGCCCTGGCCCTGCTGGTGGAGATCAGCATCGACGCCGGCGCCCGCTACCTCAAGACCGGCAGTGGTTTCGGGCCGCCGGTGACGCTGGAGCAGGTGGGGCAGCTGCGGGATCTGGCCAGGGGGCGCGCGGCCATAAAGGCCTCCGGCGGCATCACCAACCTGGAGCAGGCCCTGGCCCTGGTGGAGGCCGGTGCGACCAGGCTGGGCACCAGTCGCGGGGTTGCCCTGGCCCAGGCGCTGCGGGGCTGATCCCGCCGTGCCGGAACAGTGCCTGGAAGGTTTGGCCCTGAGCTGCAAGCCCCTCGGCGAAAACGACCGCCTGCTGACCCTGCTCAGCGAAGACCAGGGCATGATCCGGCTTGCGGTGCCAGGGGCGCGCAAACCCCGCAGCAGCCTTGCCGCCGCCGTACCCCTGAGCCACCTGCGGCTGCAGGTGGGGGGGGGTGGCGGCCTGCGGCGGGTGCGGCAGCTGAAGGTGCTGCGCTGCTACAGCGGCCTGGCCCAGCAACTGGAAGCCCTCGCCGCGGCCCAGACCCTCTGTGAACTCTGCCTGGCCCTGGTTCCCGCCGCTGCGCCGGCACCGGGAGTGCTGGCGAATCTATTGATGCAGCTGGGCCGTCTTGATGCCCTGGTGCGGGAAAGGGACTGCGACCTCGAGGCCCTGGCGATAACCGTGCAGGGAAGTGTCCACCTGCTGGCCCTCGGGGGCTACGGCCTGCCCCTGGGCCGCTGCGCCAGCAGTGGGGAACCGCTGGATCCCCCCGTGGGCAACTGGGACTGGCGCTGCAGCCTGATCCCCAGCGAGGGTCTGGTGATCGGGGCCGTCGCGGGTGCCAGGGTGGTGCTCAACGCATCGGAGCTGGCCCTGCTGCAGCGACTGGTAAGGCCCAACCTGCCTCGCCGGGGCAATGGCGAGCTGATGGGTCCCCTGACGGTGTGGCTGCACCTGCTCGAGTTGGTAGAGCACTGGTGCCAGGAGCATCTGGGCCGCCGGCCACGGGCCCTGGGCATGCTGCGCTCCAGCCTCAGCACCGGCCCTGCGCCATCATGGGCTTGAGCGGAGGTGCGGGCGACATTGAGCGGCAGTTCTCGCACCACGGGGTTGCAGGGCGTACTTGCCCTACAGGATTTTCGTCGTCTGTGGGTGGGCCAGATCTTTTCCCAGCTGGCCGACAAGTTCTACATCGTGTTGATGGTGTTCCTCATCGCCCAGACCTGGGTGAGGGGAACGCCGGAGGCCAATCCGGCCCTGGCTGAAGCCGCCTCGGCTATTCGCCTGGATATGCCCGAAACCCGGGCCCAGATGATCACCCTGCTGGCCACGGGGATCTACGTGGCAAACACGATTCCAGCAATGCTGCTGGGCACGGTGGCGGGCGTCTGGGCCGATCGCTGGCCCAAGCGGTCCGTGATGGTTGCCTCAAATGGCCTGCGGGCCGCCCTGGTGTTGCTGGCCCCCTTTTTCCTGGTGCAGGAGCCCCTTTGGCTGGGCCTCAGCTGGGGCTACTGGGGGCTAGTGCTGATGACCTTCCTGGAGTCCGTGCTCACCCAGTTCTTCGCCCCGGCCGAGCAGGCCGCCTTACCCCAGCTGGTGCCAGCAAACCAGCTGCTGGCCGCCAATTCTCTGTATCAGGCCACAAGCATGGCTGCCACGATCGTGGGCTTCGCCCTGGGCGACCCGATCCTGCGCCTGCTCCATCTGGGCCTGCGCCGCATCGGCATCGACGGCGGCGAATTCCTGTTGCTTCCCCTCTGTTACGGCCTGGCGGCTGTGGCGATCAGCCGGATCCGCTGGCGGGAACAGCCCCGGGCCACCAGCCGCAGCTCGGTGTGGAGGGAAATCGGCGAAGGCCTCCAGGTGCTGCGGGAACGGCCGCGGGTGCGGGGCGCCATGGTGCAGCTGGTGCTGCTGTACAGCCTGCTGGCTGCCCTTTATGTGCTGGCCATCAGCCTGGCTTCGGCCATTCCCGGACTGGGCCCCACCCAGTTCGGCACCCTGCTGGCGATGAGCGGCCTGGGGCTGGCCATTGGCGCCCTGGCCGTGGCCCAGCTGGGGCAGGGCCTCAACCGCCGCCACCTGGCCGCCACGGGCCTGGGCAGCATCGGCTGGAGCCTGATTTTACTTGGCCAATTGCGCGGCAACCTGGTCTTCACCCTGCTGCTGTGCGGAATCCTGGGCGTGGGCTCGGCCCTGCTGGCGATCCCAGCCCAGACAACAATTCAGGAACAGACGCCTGAGGAGCTGCGCGGCAAGGTGTTCGGCCTGCAGAACAACCTGATCAACGTTGCCCTGAGCCTCCCACTGGTGCTGGCTGGAGCAGTGGTCAGCCGCTACGGCCTGTTGCCGGTGCTCTGGGTCCTGGCGGCCATTGCCCTGCTGGCAGCACTGTTGGAGCGTCCCTGGCAGCGCTGTTAGCTTTAAATGCCGAATGCGCGCGCCCTGGTGGTCCACATTGCCTGGCTGGGCAAAAAAACCCCGTTCTGCGGCAACGTCACCTACGGACTGAACACCACCAATGCGCTGCGCAGGCGCGGCCACGGGATCAGCTTCATTCACTTCGACACCCCCCCGGGGAGCCTGGCCCGTTCCGGGGATGGCCTCTCAGAACCTGAGAATCTGGGCGACAGCAATGGCGGCGGCCCCGAGGTGGCCCTGCCCTATCTGGTCAAATCCCAGGTGTACACAATTCCCTCGCTGGGGGCCCAGCGGGAGCTTCGCGAATCTTTGGAACGGCTCAAACCAGACCTGGTTCACGCCAGCCTCACCCTCTCACCCCTCGATTTCCGCCTGCCCGACCTCTGTCAGCAGCTGGGTCTGCCGGTGGTGGCCACGTTCCACCCGGCCTTCGATGCCGGTTTGCGCAATCTGAGTGCCGGAACCCAACAGCTCACCTACCAGCTCTATGGGCCCACCCTGGCCAAATTCGACCGGGTGATTGTCTTTTCTGTGCTGCAGGCCGAGATGCTCCAGCGCCTGGGGGTGCGACCAGAGCGACTTGCCGTCATTCCAAACGGCGTCGACACCAACCTGTGGCAGCCCGCATCCCTTGCTCCCGCTGCCAGCCCCGAACTGCAGGAGCTGCGCCAGCGCTTTGCAGGCCGGCGCGTCTTTCTTTACATGGGGCGAGTGGCCACTGAAAAAAACGTGGAGGCCCTGATCAAGGCCTGGCGTCTGGTGCGGCCCGCAGGCTGTGTGCTGGTGATAGTGGGCGATGGGCCCCTGCGCAGCGCCCTGCAGGGCACCGGCACTGAACCAGACCTGGTTTGGTGGGGCTACGAGCCCAGCCTGGAGCTGCGCGTAGCCTTCCAGCAGCTGGCGGAGGTGTTCCTGCTGCCCTCCCTGGTGGAGGGGCTGAGCCTCGCCCTGCTGGAAGCAATGGCCAGCGGCACCGCCTGCATCGCCACCGATGCAGGTGCAGACGGCGAGGTACTGGAGGGGGGTGCGGGCATCGTGATCAGCACCCAGGGGGTCACCACCCAACTGCGCACCTTGCTCCCGGTGCTGCGCGATCAGCCTGTGCTCAGTGCAGAACTGGGCCGTCGGGCCAGGGCCAGGGCGCTGGAGCGCTACACCCTGGAGAGCAATATCGACGCCCTCGAAGCGCTCTACGACCAGCTCGTCCCCCAGGGTTCACTGGTCGCCTGAGGCCAGCTCCAGCTCAAGGCAACAGGCCGCAAATGCTGCGGCTGGATCGGGAGCCGCCGTGATCGGCCGGCCGATCACCAGCTTGCTGGCGCCGGCAGCTAGGGCCTGGGCGGGCGTCAGCACCCGCTGCTGATCACCCAGGGCCGCCCCGGCCGGCCGGACACCGGGGGTGACCAGGGCAAATGGCTCAGGATGGACCAGGCGCAAGGCAGCCACCTCCAGGGGGGAGCACACGCAGCCCCTGATGCCGGCTGAGGCGGCGAGCTGCGCCAGGTGCAGGACGTAATCCAGGAGCGGCGCCTCGAGCGCCAGCTCAGCGGCGAAACGGGCCGGCTCCCAGCTGGTGAGCACCGTCACAGCAAGCAGCGAGGGAGCCGGCAGGCCGGCCGCTGCGGCTGCCTCCTGCGCCGCCACCTGGGCAGCGGCCAGGGCCCCGCTGCCGGCACAGGCATGCACTGTGATCAGCTCGGCCCCCAGCCGCGCCGCACTGCGGCAGGCCCCGGCCATGGTGGCGGGGATGTCGTGGAACTTGAGATCGAGGAACACCCGCTTGCCCTGCTGGCGCAGCTGCTGCACCACCGCCGGCCCGCCGGCCACGAACAGCTCCAGGCCCACCTTCACCCAGCGCAGTTCGGGAACTGAGGTGCAGAAAGCAAGCGCCTGCTCGGGGGCCATGCCATCGAGGGCCACAATGATTCGGTCGGTGGGCTCGGGCAAGGGCTACGGGCAGCGCGGCTGAGGGTTGCGGGTGAACATCGCGGATGAAGGTTACTGAGGGCGTAGCGCCGGCTACATCTAAATGGCAGCAGCAATGCATCTGGGGCCAGATCCCCCAGCCCAAGCTGGTGCGGCTTGAGTCGTGGCCATGGCCTTTTACGAGTCCGCTCCCATGACGGTGAAGCTCAGCCTCGAGCCGGCCCCGTCCTGCCCCCTGCCTGCCTGGCACCCCTCGGGCGATGCCGTCATCACGATCCCCTGCCGATGGGAGAGTGGGGAGCGAATCCAGTCACCGAGCTGGGAAGACCTGCTGGGCAGCCGGTAGCTGCGGGCCCCGGTTCTGACCGCACTCACCCCGCAACCAGCCGCCGGAAGGTCTTCTTCCCCAGCTGCAGCACCTTGCCAGCGAGGGCCTCTGGAGCGGCAAACTCCTGATTGGGATCGGCAAGCTTCTCGCCATCAAGCCTGACGCCCCCGCCCTGGATCTGACGGCGGGCGTCGCTACTGCTGGCGCAGATCCCCACTGCGCTGAGCAGGTAGAAGGCCCTGGCTGGAAACTTGACCGCCGCCAGGGAGGCCTCCGGCACCTCGGCAGCGGCCGCCCCCTCCCCCTGAGCACCCCCCACCAGCTGGGCCGCATCGACCTGGGCCGCCGCCGCCGCCGCTGCGCCATGGCGGGCCATGGTGATCTCAAGGGCCATCCTTTTCTGGCGCTCCCGTGGGTTTGCCGGCAGGCCCGCCAGATCCAGATCGGTGAGCAAGGTGAGGTAGTCATCGACCACCGCATCCGGCACCTTCTCAAGCTTGGAATACATCGAGAGGGGGTCTTCAGCCAGGCCCACGGTGTTGCCCAGGCTCTTGCTCATCTTCTGCACTCCGTCGAGTCCCGGCAGGATCGGCAGCAGCAGGCCGAACTGGGGCCGCTGGCCGAAATGGCGCTGCAGGTCGCGTCCCATGGCGACGTTGAATTTCTGGTCGGTGCCGCCCAGCTCCACGTCCGCCTGAACCTGCACCGAGTCATACCCCTGCAGCAGCGGATAGAGAAACTCATGCAGGGAAATGGGAGTGCCGGAGCCATAGCGGTTGGCGAAGTCCTCCTTGGCGAGCATCTGGCCCACGGTGCTCGTACCCAGCAGCTCGATCACCTGGGGCAGATCCAGCCCCGAGAGCCACTCGCTGTTGCGGCGCACCTCCAGTCGGCCGGGGGTGTGGAAATCGAGCAGGGCAAGCCCCGGGTCCTGCCCAAGACCGAGCTGCACCAGATAGGTTTCGGCATTTGCCTCCACCTCGGCGGCGCTGAGCTGCAAGCGCGTGGTGCCCTTGCCGGTGGGATCGCCGATGCGGGCGGTGAAGTCGCCGATGATCAGCACGGCGATATGGCCGGCATCCTGAAAAGCCCGCAGTTTGCGGAACAGGATCGAGTGGCCCAGGTGGATGTCGGCGCCGGTGGGGTCAATGCCCAGCTTGACCCGCAGCGGCCGCTCGGCAGCTTGCAGGCGAGCGGCAAGCTGCTGGTCGGAATCCCCTGCCGCACCGGCTGGGAAAAGATCGGCCATCCCCCTCTCCAGCCAGGCGGGCAGGGAAAGGTTGCCAACCGGCGGCTGGACCGCTTGCGGCTGCGCTGCTGTCATTGATACCGCGACCCGCACTGTCTGTGGCGGGATCGTAGGCAGCCGCTAGGCGGAGGCATCCAGCTGGCTCTTCATCCGCTCCAGGGTCTGGTGCATCTGCTGGAACATGGTTTCGGGTGTCATGCCGAACTGGTCTAACTGGGTTCGTAATTGCTCGACGGTGAGCTTGGCCTGGAAATCCTCGGAGAGCTCAAACCGTTTCATGAATACCCGATAGCGCTCCATCATCACCTCCATCCTTTCGATGTAGAGCTTCTTACCCTCCCGATCAAACTTGCCGTAGGTACTACCGAGCTGCATGAGCTGCTGGTAATCGACGAACAGCCGCCTGGCCTCATCTTGAACAATTTCGGATTCAAAGAACGCCATTAAACGGCAGCGTCGCAAGGATCTGATTCTGATCAATTCAGGCAGTTTCCGGGAGTGCGGATAGGCGTAACTCCCTTAGCTGATCAGCATGGGTTCATGCCTTGTCACCGCGGACCACCCCATGGACTTCACCCCCAGGCTGGAGCAGATCCGCCAGAACACCAGACAGATCGACAATCTGCTCAGGGACGCCCGGCTGGTGGTGTGCCTGGGCAACAGGGCCATGCTCAGCCTGTTTGTGGGCGGCCAGATCGGCCAGAGAAACCTGGTGGGTGCGGCCACCTGCGAATCCAGCGGTATGGGCCTGGTGGAGCGACACCGGCCCACGATGGTATTCCTGAGCGACATCCTTGAGCAGGGCTCGGGGATTTCCCTGGTGCAGCGGATCAAGCGGTTCCGACCTTCAATCCACATCCTCCTGCTGATCAGCCAGGAGCACCGCCAGGCTGCAATCCAGGAGGCAATCCAGGCCGGCTGTGATGGACTGCTGGTGGAATCGCGTCTGGGTCTGGGCAGCGCCACCGCCGCCCTGCATGCCATCAGCGGTGGGGGAATCTACATAGACCGCAGCCTTACGGACTTGTACCGCCAGGACGCCAGCGGAACCGGGCTGCTCGACCCTCTCAGCGAGCGCGAAAAGGAGGTGTTGACTCTGGTGGCCCGTGGTGAGACCAATGCCGAAATCGGCCAGCAGCTGTTCATCACCACTGACACGGTAAAAACCCACCTGCGCAACCTGAGCTCCAAGCTCCAGGCACGGGATCGCACCCACGCGGCCGTACTTGGCCTGCGCCTGGGGCTGATCGACTGGCCGAACGATGAAGACCCCGGCTAGGTTCGAACCCATTCAAACCGGCAGCGATCCGCCATGGCCCAGAGGCACTGGTTGGACCCCCTGGCGCGTCAGGTGCTGCGGGCCACCGGGCAGATTCCCGCCCCGGCGCGGCAGCCCAACCCTCCCGAACAGTCCCCAAGCCCCTCCTCCCGGCATGAAGCCCAGGCCCTCGAGGAGGTGGAGCGTGAACTGCTCGCTCTGAAGCTGCAGCAGAATCCCGGCCTGCGACTGGATGACGCCAGCGCGGTGCAACGGGCCTCCGCCCTGGGTTGGCGCCTGGACGTGAACCGCGCCACGGCAGCCGACTGGCTGCGCCTGCCAGGCATGGATGCCTCCCAGGTGGATCTGTTGCTGCGTCTCCAGGCCAGTGGAATCCAGCTCAGCTGCGGCGAAGACCTGCAACGGGTGCTGGAGCTGCCTGAATCTCTGGTGCAGTCCTGGCTGCCGCTGCTGGAGTTTCGCTGGTACGGAGAGCCGGCCGCGCCGGCAGGGCCAGTCAGCCGGATCGATCCCAACCGGGCAACGGAGGGGGAACTCAAATCCCTGGGCCTTGACAGCCAAAGGCTGCGCAGGCTGGTGCTCGAACGCAACCGCGGTCCATTCCGCGATCTGGCCGATCTGCAGGAGCGGCTGCAGCTGCCGGCCGCCCTGGTGGAGAGCTGGATCGGCCGCGTGCAGTTCCGTCCAGGCTCCGCCGGACCCGTCCTGCCGCCCGCTCCTAAAGGACCAGCCAGCAAGGGGCCCTAGCCAGATGGCACGTCAGGGTGAGCTGTTCGGAAGATCGCAACTTGGCGAAACCGGCCAGTTGGGGAGCGAGCCCCTGGCCCTGCTGGCCCACCAACTGGAGCAATGGCAGGGGCGTCTCGCCAGCCACCAGGCACCCCTGTTCGCCAATCAGCAGGCTGCGGCCGAACAGATTTCCCTGTTCGGCCGCAGGGTCGATCCAGCCGAACAGCAAGCCGAGCACTTCAACCCCCTGAGCCTGCAGCCCCAACCCCTCAGCTTCTGGCGCTGGCCAGCGGCGCCCCAGCGCGGCAGTGCCCTCTATTTCGTGGCGGATCGGCCAGCCGCCCTGAGCCAGCCCCTGCTGCTCTATGTGGGTGAAACCGGCCAGGCCGACCAGCGCTGGAAAGGCGAACATGACTGCAAGACCTACCTGGCGGCCTACGGCGAAGCCCTGCTCAAGGCCAACCTGGGCTGTCAGCTCAGCATCCGCTTCTGGCTGGATGTGCCCAGCGCCACTCGGGCACGCCGCGCCCTCGAAAAGGCGCTGATCCACCGCTGGCAGCCGCCCTTCAACAAGGAAACCCGCAGCCGTTGGGCCACCCCATTCCAGGCCGATCCGCCATAGCGGCAATGGCTACGATCTCCCCTCCCCCGGGCCAGCCCATGGAGTTTCGCTGCATTCCCGACGTCCTGCCCCCGGCCCTTGAGCACTGGCAGGGCGACTGCCTTGCCATGGGCCTGTTCCAGGGCACGGGGGAGGGGCCCGATGAGACCCAGCTCGAGCGACTTGCCGCGGGGCTGGGCCAACCCCTGGCCGAGCCGCTCCAGCGCCGACGGTTCAAGGCCAAGCCTGGGGAATCGCTCAGCTTTGATCGCCCTGGGGCCACACCCCAGACCCTGATCGTGGTGGGTCTCGGCCAGCCAGCCGATTTCTGCCTCTCAGGCCTGCGCCAGGCCTGCGCCGCCGCCAGCCAGGCGGCGGTTGCGGCGGGTTGCCGCCATCTGGCCCTAGCCATGCCCCTGGAAGCCCTCGAGACAGGAGCCGCTGCCCAGGCGATGGCCGGGGCGTCCCGTCTTGCCTGTTACAGCGACCAGCGCTTCAAGGGCGAGGCCCAGCCCGCCAACCTGCCTGAGACAGTCAGCCTGATCGGGGTGGCCAGCTCCTTCGAGCCAGCCCTGGCAGCGATGGGGGCCACTTGCGCCGGGGTTGAACTGGCACGGCAACTGGTGGCCGCCCCGCCGAACCTGGCCACCCCCCAGCACCTGGCCGACACCGCCGGCGCCATCGTGCGCGACTTCGGCGGGGAGCTGAAGGTGCTGGAGCGCGACGACTGCCAGGCCCTCGGCATGGGGGCCTACCTCGGCGTCGCCCAGGGCTCCGATCTGGCACCGAAATTCATCCATTTCACCTACCGGCCCGACGGGTCGGTGCAGCGCCGGGTTGTACTCGTGGGCAAGGGCCTCACCTTCGATTCCGGGGGATACAACCTCAAGACGGCGGGCTCCCAGATCGAAATGATGAAATACGACATGGGTGGCAGCGCAGCGGTGCTGGGGGCCGCCAGGGCCCTCGCGGAGCTGAGGCCCGACGGGGTGGAGGTGCATGTGGTCGTGGCCGCCTGTGAAAACATGATCAGCGGCGGTGCCGTGCACCCAGGCGACATCCTCACCGCCTCCAATGGCAAGACCATCGAGATCAACAACACCGATGCCGAGGGTCGCCTCACCCTGGCCGATGCCCTGGTCTATGCCTGCAAACTCGAACCGGATGCGGTGGTTGACCTGGCCACCCTCACCGGGGCCTGTGTGATCGCCCTGGGCGAGGAGATGGCCGGTCTGTGGTCCAACTGCGATGGCCTGGCCGACGCCCTGCTGGCGGCGGGGCAGGCGGAAGGGGAGGACCTCTGGCGCATGCCCTTGCGCTCCTCCTACAAGGCCGGCCTGAAAAGCCAGTACGCCGACCTCAAGAACACGGGTCCCCGTCCAGGGGGCTCAATCACCGCCGCCCTTTTCCTGCAGGACTTCGTCACCCCGAAGCTGGCCTGGGCCCACCTCGACATTGCCGGAACCGTATGGAGCGACAAGGGCCGGGGCGCGGATCCAGCCGGAGCGACGGGATTCGGGGTGCGCACCCTGGTGCACTGGATCTGCTCGGGAGCGACCTTTGGGGCACCGGCCTAGGTTTGGGCCGATGACCCCCAGCTCCCTTCATGGCCGCTCAGAAAATCCGCTGGTACGTCAAGGCCCAGCTCGGCGTGCTGCTGCTGCCTGCCGGGCTCTGCCTGTTCGGTGAGGCAGTGATCCGCAAGGGCATCCAGGCGCTGGCGGCCTCGGGAAAGGTTGAGACCCTGACCCCGCCCGGGCCCTGGTTCTGGTATGGCACTTTCGGCCTGATCCTGATCAATGCGGGCGTCGGCCTGATGATCGAGAGCGGCCTGTTGCGGGGATATCCGGGTCGGACCAGCTAGGTGGTCAGTTTTTTCCAGCTGGAACGGTCCAGGCCTTGCCGCTGCGGGCCCGGGGCCCCCACACTGCCTCAAGGCGCCGATCACGACCGCAGGCCCAGCGGTAATAGTTGTATTTGAGCCTGTTGCGCACGGCGTATTCCTGGTGATAGCTCTCAGCCGGCCAGAAGCGCTTCAAGGGCTGAATCCGCACCTTCAGCGCCCCGACTGGCAGCCCCAGTTCGGCGGCGGCAGCACGCAGGCTGGCCTGAGCCTGACCACGCTGCTGATCCCCCCTGGCGAAGATCATCGGGCTGTAGGAGCTGCCGCGGTCGCAGAACTGTCCCCCCCCGTCGAGGGGATCGATGTTGCGCCAGTAGGACCGCAACAGGTCTCCATAACTGAGCCGGGAGGGATCGAACCTCACCAGCACGGCCTCCTGGTGGCCGGTACGCCCCGATGAGACCTGTCCATAGGTGGGGTGCTCCAGCGAGCCGCCGCTGTAGCCGCTCTCGACAGCCAGCACTCCAGGCACGACCTCGAGGTCGTGCTCCAGGCACCAGAAACAACCCCCCGCCAGCACAGCCTCCTGAGTTGGCGCTGCCATCACAGGTGCTGAGCTCCAGCTGGACAGCAGCAGCACCAGACCCAGCAGCCAGGCCAGCGGCCTCCCCCATCGCTTCATCCGGCCTCCAGTAACTGGTCAAGAATGGCCGCCGCAGCCCGCTGGGTCACGCCGGGTTCACCCAGTTCCAGCCGCAGCCTGCGGTACCCCTCGAGCATGGCTTGGCGGGCCCCGTTACTCCCTTCAAGCAGGGGCAGGGCCTCCCGCACGATCGCCGCCGCCGAGAGATCCTCCTGCAGCAGTTCGGGCACAAGCCGCTCGCCCAGCACCAGGTTCACAGGCGAGATATGGGGCACGCTGAAACGCAGGATATGTCGGGCCACAAAGGCGGTGACGCCGCTGACCCGATACACCACAACCTGCGGCACTCCCCGCAGGGCCAACTCCAGGTTCACCGTTCCCGACTTGGCGAGGGCCAGATCGGCAGCGGCGCAGAGACTGGCTTTGAGAGCATCTGAATCGCGGGCAGGGATGATCTCAGCCCGCACCCCAGCCTGGCTCAGCTGCTGGCCCAGATGGGCTTCGAAGCCTGGCAGCCCCGCCGGCACAACCACCTGGAGCTCAGGACGCCGGCGTTGCAGCTCCGCTGCCGCTGCCACGATGTGGGGCAGCATGTAGCGGATTTCCTGACGCCTGGATGCTGGCATCAGCAACAGCACCGGACCATCCCCCAGCCCGAGTTGGCGGCGTGCCTCCTGGCGACTTGGAGGAGTTTCAACCGTATCGACCAGTGGATGCCCGATATAGGTGACCTTGGCCCCGCGACAGCGGTAGAAACGGGCCTCCTCCTGAAAGATTGCCAGGATCTGATTGGTGAATCCGATCAGATTGGATCGGCCGCCATTGCCAAACTTGAAGGCCCATTCCTGGGGAGCAATGTAATAAGTGACAGGCACCCGAGGAAAGTGGCGCTTGATCCGCAGGCCCAGGCTCACATTGGGGCCCATGTAATCGATCAACACCACCCCATCGGGAGGTTCGCTGCGGAACCAGCGCTTGAGGCGGCGCTGCAACCTGAGGGTTGGCAGCACAAAGGGAATGGCCTCCAGCAGGCCGATGGCACCCATCCGGGTCGTGTTGGCCAGCAGCTCCGCGCCGGCCCTTTCCATCCGCTCGCCGCCCAGGGCCACAATCTCCAGATCCTGATTGCGGCGGCTGGCTTCCTGGAACAGAGCCTTGATCAACAGTGCTCCCTGGAGGTCCCCAGACACCTCGCCGGTGCTCACCAGCAGACGCAGCATCAGCGAGTCCCCGGAATCGGGCCGCGACGGGACGGCCCCATGGAGGCTTCCAGGAAGGCGCAGAGCTGGGCGACGGCGCCCCGGGGATGCTCCTGGGCAAGTTGGCCCAGGGCTTCGGCGAGGGTGAGCTTGCGGCGATAGATCAACGTCCAGGCGCGCTTGAGCTGCTCAAATTCCTTTCCCCCATCCAGGTCAGCCAGACCGCTGCGCTGCAAACCGATCCTGTTGAGAGCACGCACCCGGGCAGGGTGCCCCTCCACCAGGGTGAACGGGGGCACATCCCGCTCGATGCGACTCATCCCCCCGACCATGGCCAGGGTGCCGACATGGACAAATTGATGAATCCCAAGCACACCCCCGATGACCGCCCGATCGCCAATGACCACGTGGCCGGCCACCGCTACTCCATTGGCAATCACGATCCGATCCCCCAACTCACAGTTATGGCCCAGGTGGGTGTAAGCCATCAGCAGATTGCCACTGCCGAGGCGGGTCTGCTGGTTACCGCTGGTGGCTCGGTTGATGGTGACGCACTCGCGGATGGTGTTGTTGTCGCCCAGGACCACTTCGGTGGGATCGCCGCTGTACTTGAGATCCTGGGGCTCCAGACCGATGCAGGCGCCTGGAAAGATGCGATTGCCCCTGCCAAGCCGCACCCGACCGTCGAGCACCACATGGGACCCTATCTGGCAACCGGCACCTATCTCCACGTGCGGACCGACCACCGCATAGGGCCCCACCTCAACCCCATCGGCCAGCTGGGCCCGGGGATCCACTACGGCGGTGGGATGGATCAACGTGGCCATCAGTCCACCAGCGAGAACATCAGTTCTCCGGAACAGACAAGCTTGCCCTCGACACTGGCTTCGGCCTTCACCAGGCCGAACCGCCTGCGCCTGAGGCTGAGCAGCTCACAGCGGATCAGCAACTGGTCGCCTGGCACGACGGGCCGGCGAAAACGCACTCCATCAATACCCGCGAACACAAACAGGCCCTTGGGCAGGTCGGGCATCTGGGTGACGATCAACCCACCCACCTGGGCCATCGCCTCGACGATCAGCACGCCTGGCATCAGGGGCCTGCCAGGAAAGTGCCCCTGGAACTGGGGCTCGTTGCAGGTGACGTTCTTGATGGCCACTGCCCGTTTGCCCGGTTCCTGCTCGATCACCCGGTCAACCAGGGCAAATGGATAGCGGTGGGGCAGCAACCCCTGGATCTGCTCATTGGTCAGAATCACCCCACCGTCGGTTGGCAGTGAAGGGGCCTGGGGAGCACTGGATTCAGACACGGGCATCAACCGGGAGAAGGATGGGCGGAACTGGGGCTGGAGTGGAAACGGACTGCCGGCAGGCCAGCCAGAACGGCCGCCATCGAGGTGTGCAGCCCATGGGAACCGCGGTAGGCGAACACCTGGGCCCGCGGCAGGCTCCCAAGGGCTAGGTCCCCCAACAGATCCAGGATTTTATGGCGCACCGGCTCCTCGACAAAGCGCAGGGGTGGGTTGAGCCACTGATCGCCATCACAGACCAGGGCATTCTCCAGCCCTCCACCCCGAATCAAGCCCGCTGAGCGCAACTGATCCACCTGGGAGCGCAGACCGAAGGTGCGCGCCGGCGCTATCTGCTCGACAAAGCTGGAGGGGCTGAGGTCGAGGGAAAACAACTGGCGGCCGATCGCCGCATCGGCAAATTCAATGGCCGCGCCCAGTCGCAGCCCCCCGTAGGGCTGGGCCGTGGCGAAGCTGGAGCCATTGCAGACCGTGATGGGTGCTTCCAGCTCCGGGCCCCCGGGGCAACCGGGCAAGGCCTTGAATCCCGCCTCAGCCAGGGCCTGCACCCAGGGGAGGGCCGACCCATCCAGCAGGGGCACCTCCTCACCATCAACCAGGATTTCTGCCTGGGTGAGCCCGGTGCCTGCCAGAGCAGCCAGCAGATGCTCCACGGTGGCCAGACGCCTCTGGTCGAGCTGCAAGGCCGTACAAAGCCTGGTATCACTGACCTGGGCCGGGTTCAAGCGGCACAGGGGCAATTGGGGCTGATCGAGCCAACCGACCCAGAAGCCTGGTCGCTCGGAGGGCTGGAGCCGAACTGTGGACTCCTGGCCGCAATGGAGACCAATTCCTCGCCGTTCCACCGGGTCTTGAAGGGTCCAGCAACCGGAATAATCGGCGGGCCACTGCATGATTTAGAACTTCCAGCCCACCCCGAGGTTGAAGCGCCATTCGCTGGTGAAGTCCTGGGTAGCGACTTCCAGACGCAGGGGGCCCACCGGGGTTGAGACAATCAGCCCCACGCCAGGGGAAAAGCCCTCCCCCTGTTTGCCAAGCAACCCCCCTGGGTTGCCAGGGATAGCTGCCTGGGTGCCGAAGGTGGTGCCGGCATCAAAGAAGATTTCTCCGCTGATGATGCTGAAAATGGGGAAGCGGTATTCGATGGTGGCTTCGGCAAAGCTCTTGCCGACTCCCAGATCACAGTCGTAGTAACCCCGTACGG
>JAYKGS010000047.1:0-20922 GCA_035284945.1 Synechococcus sp.
CGTTCGTTTCGGCGGAGCGGGCCCAGCAGATGCAGGTGCGCCTGCTGCCCCTGCCAGCCCTGTTTGCCGAGGCCGACTTCGTCAGCCTGCACCTGCCCCGCACGCCGGACACCGAGAACCTGGTGAACGCAGAGCTGCTCAGAACCATGAAATCGACGGCCCGCATTGTCAATTGCGCCCGGGGCGGCATCATCGACGAGGCGGCCCTGGCCGCGGCGGTTGAAGCTGGCACCATTGGCGGTGCTGCCTTGGACGTGTACGCCAGGGAGCCCCTGGAAGCTGACTCCCCCCTGCGATCTGTCAAGGAGCGGGTGATCCTCACTCCCCACCTCGGCGCCTCCACCGAAGAGGCCCAGGAGAATGTGGCCATCGACGTGGCCGAGCAGATCCGTGACGTGTTGCTGGGCCTGCCGGCCCGCAGTGCGGTCAACATTCCCGGCCTCAATGCCGAGGTGATGGAGCAGCTCAAGCCCCACCTGCAGTTGGCCGAAACCCTCGGCCAGCTGATCAGCCAGCTGGCTGGAGGCCCCATCAGTGAGCTGGAGGTGCGTCTCCAGGGTGATTTCGCCGCGCACCCAGCCCAGCCGCTCGTGGTGGCGACCCTCAAGGGTCTGCTCTCGACCGCCCTGGGCGACTCGATCAATTATGTCAACGCCAGTCTGGAAGCAAAGGAGCGCGGCCTCCATGTGTTGGAGGTCAAGGATGACGCCAGTCGCGACTTCGCCGGCGGGTCCCTGCGGCTCACCTCCCGCAGTCCCCTGGCCAGCCACAGTGTCACCGGTGCGGTGTTCGCCGAGGGTGAACTGCGCATCACCAGCATTGATGAGTTCCCGGTGAACGTGGCCCCCAGTCGCCAAATGCTTTTCACCCGCCACCGCGACATGCCCGGGATCATCGGCCAACTGGGCTCCCTGCTGGGCGAGCACAATGTCAACATCGCCTCAATGCAGGTGGGTCGCCGCATCGTGCGCGGGGATGCGGTCATGGTGCTCAGCCTGGACGACCCGATTCCGCCGCCCCTGCTGGCTTCAGTGCTTGGCATCAATGGCATCCAGGAAGCCCATCCGGTCACCCTCTGATGTCCCAGACCCCTGGCTGGTGGCGCCTGGAGCTGGCATGCCCGCCGGAGCTGGAGGAATCCCTGTTCTGGAAGCTCGAGGTCCTGGGCATCCCCCGGGTGGCTCTGCGCCACCGTCCAGAGGCGCCCCAGCAGCGGCAGCTGCTGGCCTGGGTGCCTGGAACCGATTGGCCCGAGGTTGAACGGCTGCAGCTGGAGCGGGACCTGGCGCCCCTGGCGGAGCCCTTCGCCCTGGAACTCCCTCCCATCACCTGGACCCGGCAGGAAGATGAGGACTGGAGCCTCAGCTGGAAGCAGCACTGGCAGCCCGATCCGGTAGGCCGCAGCCTGCTGATCCTGCCGGTCTGGCTGGAGCTCCCCGCCGACCATGACCACAGGCGGGTGATCCGCCTGGACCCAGGCAGCGCCTTCGGCACCGGCAGCCATCCCACCACCCGGCTGTGTCTGGAGGCGATCGAGGCCCTGGCCGACCGGGCAGGCGGCAGCCTTGGTCCCATCCAGGTGGCGGATCTGGGCTGTGGCAGCGGCATCCTGGGCATCGCGGCCCTGCTGCAGGGTGCCCGCTCAGTGGCGGCGGCCGACACCGATCGTCTGGCGGTTCGAGCCACCCAGAACAACGCCGCCCTCTCTGGCTGCAGCGATCGACTCCAGGTTGGCTTGGGTTCGGCCGAGACCCTCGCCGCCCTGTTGGAGGGCAGGCCCGCTGATCTGTTGATCTGCAACATCCTGGCGCCCGTGATTGAGGCCCTCTGTCCGGCGTTTCACACCCTCCTGCGCGGCGACGGGGTGGGCCTGCTGAGCGGTCTGTTGGTGGAGCAGGCCCCAGGCCTGGAGCAGGCCCTGCTGGAGCAGGGCTGGCAGGCCCGGCTCACGGCCCGGCAGGGCGGCTGGGGGCTGATGACGATCCGGCATGTTGCATAAGGCACGCTGATCTGTGTCCTGGTTTTGATTGGGCTTCCAGTGTCCTCACCTGGAAATGGCCAGGAAAGGCTTGCGGAGGATGTATGAAGGTCGGGTCCTACAGGCCCGTCTACCGGGTACCTGTGAGCCCCAATCCTTTTCATGGCTTCCTACAAGGTCACCCTCATCAGCGAGAGCGAAGGCCTCAACAAGACCATCGAGGTTCCTGACGATCAGTACATTCTCGATGCCGCTGAGGAGCAGGGCGTCGATCTGCCCTACTCCTGCCGTGCGGGCGCATGCTCCACCTGCGCCGGCAAGCTGACCACCGGCACGGTGGATCAGAGCGACCAGAGCTTCCTTGATGACGACCAGATCGAGGCGGGCTTCGTTCTCACCTGCGTGGCCTATCCCACCAGCGACTGCACCATCAAGACCCACGCCGAAGAAGAGCTCTATTGAGCCCCTCCGGCTTGAGGGCCGTGATTCTTTCTGCCACCCTTCGGGGTGGTTTTTTCATGGATGTCCCGGAGTTGTTGATCCGTGTCTGCCCAGGTCGTCAATGCCCTGCTTGATCCAGGCAGCGAGCACGCCAGCCCCGGCGGTCAATTCACTTATCGGGTGCTGGGTCCCTGCTGCCGGCTCTTTGACCGTGAGGAGTTGCCCTGGCCCTGCTGCCGGCTGGCCTGGCGCAGCAAGGAGCCCAGCTGGCGTCGGGTCGGGCGTCGCTTTGTGGCCGACCTGGCTGCGCGGCGCTGTCCCACCTATGCGGTTGAGCTGATTCAGCCTGGAGCGCGCCCGACCCGAACGGTGATAACCCTTTTCACCGTTCGACTGGGTTCGGAACTGCAGGAGTGGTGGTACAGCAAACTGCCCAGCTCCCTAGGCCTAGATCAGGTCAACGCTGACCCGCCCCCCCGGGCTCAGAAATAGATCTTGCCGCCACCCCACTGGACTCCCTGCACCTTTGGGGCCACCAGGATGTAACCGGCCATCAGACGCAGGTCCTCATCGCTGAGGTCGCGCATTTTCACGAAGATGTCGCTGCTGCGCATGCTCGGATGCACGTCGGCAATGCTGTACTCACCGTCATAGGAGGTGGGGTCCTTCATGTAGTCCACCAGCGCTTCGACGTTGTCTCGCGACGGAGTGGCCAGGGCCAGGGTCTCGGGGTCGAGGCCCACGTTCTGATTGGTCTTGGTGATGCCGCCGGCGTGGCATTCGCCGCAACTGCTGTTGAACACCTTGCGGCCGGCCTTGATTTCCTGCTCGCTGAAGGTCACCAGGGCGCCGTCGGGGGTTGCAGGCACGGTGAGCTGCTCGCTGCTCCACTGGGCCGCCAAAGCAGGGCTGCCGCTGCCGATGCACAGCAGCAGCGCCATGGGCAGGGCCAGCAGGATTCGTGCCAGTGCGCGAAAGTCCCTGCGGAAGGCAGCCGAAAAGAAGGAGGAGGCCATTGGGAAAAGCCGGCGGGTAGGCGGATGAACCGCATCGGAGACCTTGTATCACGGGGAAAGGGCCCTCCGCAGCCGAATCGCGTGAACTGTTGCAGGGCTAGGCCCTGGCCGGTTCGGGGGGGGTGATGTCGAGACTGAGGAAATCCTTGGCCACCAGGGTGTTGGCAAATATGGAGCGGGCCTCGGCCAGCAGGTCGTCCGGGGCCATGGAGTTGCCTGGCATGTAGCGGGGGCTCAGGTGCGTCAGCACCAGCTGCTTGACGCCCGCCTCCAGGGCGGTCTGGGCCGCCATGGTGCTGGTGGAGTGTTGGCGCTGGTGGGCCAGGGCTGCCTCGGAGTGGGAGAAGGTGGCTTCATGGATCAGCAGGTCGGCGCCGGCGGCCAGCTCCACCGCCGCCTCGCAGAACACCGTGTCGGTGCAGTACACCAGGCTGGCACCGGGTCGATCGGGGCCGCAGAGGCTGGTGCCGTTGATGATCCGGCCGTCGTCGAGGGTGACACTGTGGCCTGCCTTGAGTTCGGCGTAGATCGGCCCTGGCGCAATGCCCAGGGCCCTGGCTCGCTCCACATCGAAATGGCCCCTTCGCGGCTTCTGGTCAACCCGGTAGGCAAAGGCCGGCACCCTGTGGGTCAGTGGGGCGCAGCGCACGGTTAGGTCGTCGTCGTCCAGCAGCAGGGTGCCGCTGCTGGCGGCGGCCTGCACCCTGTGGGTACGCAGGGGGTAGCCGATCCGGGTGGAGGAAGTGCGCAGCACCCCTTCGAGGAAGTCGCGCAGGGGATCGGGACCATAGAGATCGATGCCCGTGCAGCTGCCCGCCAGCCCGAGGCTGGCCAGCAGGCCTGGCAGACCGAACACATGGTCGCCGTGCATGTGGGTGATGAAGATCCTGCGCAGCTGGCTGACCCTCAGGTCGCTGCGCAGGAACTGGTGCTGGGTGGCCTCGCCGCAGTCGAACAGCCACAGCTCACGGCGCTGGGGCAACCGCAGTGCCACCGCCGAGACGTTGCGGCCCCGGGTGGGCACGCCGGAACTGGTGCCTAGAAAGGTGACCTGCACGGTCGTGCCGCCTCTGGCGCATGCTGCCACGCCGGGCAAAATGGAGCTCCCCGCCCAGAGCTGGTGTTCCGGTTTGCGTCCTGGTTGCTTCCCTGGCCCATGACGACTCTCATGCTGGCCGCGGCTGCCCCTGGGAGCATGGCAATCCAGCCTAAGGAGCCCGAGGTGCGGGTGTTGCTCCTGGAGGCGGCAAGTTTGCCGCTGGCCGCCCAGCAGCAGCCCCTGGTGCTGCGGATCGGCGGCCAGCGGTTGTCGCTAGCCGTCGGCGAGGAGGTCTTGCTGCGCCTGGCCGACGGTGAGCTGGTGCTGGAGCGCAGCGGTGGAGCTGAGCGGCTGCCAGCGGCGAGGGACATCTGGCTCGAGCCGACCTCTCGGCCCGCCGATGGGGCCGATTTCCAGCTGAAGCAGCGTGGCTACCGGGGTCGGCTGCAGGTGTTGGTGGGAGGTTCTGGCCTGCTGGCCATCAATCACGTGGGTCTTGAGTCCTACCTGCCCAGCGTGGTGGGGAGCGAGATGCCGGCCAGCTGGCCCCAGGCGGCCCTGCGGGCCCAGGCCGTGGCCGCCCGAACCTATGCCCTGCGGCAGCGCAAGCCCGCCGACCCTTTCGATCTCAGCGCAACCGTTACTAGCCAGGTCTACAAAGGCGTGGACTCCGAAACCCCCTCCACCCGGGAGGCGGTGGTAAGCACCCGAGGCCAGGTGCTGATGTTTGGCTCCAGTCTGGCCAATGCGGTTTTTCACAGCAGCAGTGGCGGCGCCACTGAAAACAGCGGTGACCTCTGGAGCCAGCAGCTTCCCTATCTGGTCAGCGTGCCAGATTTCGACCAGGCCAGTCCGGTGCAGGCCTGGCAGCAGCGTCTCGAGCCTGAGCAGCTCCAGCAGGCCTTCGCCGAGATCGGCGGAGCCCAGCGAATCGATGTGCTCTCCAATACCAGCACCGGAAGGGTGCGTGAGGCACGGGTGACTGGCCCCTCCGGCACCCTGGTGGTCAGCGGAGCCCAGCTCCGCAGCCGCCTAGGCCTCAGGAGCACCATGGTGCGCTTTGAGGCGGTGGCCTCGGAGCTGGCCTCGGAGCGTGCCTCGGAGCTGGCCGCCCTGCCCCCCCTGCCCTCGCTGCCGGAGCAATATCAGATGGGGGGCTCCCAGACCCAGGTTCGACTGCCGCTCCCATCCCTGCTGGCGATTGGCCGGGGCTACGGCCACGGGGTTGGCATGAGCCAGTGGGGTGCGTTGGGCCTGGCCCAACGGGGCCAGAGCTATCAACAGATCCTGAGCCATTACTACCGCGGCACGGAGCTGCGCCCCTACGCCAGTCCCTGAGCTTGGAATTGCTTGAATTGGCGGATGCCCATGCCGTGGCTGCGGCGGCGGCCGAGCGGCTGCTTCAGGCCCGCCAGGCCCAGCCCCACCGGCCCCTGGGCCTGGCCACCGGGCGCACCATGGTGCCGGTCTATGCGGCGCTGCGGCATCAGCTG
This sequence comes from Synechococcus sp., assembly GCA_035284945.1. GTDB lineage: Bacteria > Cyanobacteriota > Cyanobacteriia > PCC-6307 > Cyanobiaceae > Cyanobium_A. The sequence goes on from JAYKGS010000047.1 coordinate 5,968, forward strand.
GGCAGGCTTGGCAGCCAGCAGCGGCGGCGGATTCGTGCCGACTGGATGGGCTTCAATCTCGATGAATATGTGGGTCTGGCGCCCCACGATCCGCGCTCGTTCAGGGCTTTCATGGCCACCCAGCTGCAGGGCCCCCTGGGGTTGCGGCCGGAGCAGGTGCTGCTGCCCGATGGCCTGGCCAGCGATCCCCAGGCCGAGGCCAGGCGCTACGCGGCCTCGCTTGCGGCTGCCGGTGGCGTGGGGCTGCAGCTACTGGGTTTGGGGCTGAATGGCCATGTGGGCTTCAACGAGCCTCCCTGCGGGGCGGAGGTCCCCAGTCGCTGCCTGACCCTCAGCGCTTCCACCCGGACCCAGAACGCCTCCGCCTTTGGCGGCAATCCTGAGGCGGTGCCGGCCGAGGCGATCACGCTGGGATTGGCGGATATCCTCGCCGCCGAGCGGATCCTGCTGGTGGTCATCGGGGCCGCCAAGGCCACCATCTTGAAACGGGCTCTGCAGGAATCCCCCTGCCCTGAGGTGCCCGCCAGCTGGCTGCAGCTCCACCCGAGGCTGGAAGTTGTGGCTGATCGGGCTGCCCTGGGGCAGTTTCTGCAGGGCCGGTAGTGCCATTGCCGCGAGGGCTCCAGGGAGGCATGGGCCCCGCAGCCCTCAGCCCATCACCTCCGCCAGCAGCGCCTCGTCGGCCTCCAGGTTGCTTGTGACGCTGCGCACGTCGTCGAGGTCCTCCAGGGCATCGAGCAGGCGCAGGCAGGAGCGCAGGGTCTCGGCATCGCCGAGGTGGCAGGTGGTCTGGGGAATCCAGCGGTGTTCCCAGCCCACCACAGCCCAGCCCTGTCGCCGCAGTCCGTCCTGCAGGGCCTCCAGGTCGGCGAAGCCACCGAACACCTCCAGCCCCCCTCCCCCGGCGGGGGTGTAGCCCAGGGCGGCGGGGCCGCCCTGCTCCTCCAGGGCCAGCAACCCCTCCAGCAGGGCATCCTCATCGCTGGTGCGGGCATCCGTAGCGGCCAGTTGGACCACCGAGTGCTGCTCGAACAGGTAGCCGACGCAGCCCGTCTCCCCCAGGCTGCCGCCCTGCTTGCCGAAGGCCAGGCGCACCTCGGCGGCCGTGCGGTTGCGGTTGTCGGTCAAGGCCTCCACCAGCACCGCCACCCCGCCGGGGCCGTAGCCCTCGTAGCGCACGGCTTCAAAGCTTTCGCCGCAGCCGCTCCCCTGGCCCGAACCCTTGGCGATGGCCCGTTCGATGTTGGCACTGGGCATCCCGGCGGCCCTGGCCTTTTCCATGGCGGTGCGCAGCTGGAAGTTGCCGGTCGGGTCGGCACCGCTGCGGGCAGCCACGGTGATTTCCCTTCCCAGCCGGGTGAATACGGCCCCCCGCTTGGCATCCACCACGGCCTTGGTGCGTTTGATCTGGGCCCACTTGCTGTGGCCTGCCATCGGGAGCGGGTGGGAAAGGTGGGCGGGGTTGGGGCCTGGTTCAGCCGGCGGGGTTGAATACCAGCTTGGGTAGCAGCAGGCCATCGCCCCCGGCACGGGCCATGCCTGCCAGGTTGCCATCCGGCGCCAGCACCGCCACTGCCTGTCCGGCATCCAGGCGCAGGGTCTGGCCGATGGCCCGTCCGCAGCGCCAGTGTCCCAGCTCAGCCTCTTCCAGCTGCCGCAGGGGCAGATGGGCCAGGGCTGAAAGGGGATCCAGCAGGGGTGGCAGGGGAAGCTGGTCGACGCAAGCAAGGGGTATGGCCTGGTCCAGGCCAAACCCCAGGGCCCCGGTGCGACGCAGCTTGCCCAGGGCTCCGCCGCAGCCCAGGGCTTCCCCCAAGTCCCTTGCCAGTGCACGGATGTACGTGCCGGCCGAGCAGACCAGCTCGAGTTCCAGAGTCCCGCTTGCGGGATCCCAGCCCAGCATTTCCAGACGGTGCACCGTCACCGGCCGGGCTGCCAGCTCCAGATGTTTCCCCTGGCGCACCAGCTTGTAGGCCCGTTGGCCATCCACATGCACGGCCGACACCCGGGGAGGCACCTGTTGAATTCTGCCCCGGAAGGGCGCCAGGGCCTCCGTGAGATCCCGCTCTTCCAGAGGGGGCACTGCCGTCCGGGCCAGCACCTCTCCCTCGAGGTCGTCGCTGACGGTGCGCACCCCCAGTTGGACCACTCCCCGATAGGTCTTGTCGCCCTCCAGGTAGGGCAACAGGCGGGTGGAGGGCCCCAGGGCGAGCGGCAGCACCCCGGTGACGGCTGGGTCGAGGGTACCGCCATGGCCCACCCGGCGCAGGCCGTAGGCGCGCCGCACCCGGCCGACGCAGGCGTGGGAGCTCAGGCCCGCGGGCTTGTCGAGCACCAGAAAGCCGCAGGGCTGGTCAGCCATGGATCGGAGCGTCAGCCTTGAAGGGTTCCATGTTTCGCTTCGATGACCCTGCAGCAGCGCCGGGACCTGACTTTTTTGGTGCTGGCCGGCATTTTTCTGGGCACCATGGGCATGCTGAACATCCTCGGCTTGACCCGCTTTCTCCAGTTGGGATCAATCGGCACCTGGCCGATAGTGGTGGCGGTGGGGGCCCTGCCCTATCCGGTCACCTTTCTCTGCACTGACCTTATCAGTGAGCTGTGGGGTGAGCAGAAGGCAGGCCAGCTGGTTTGGGTCGGTCTGGCCCTCAATGGCTGGATCGTGCTGATCCTCTGGCTGGGCGGTGTTCTTCCTGGGGTTGCCGGTGCGCCCGAAGCCACCTTCTTCGAGGTTCGCCACCTGGCTTTCGGTGCTGTTGGAGCTTCGATGGTCGCCTACCTGGCGGCCCAGTTCACCGACGTGCGGCTGTTCCATTTCTGGAAGCGCTTCAGTGGGGGCAAGGCTCTCTGGCTGCGCAACAACGGCTCCACCCTGGTCAGTCAACTGGTGGATACCGGTGCCGTGGTGCTTATCAGTCACTACGCCAACCATGTGCTGCCGGTGCGACCCGGCGAGCCCGTCTGGCCCCAGTTGGTTTCTTTCATCGCCAGTGGTTACCTGTTCAAGGCCATGGCCGCATTGATTGACACCTTGCCCTTCTACGGCCTGGTGGCCTGGTTGCGTCACTGGTTGGAGGTGCCCGAAGCCGGGGCCGAGCTGCCCGGCTGAGCGATGGAGTTTCTGCCCCTCCCGGCCCTTAAGTTGGCCCCGGATGTCCCTGGGTGACTATGGCCATGGCGGAGACGGGGCTGGGAGTGGGGCGCTTTCTGGCGGATGGTTTTGGCCTGCGTGACCAGCTGGCCGCCTTCCTTGCCGTAGCGCCCCAGGAACTCGAGCGTCGCCTGCCCAGCAGCACCGAAGATCTGGCGGCCCTCCATCCGGGAGTCTTCGATCCCGACCGGGCGGAGCAGTTCTACGAAGATGCTGTGGGCACGGGCCACCTGCTGGAGCTCGCCGCCTGGCATCTGGGCAGTTCCGACTACATCGCTGACACCCTGCGTCTGCAGCAGCTCTTCGCCAGGGGGCAGCTACTGGACTTCGGCGGTGGCATCGGCACCCATGCCCTGGCGGCGGCGGCTCTGCCCCAGGTGGAGCGGGTGTGGTTTGTCGATCTCAACCCCCATAACAGGGCCTTTGTGGAAGCCCGGGCCAGCGAGCTGGGCCTGTCCTCCAAGCTCTGCTGCTACAGGGATCTGGCTGATCCGGGCCTACCGCGGCGCTTTGACACGATCGTTTGCCTGGATGTGCTCGAACATCTTCCGGATCCTTCAGCCCAGCTGGAGGCTTTTGCCGACAGGTTGGGCCCGGCGGGGACAGCTTTGCTCAACTGGTATTTCTTCAAGGGTTTTCAGGGGGAATATCCATTCCATTTTGACGCCCCTGAAATGGTGGAGAGATTTTTCCGCACCCTCTCAGGCCGCTTTCTCGAGGTGTTTCACCCTTACCTGATCACGACCCGGGCCTACCGGCTCGCCTGAGCCCGGGGTCAGCCGACGGCGATGCTGATGCGTTTGCGATTGCGCAGGCCCCGTTTGATGCTCTCGAAGTTCACCACTCCGGCCACCAGCGCATAGAGGGTGTCGTCAGAGCCCCGGCCAACGTTGACTCCCGGCAGCACGGAGGTGCCGCGCTGCCGGATCAGGATCGAACCGGCACTGACGCTTTCACCGCCGTAACGCTTGACCCCAAGGCGCTTGGAGTTGGAATCGCGGCCGTTGCGGGTGGAACCTGTGCCTTTCTTGTGGGCCATGGATCGGAGAAAACGGAAGGACTGGAGATCGGGACTTGAATTCAGGTGAGCGGCTTGCCAGCAACCCTGATGGACTCAACCATCACGCGGGTGAGTTCCTGGCGGTGCCCGTTTTTGCGTCTGGTTTTCTTTTTGGGACGCATCTTGTAGACGATGACCTTGGTGCCGCGGCGATGGCCCATCACCCTGAGCTCCACGCTGGCGCCACTGACATAGGGATGCCCCAGGGTGGTCGTCTTGCCATCGTTGACCAACAGCACGTTGTCAATGGTCAAGGTGCCGTCCACCTCAAGGGCGATCCGGTCGAGGTCGTAATAGCGGTTCGGTTTCAGCCAGAACTGCTGCCCGGACGTTTCGACAATCGCGTAGGGGCCGGCCAGGGGGCCAGCAGGGGGGTCCGGCTGCACGGCGGTGGCCGATGGGTTTTCAGGGATTGGGCTCATGTCGGCAGGGACGTGGCCAGGCTGGCGGAAGCTCCCCGGCCGGGCTGGGGAGCAGGCCGTCATTGGGCCTGGCGCACAAATCGAAAAACAAACATCAATCTTCCCGTTCCTGCCTTCCTTTCGTCAACATTTGAATGCCCTTGCTGCGGGTCGTCCCGCTGTTGAAGCGGTCCATGCCCGAACCGGCCCTCACCATCGCTTCGTTGATCCGCGATACCGATCTCCAGGACGCTTGCGTCCGCTGGCTTGCCGGCGGCCGCTGGCGGATGGTGTGGCTGGATCCCGACACAAATCCCGTGGCCCAGCTGGAACGCCACCGCGAGGAGTTTGATGCCCTGGTGCTGCAGGAGGGTGTGCTGGAGCCCCGGTCCTATCAGGCGCTTTCGGACCTGGGCCTGCAGCTGCCGGCAGTGGTGATCGGAGCGGTCAGCGGCCAGATCGAATTCCATCAATCCGAGGTGCACCTTCCTCCGGATCAGCTGGAGCAGCTCAGCTACAGCCTTGATGCAGCCATCTCCCGGTTTCTCCAGCGGGGTCTGGGGGCTGGGACTGGCCTGCCCGTAGGTCAGGCCAGTCCTGAGATGTCTGAGGGCTGGAAGCTGGCCAACCGGCTCAAGGGCCGTCTGGGCTTTGTGGGAGTCTTTTACAAGCGCGATCCCTCCCGCTTTTTGCGCAACCTGCCAGAGCTGGAACGCGATGAACTATTCCATTCGCTCGAGCGCACCTATCGCGACCTGCTGCTCAGCTACTTCCGGGATCCGGCCGCTGCCAATCAGGCCTTGGAAAGCTTTGTTAATACTGCCTTTTTTAGTGATTTGCCCATCACAAAGACTGTTGAAATTCACGTGAATTTAATTGATGCTTTCTCGAAGCGCCTCAGGTTGGAGGGGCACAAGAACGATTTTCTTCAGGACTATCGAATTGCACTTCTTGATGTGATGGCCCATCTCTGCGAGATGTATCGCCGTTCCATTCCTCCCGATGCTCCCTTGGCGGCCATCCCGCTCCCGGCCAAGGGCCAGCCTTCAATGGTTTGAACCAGGACGCTTACAAATCATGACACCCCGCAAAACCTACATCCTCAAGCTTTATGTGGCGGGCAATACGCCAAACTCGATGCGCGCTCTCAAGACCCTGCGCAATATTTTGGAAACGGAATTTCTAGGCGTCTATGCCCTGAAGGTTATTGACGTTTTGAAAAACCCCCAGCTGGCTGAGGAGGACAAGATTCTGGCCACTCCCACCCTGGCCAAGATCCTGCCTCCCCCCGTGCGGCGAATCATCGGTGATCTCTCCGATCGGGAGCGGGTGCTGATCGGGCTTGATCTTCTCTATGAGGAGCTCAGTGAAGAGGCCTCAGATGAGGAAGGGCTTAAGCAGAATTCAGCCTGAGCCCTGCCAGATATTCCTATAGATCTCTTCCCTTCTCATGCACCGCTGCCTTGAGTAGCTTTTCACAAGAGCACCATTGTCGATGCAGGAACCAAGTCCCACCTTCAATTCCCTGATGCAGGTTCAGAAGCTCCCGACCGGGATCGAGGGCTTCGATGACGTGTGCCATGGAGGCCTGCCCATTGGCCGCTCCACCCTGATCAGCGGCACTTCTGGCACGGGGAAGACCATCTTCTCTCTCAATTTTCTTTACAATGGGATTCGGCAGTATAACGAGCCAGGCATTTTCGTAACTTTTGAAGAATCGCCTCTGGATATTCTACGCAATGCCGCCAGCTTTGGCTGGGACCTTCAGTCGATGGTGGAGCAGGATAAGCTTTTCATTCTCGATGCCTCTCCAGACCCTGAGGGGCAGGATGTTGCAGGTAGTTTCGACCTTTCGGGCTTGATTGAGAGAATAAATTATGCCATCCGCAAATATAAAGCCAAGCGGGTGGCGATTGATTCAATTACTGCCGTTTTCCAGCAGTATGATGCCGTTTCGGTAGTTCGACGCGAAATCTTCAGGTTGATTGCCAGGCTCAAAGAGATTGGAGTCACCACGGTGATGACCACCGAGCGAATCGATGAATATGGCCCGATTGCCCGCTATGGGGTCGAGGAGTTTGTTTCTGACAACGTAGTAATTCTGCGTAATGTGTTGGAGGGCGAGCGGCGGCGGCGCACTGCTGAGATTCTAAAATTGCGAGGTACTACCCACATGAAGGGTGAATTCCCCTTCACCATGGGAGGTCATGGAATAAGTGTTTTCCCCCTGGGAGCCATGCGCCTCACCCAGCGATCTTCCAATGTTCGCATCAGCTCTGGAGTTCCGAAACTTGACGAGATGTGTGGCGGTGGTTTCTTCAAGGATTCAATAATTCTTGCCACCGGTGCAACAGGCACGGGTAAGACACTGCTGGTTTCTAAGTTTGTTGAGGATGCTTGTCGCAGCAGAGAGAGAGCAATCCTATTTGCCTATGAAGAATCCCGAGCTCAGTTGCTCCGCAATGCGACCAGTTGGGGTATTGATTTTGAACAGATGGAGCAGGATGGACTGCTCAAAATCATCTGTGCTTATCCAGAATCGACTGGCTTGGAAGACCACCTTCAGATCATCAAAACTGAAATCAGCCAGTTCAAGCCATCGCGCATGGCGATAGATTCCCTCTCCGCACTTGCCCGAGGCGTCAGTCACAATGCCTTCCGCCAATTTGTGATCGGTGTGACTGGCTATGCCAAGCAGGAGGAGATTGCCGGCTTCTTCACGAATACTTCTGAAGAGTTCATGGGCAGCCACTCAATCACCGATTCCCATATCTCTACTATTACGGACACGATCCTGCTGCTGCAGTACGTGGAGATCCGAGGCGAAATGGCCCGTGCATTGAATGTGTTCAAGATGCGGGGCTCCTGGCACGATAAGGGCATCCGCGAATTCGTGATTACCAGTAATGGTCCCGAGATCAAGGATTCATTCTCAAATTTCGAGCGGATCATCTCAGGAGTTCCCCACCGCATCACCACCGATGAACGCAGCGAGCTCTCGCGTATTGTCAGGGGAGTTGCCGATGATGCACCCTAGGCGCTTGTTGGCCTGAAACCCTGCATCGCTAAGTCAACCATCTAGTTATAAAACCGTCTAGTTATAAAACCGCCTGGTCATATCGCCGCCGCTCGGATAGGAGTTGCAGTTCGTCGGTGTCGGAGCCCTCCAGTGGCAGGTCGAACCAAAAGGTTGTTCCCGTACCAGGTTCACTGACCATGTGCACCTGGGAACCATGTTTTTCGAGAATACCGCGCACGATTGAGAGGCCCAGTCCCGTTCCTGCTTCCGTGTGCACGGCGTTTTCCACCCTGTAGAAACGCTCGAAGATGCGCTCCTGGTCAGCATCTGTGATGCCACAGCCGCTGTCTGAGATTTCGACGCGCAGCCTGGGCAGGGGTGAGGTCAGATCACAGCTCGGACTCTCGCTGTTGGGTTCGGTTCCCGGGGTGAGCGGGCAGAGGTCTGGCCAGGGGTAGGCCCTCAGTTGCAGCCTGCCGCCCCTGGGGGTGAATTTCAGGGCGTTGCCCACCAGGTTGTCCAGCACCTGCAGCAGCAGGTCCCAGTTGCCCAGAATCCGCGGTAACTGGGGATCGGAGTGAAAGTCCAGCCCCACCTCCTTTTCATCTGCATTGAGTCGGTATGTGCGGAGGGTCTGCTCAATGGCGGGGGGCAGCTCCATCGGTTCAAGGGACCAGACCCGCTCCGATTCCAGCTTGGAGAGGTCGAGCACGTCATTGACGAGCCGGGTCAGGCGATCGGTTTCATCGTTGGCGATGCCCAGAAACTCCTTTTTTTCCACCTCTGTGAGCTGGTCGCCCAGGTCGTGGAGGGTCTCCACATAGCTCTTGATATTGAACAGGGGGGTGCGCAATTCATGGGAGACGTTGCTGATGAAACGGCTCTGGGCGGCGTTCAATTCCACCTCGCGGCTTAGGTCCTGGATGGTTACCGCGATTCCCTTGAGGCTTTCGCCGCTGGCATCACGCACCGACTGGAGCACGATCCGCAGGGTGCGGGCCGGTTCGCCAAAGCGACAGCGCACATCAGCGCTGTCGCGGGCGCTGCACATCAGGCTTTCGAGGGCTGACTGGAGTTCCATCGCCAACCGTTCCGGCAGTTCGGCGATCAGGTCACTGCCCTCAAGGTTGCGGCCTTCCCAGCGGAACAGGCGACGGGAGGTGGGGTTGGCCAGCACGATCGTCCCATCGGCATCGAGGAGCACCGCCCCATCTGCCATGGTGGCAATCAGCGATTCCTGTTTCACCTGGGCTGCGGTCAGCTCCTCGATGTTGGCTGCCTTGTAGTTTTCAAGCTGGGCCGCCATGGTGTTGAATCCCTCGAGCAGCTCGCCGAGCTCACCCCCCACCGGCAGGGCGAGCCTGGTTTCAAAATTGCCACCGGTTATGGAGCGCACCCCCTGCAGCAGCTCCTTGACGGGACGGGTGATGGTCAGGGCGTTGAAAACTGCCCCCAGGATCACCAGAACCCAGATTGAAATGAACACGGCCACAGTCACCTCGCGGGTGAGGGCGGCGCTGGCGAGCAGGGTTTCATTGGGGTTGATGCCCAGGGCCATCACCCCCAGGTACTTCCCCTCACTCATCATCGGCACGAAGACGTCAGTCACCTGGCCATCGGGGCTGAGGTGCTGACGAATCAGGGGGGTATCCGGACGCTTGCGCAGATCCTCCGGCAGCTCGAGCCGGCGGCTGAGCAGCAGTTCGCTGCTGCCTGAGCTCGCACCGATGGGGATGCCCAGGTAAATCACCCCTTCAGGATCGGCAAAGAAGACATAGCGAAGGCTGCGACTGGAGCGCCAGAAGCGATCGGCGACGGCCGCCAGCTGCCGGTCGTTGCCCTCGGCCACCAGCGGGGTCACGTTGGCGGAGAGCAGCAGGCCCAGGTCGCGGGCGTAGCGGGTGTCGCCCAGCTGGGCGTCCCGTTGGATGCCATTGAGGGCTAGGAAGGTGATACCTGTCATCAACAGGCTCACCACCAGGGTTGCCACCGCCAGCAGCTTGGTCTGCAGGCTGAACTCCGCCCACCAGCGGTTGAGGGCCTGGCGCCAGCTCATCGGCTGCGCACCTGGTGGCCGATGTCCCGCCGGTAGGTCATGCCATCGAAGTGAACCCGGGCCAGGCCGGCGTAGGCCTGCTCGAAGGCAGCATCAAAGGTCTCTGCCTGGGCGACCACGGCAACCACCCTGCCGCCACTGGTCCGGCAGCTGCCGTCGACCCTGCGCAGGGTCCCGGCGTGGAACAGTTGCAGGCCGTCGCTGTTAACCAGTTCGCTGCTGATCACATCGCCGCTGCGGACCTCCCCGGGGTAGCCGGCGGCGGCGGCAATCACACAGGCGCTGCAGCCGGGATGGATGGTGAGCGGGGGCGCCTGGTCAAGATTGCCGTTGGCACAGGCCAGCAATATCTGGGCCAGTTCCGGCCCGAGCAGCGGCATCAGGGTCTCGCATTCCGGGTCGCCGAAGCGGCAGTTGAATTCGATCACGCTGGGCCCGTGCTCGGTGAGCATCAGGCCGGCATAGATCACTCCGCGATAGTCGATGCCGCGGCTGCGCAGGGCGGCCAGGGTGGGCTCCAGCACCGTGCGCCGTACCGTCTCCAGCCCCGCGGCATCCAGCAGGGGGGCTGGTGCATAGGCGCCCATGCCCCCGGTGTTGGGTCCGGTGTCACCCTCGCCGATGCGCTTGTGGTCCTGGGCGCTCGGCAGCAAAACCAGCCGCTGGCCGTCACAGAGCGCGAACACCGACACCTCGGGCCCATGGGTGCGCTCCTCCAGCACCAACCTGGCCCCTCCTCCCTCGCCGAAACGACCGGCAAAAATCTCCTCGATTGCCGCGCGGGCCCCGTCGAGACTCTCCGCCACTGTCACCCCCTTGCCGGCGGCCAGGCCATCGGCCTTCACCACCAGCGGTCTGCCCTCGGCCTCCAGCACCTTCAGGGCCTCCTCCCGGCTGCAGGCACTCCAGTAACCGGCGGTGGGGATCCCCGCCTCCAGCATCAGGGCCTTGGCCCACTGTTTGCTCGCCTCGAGCTGGGCCCCATCGGCCCCGGGGCCGAACACTGGAAAGCCCGCCTGGCGCAGCCGGTCTGCCAGGCCGGCGGCCAGGGGCGCTTCCGGGCCCACCACCACAAGCTCAACGCAGTTGCTGCGGCAGGCAGCGAGCAGGCCGGCATGGTCTGATTCGGCGAGATCCAGCTGCCTGCAGCCTGGGAGCTCGGCGGTTCCACCATTCCCCGGTGCGATCCACACGGCTTCCACCCCCGGGCAGCGCGCCAGGGCCCAGCCAAGGGAGTTTTCCCTGCCCCCCGCTCCAACCACCAGGATCCTTGTGGGAGTGGGACAGGGGGCGGAAGGCATGGGTCCTGGAGGTGCCGGGATGGGGTGAATAGACGTAGAAGCTCTTCTAGGTTGGATCCTGTCAGAGGGCTCCGTGGGCCCAGCCCCAGCAGATGCCGGCAAGACCAGCGCCATTCTCCTCCCGGGCCCGAGCGCTGCTGGTGAGCCTGGCCTTTGCGCTTGTGGGGGCAGCGGCCACTGGTGAGGCTGCCCAGCCACCGGAATCTGACCCTGCTCTGAACACCCTGCTGGCCAGAGGAAATCTCAGGGATTTCGATGGGGCCTGCGCTATGGCCGTTGAGCAAGGGGATGGGGCGCGTCTGCGTCTGCTCCAACAGCGGCTGCTCAGTCTCCATCCCGCCCCCCAGCCCCTGACCGTGGTGTTGGCCAATGCCGAGGTCCTCCTGCGCTGCGAGGCTCCGGACGGGGCCCTGCAGGTGCTCGCCCGGATCAGCCCGGCAGCCGGTGTCGAGCGGATCCAGTGGTTGGTGCTGCAGTGGCGGGCTGCCCAGGCAGGCCTGAACCACCAGGCGGCTGCCAATGCCCTGCAAAGACTCGCAGCGGGGAACCTGGCCCAGTTGGAGGCCCTTGAGCTGCCGCTGAGCCAGCGGCAGGACGGCACCGCGGTGACCCGCTCGGCTCTGGATCTGCTGGCGGGACATCTGGAAAGTCTGGGCCAGCGGCAGCGGGCCGCCGAGGTGTTGCTGAGTGGAACCCAGCTGGGGGCAGCCAATGCGGCGCGCCTTGCCCAGGCCGTGGCCCTATTTGATGGTTTGCCAGCGGCTGAGCAGGACCGGCTGTTGGAAATCGCCCTGGAACAGGCCGCCTCAGCCGGGGCCTGGGGACTGGTCGGCCAGATTCTCGATCAGCAGCTCGCCCCTGCTCCAGAGACCCCGGAGCGGGCCCAGCGGGCACGGGAACGGAGGCTGAGGCTCAGCAAGGGCGTCGACGATGCCTACTCTGAGTGGCTGCTGCTCCGTCTGGATCCAGAGGCCCAGAGCCGTCAGGCCGAATTGGAGCGGCAATTGCGCTCGCCACGCTCCCCTGGGGGCCATGCCCTTCAATCCTTCCCCGATTCCCAGCGATGACGGCCTACTGCATCGGTTCCCTTCTCTATGAGGGCAAGGCCAAGCGGGTGTATGCCACCGATTGCTCCGACCTGCTTGCGGTTGAGTTCAAGGATGACGCCACAGCCTTCAATGCTCTCAAGAAGGCCGAACTGGCTGGCAAGGGGGAACTCAACTGCCAGATCTCGGCGCGGCTGTTCGAATATCTCGCTGGCCGTGGGATTCCCACCCACTATCTGGGCGTGCGGGACGCCCGCTGGATGCTGGTGCGTCCGGTGCGGGTGATTCCTGTTGAAGTGGTGATCCGCAATGTGGCGGCCGGATCCCTCTGCAGGCAGATGCCGATCGAGCTGGGCACCCCACTCGAGCCTCCATTGCTGGATCTCTACTACAAAGATGATGCCTTTGGAGATCCCCTGCTCACCGAAGCTCGGCTCGAGCTCCTCAAGCTGGTGAATGCCGATCAAAGACGGGGCCTCGAACAGCTGGCTCGCCAGGTGAATCAGGAACTCATCAACCTGTTCAGCTCGATCGGTCTGCAGCTGGTGGATTTCAAGATCGAGTTGGGCTTTACTGCCGGCGGTGACCTGGTGGTGGCGGATGAGATCAGTCCCGACACCTGCCGGCTCTGGGACCGTTCGGTGGCTGATGTCAGCGATCGCATTCTCGACAAGGACCGATTCCGCCAGGATCTGGGCGCTGTTATCGAGGCCTACGGGGAGGTCTGCAAACGGGTCCAAGGGGCATGTCCCGAACCCAGGATCTACGGGTAAGGTCGTCGGCATTTGCGGCCCTGCCGCTTCGCTCCCCCACCACATGGCTGCTTTGCTGGGTCTCAAGGCTGCGGTTCCCCTGCTGGGTTTTGCCCTGCTTGCTGCTGGCCCTGCCCTGGCCCAGTCAGGGGATTCACCGCCGCCAGGCTCCCGATCGGTGCCTGCTGGTCAGGAGTCCACCCCCCAGCAGGGGCGGCCGGTTTCAGAGCAGCTCGACAACCCACTGGCCGACCCGGCAGCCCCAGCCCAAGCCCCAGCTCCATCCCAAGCCCCTGCTCAGGGTCAGACCCCCCCTGCCGAGCAACCTGCCGCCAGTCCCGCACCGGCGGCCAGCACGGAGCCAGCCCCCAAGGCAGAACCCAGAGTCTTGATCGCTGAAGTGGCGATAGAAGGGCTTGAAGCCCATCCCGAAAGGGAGCGTCTGGAACTTGCCGCCTATGCGGCCATGGCGGCCACGCCGGGCTCCCTGGTGACGCGCAGCGAACTGCAGACCGACCTGGCGGCGATCTACGCCAGTGGCTGGTTCTCGGATGTGCGCATCCAGCCCGTGGATGGCCCCCTTGGCGTGCGTCTGGTGGTGGTGGTGGTAGCCAACCCCGTGCTCCAGCAAATCAAGCTTGATCCTGCGGATCTGAAGCTCCCCGGCCAGGTGGTTCAGGACACCTTTGCGGCCGACTACGGCAAGACGCTCAATCTCAACACCCTGCAGACGCGCATGCAGGAGCTCCAGCGCTGGTATGCCGACCAGGGCTATTCCCTGGCCCGCATCACCGGGCCCAGCCGGGTCAGTCCTGAAGGTGTGGTGGAGCTCCTGGTACGCCAGGGCACCGTGGAGGGCGTTGAAGTGCAGTTTCTCAACAAGGAGGGCTCAGCCACTAACGACAAGGGCGAGCCGATCCGAGGTAAGACCAAACCCTGGGTGGTGACCCGGGAGGTTTCCCTCCGCCCAGGTCAGGTGTTCAATCGCCGGGAGCTGGAGGAGGACATCAAGCGGATCTATGGCACCGGCCTGTTCAGCGACGTCAAGGTGACCCTTCGCCCCGTGCCGGCTGACCCCGGCAAAGTTGTGATTGTGCTGGGCATCGTTGAGCAGTCGAGCGGCTCCCTCTCCGGTGGTATCGGCTACAGCCAGAGCCAGGGTGTGTTTGGCCAGATTCAATTGAATGACAGCAACCTTTTTGGTCGTGCCTGGGATCTCGGCACCAACATCTCCTATGGCCAGTATGGCGGCCTGGGCGACATCACCTTCACAGACCCCTGGATCAAGGATAACAAATACCGCACGTCCTTCCGGGCCCGTGTTTTCTTCAGCCGGGAGGTTCCCCAGCTGTTCCAGAGCGAGAACTCATCTTTCAGTTATCAGCTTCAGAATTATACTGGAAGTGATTTTGATGTAGTCACCTCCTTTGATGAGAACCCGGCAGGCTCCAACCAGGGTACGGGTACGACTAATTTCGACACGGTTGCGATCCAGCGACTTGGTGCAAACGTGCAGTTCGTGCGACCACTCAATGGTGGCAATCCATTTAAAAAAGCTCCATGGAATCTGATTCTCTCTTTTGGTGGGCAGCAAGTCTCCCCCATGGACTTCTCGGGCTCCAAATATGCCAGGGCCGTGGTTGGTAATCTTCAGCCCGATGGGACATTTAATACCAATAATGGTGCTTCTGTAATATGTCTTGCCTACAATTGCGCCACGGAAAACCAGCTGCTGAGTTTTCGCGTTGGTGCCACCTACAGCACTCTCAACGATCCCCGCAATCCCACCAAGGGCAACTTCCTCAGCCTGGGCACCGAGCAGTTTCTCTCTGTGGGAGAAAATTCCCCCACCTTCAACCGGGTGCGGGGCAGCTTCACCCACTACATCCCGGTGGAGTGGCTGAAGATCTTCAAGGGTTGCCGGCCCAAGCCGGGTGAAACCAAAGATTGCAAGCAGGCCCTGGCATTCCAGGTGTCGGCAGGCACCCTGGTGGGGGACCAGATTCCACCCTATGAGGCTTTTTGTCTGGGGGGTGGCAACTCCGTACGGGGTTACTACGACTGTGATCTGGGAGTCGGCAAGAGCTTTGCCGAAGCCACCATCGAATACCGCTTCCCCATTTTCAGCATCATCAGCGGAGAAATCTTCTTTGATGCCGGCACCACCTT
>JAYKGS010000048.1:0-5891 GCA_035284945.1 Synechococcus sp.
CATTCGGCAGGCGCTCCTCATGGGCTGCGCTGATCGGCAAGGGGCGCCCCAACAGCACTGTGCTGAAGCGTCGTCGAGCTTGATACAGCCCCATGTCTGCCCTCCGTTTGGGTTAAACCGCCAGGCTCTCGGGGTTGGTTTCGATCAGTTGGGCCAGGTCCTTGAGGAAGGCCGCTGCATGGGCGCCGTAGATGGTGCGGTGGTCGCAGGTGAGGTTCACCTGCATCTGGTTGGCCACTCGGATCGAGCCATCCTTGCCGCCCACGACGGTGGGCCGCGACGCTGCCACCGCCAGGATGGCACCGGTGCCGGGGGGCAGAATCGCGTCGAAGCGGTCGACGCCGAACATGCCCAGGTTGGAGAGGGTGAAGGTGCCCGTGCTGTATTCCTCCGGCTTGAGCTGCTTGCTGCGGGCCCGGGCCACCAGGTCGGCCCAGCTGCGGGCCAGCGAATAGATGTCGGTCCTGTCAGCGGCCGCCAGCACCGGCGTGATCAGACCGCCATCTTCCATCGCCACGGCAACCGCCACGTTCACAGCGGCGGGATAGGCCATGGCGCTTCCGTCGGCGCTGGTGGCGGCGTTCACCTGGGGATGGCGGGCCAGCACCACGCCGACCGCCTTGGCCAGCAGAGCCGTCATCGTGACCCCCTTGGGCTTCAGCTGCTTGTAGAAGGCATCGAGCCTGGTGGTGGTGATCGTGTAACCGACCCGGAAGCAGGGCACCCCCAGGCTGGCGACCATGTTGCGGTTGACCGCGTTCTGCAGGGTGTTGAAGGGCACAGAGTCGCCGGGGCGGCCGAAGGAGTCGCCAGCGGGAGCGGGAGCTGCCGCAGCGATGCCATTGCCGCCGCCGGCGGTCGCGGCAGGGCCGCTGCCTTCGGCCACGCGGGGCACCGTGATCGGCTGACCGGTAGCGGCAAGCACATCGTCGGCCTGAATGCGGCCATGGGGGCCACTGCCACGCAGGACACCCAGATCCACGCCCAGCTGGGAGGCCAGCTTCCTGGCCCGGGGGGAGGCCACCACCCGACCACTTGCGCTGGAGGCCGGGGCCCCAGCTGGGGCAGGAGTGGGGGCGACTGAAGCTGGGGCAAATGGAGCTGGGGCAGCAACGGGTGGGGCGGCAGGGGCCGGCTGCGGGGCGGCAGGCGCTGGAGCCGGGGCAGCAGCGGGAGCCGCCGGGGCCTTGGCGGCCACTTCAGCGACCTCGGCCTCGCTTTCCACGATCAGGCCGATGGTCTCGCCCACCGGAGCAGTGCCGCCGGCTGGCATCAACACGGCGGCCAGGAATCCCTCGTTAAAGGATTCCACATCCATATCAGCCTTATCGCTCTCCACCACCAGCACGGACTCGCCCCGCTCCACCCTGTCGCCGGGCTGCTTGAGCCACTCCACGATCTTGCCCTCCGTCATGGTGGAGGAAAGGGCCGGCATAAAGATTTCGTGGGTTGCCATAAACCTGTGCCCGCTTGCCTTTTGAAGATGGGTTCCAACCCTTGTGCCAACTTTTCTCCAACAGGGGAGATGGGTCAGAGGCGGGGTATGGGAGGACTCTAAAACGCCGAGAAAACCTGCCAAAGGCAATCTCCCCAAGCGCTCTGCCGCCCATGCGCCGGTGGGAACCCCAGCACACCCCAGCCAAAATTGCCGATCTGCCGATAGGCTCCCCTTAATTCCAAGCTCCTAGATGAGACCCCTGCTCCTACTAGTCCTGAGCGCCACGGCCATTTTCATGGGCCTGGGTGCAAGTGCCTGCGAGAAACATCTCAACGGCCACCAGAACAGCTCGGACACCAATCTGGAGGGCAGCAGGAAATAGGAGTGGAGGGCTCCCGAGCAGGCAGAGGCGATCGGATTCAACCGGCCTCAATCGCCTCGATCAAGCCGTCACGCACCAGCACGGCAGCCTGCAGTTTCTCCACCAGATTGTCGCCCACCTGCACCTGACAGATGCTTTCGATCTGTCCCTGCTCGACGATCTGCTCCATCTCGAGTTCACGCACCTGACGCTGCTGCTCAAGCATCTGGCGTTTCTGTTCATCCAGCTCAGCCCGCTTGCTGGCCACCTGCTCCTGCAGCGACCCCACCTGCTCCTGCACTCGAGGGTCGAGGGGATTTGCGCTCTGGTGGCGGATCTCATCGATCAGCCGCTGGCCCTCGAGCTCGAGCTGGGAGAGCTGGCCATCGACGTTGGCGATGGCATTGCTGAGCTCCCGTTCAGCGTCCTCCTTCCAGCGGGGAGTCACCACTGCACGCACGGTGATGCTGCGCTTGATCGTGAGGGTGGCATCGGCCATGGGAAATGCAAAGCAGAATCCAGGCTGTCAGCCTGGCGCACCTGGGTCAACGGCCGGTTGGCCGCACCTCAGCGGGGAGCGTAGATCGCTTCGATAAGGAGGGCATCACGCTCAGCAATGCGATCGCGGCGCTGCTTGAGGGTCTGGGTGAGCAGGCCGTTCTCAAGGGTGAAGGGCTCCACCAGGGCGACGCCGGTCAGGCGCTCCTCAGGCCTGGAACCGGGGCGCGAGGCCAGCAGCCGGTTGCACTCGCGCGCAAGGGCCCTCCGCAGGGCGACATCGCCAGCAGCACCAGCCGCCGCGGCGAAGGCGGATAGGGCCTCGGCCTTGGCCACCACCAGGCCGCCGAGCTGCTTGCGGTCCTGCCCCACCACCATCACCTGCTCGATCAGGGGGCTGGCCACCAGGGCCTCTTCCAGGGGACCGGGCTCGATGTTCTCGCCGCTGCTGAGCACGATCGTGTCCTTGGCCCGACCGGTGAGGACCAGGGAGCCATCGGCCAGCAGGTGGCCCAGATCGCCGGTGTCAAACCAGCCCTCCTGGTCCAGCACCGCCGCAGTGGCCTCGGGCTTGTGCCAGTAGCCAGCCATCACCTGGGGCCCTCGGGCCAGTACCCGGCCCCGCTCGCCGATGGCCAGGGGCCCCCCGTTGTCGGGATCGACGATTCGCAGGCCAGTGGCCGGCAGGGGCTGGCCGGCACTGCCGCGGCGATTGCACCAGCTGCGGCGGCAGGTGAGTACCGGGCTGGTTTCGGTGAGGCCGTAGCCCACCAGCAGCTCAATGCCGATCGCCTCGAAGAAACCATCCACATGCAGGGCCAGGGCACCCCCACCGCTGATCGCCGTGCGCAGGCGGCCCCCCACCAGCTGCTGGCGGAGCTTCGGCCAGAGCAGCGCCGCCGCCAGCCGGTGCAGGGGCCAGCGCAGCATGGCAACCGCCGCCGCACCCAGCCGCGACTGCCAGTCCTCAGGCGTAAGGGTGAGGTCCAGTGCCTGGCGACGCCTCTGCCCGAAGGCGCGGCTGTTGGCCAGGGCGGCACGCAGCAACCGCTGCCGCGACAGCGGCATGGCTGCCAGGGCATCTTCAAAACCGGAGAGCAGGGCTTCCCACAGTCGCGGCACGCTGATCAGATAGTGGGGACGCACCCGCTGCAGATCGGAGCGCAGCTGCTTGAGGGTGGTGTAGGTCTGTCGGCAGCCGCAGGAAAGCAGAAAGTATTCGGCGCTGCGCTCGTAGGAGTGCCAGATCGGCAGCACACTCACCGCCCGCTCGCCGGGCCGGGGGGCCACGGCCACCCCCAGGTGACGCAACTGGTGCAACAGGTTGGCCTGGCTCAGGGGCACCCCCTTGGGCTGGCCAGTCGTGCCAGAGGTGTAGAGGATCGTGGCGAGGCGGGCAGGGTCAGCAGGCGGGGGGGGGGCCGGCCGGCCCGAGGCCAATGCCGTCGCCCCGCGCTCGAGCAGCTCACCCCAGCTCAGGCAGGGAACCGGCAGCCCCCCGGCGCCCCGCTCCCCCTCCAGCACCAGCACAAAGCGCAACCGGCCCCACGCCTCAGCGGCGAGGGCCAGCCTGGCGAGCAGGGCCGCCGATTCCACCACCAGTCCGCTGGCACCGGAGTCTTCCAGGATGTACCGCAGCTCCTCCACCGGGGCTGCGCTGCCCCGCACCGCGTCGGCGGCGCCTGCCCGCATCAGCCCCTGGTCAACCTGGAGCCAGCGGGGACTGTTTTCGGCGAACAGGGCCACCACATCCCCCTCGCCCACCCCCAGGCCAGCGAAGGCTGCTGCGGCCTGCTCGATGGCCTGGTGCAGCTGTCGGTAGCTGAACTGCTCGGGCGGGGTGGCATGGGGGGCCTCCAGGGCCAGGCCATCGCCGTGGCGCTCGGCCAGCACGGGCCAGAGCTGCTCCAGGCCGGTGAGGTCGCTCCAGTCACTGCGCCGGGCCAGGGCGCGGCGATCGCGGCGACTGCCGCTCCAGTGGATCTCAGCGGGGGGAATGGGGCGGGCCACGGCGGTGGAAGTGGGAGGGCTTGTCGCAGTGTTAACACCCCCTGGGGCCGGCACCCTGGCCGGGCCGGGCCTGTTCAGTGATCCCGCCGCCAGCGGCGCACCACCAGTTCGGGGCTCTGATGGTCCAGATCCACCGCGGCATTGAGCTGTTGCATGGTGGCGGCCGAGAGACGGCCCACCAGGTTCTCCAGCACCGGCACCAGCTCCGGATGGCGCTGCAGGCTGGCGGCATTGAACACGGGCACGGCGTCGTAGGAGGGAAAGTAGTGGTGGTTGTCCGCGAGCACCTGCAGCTTCAGGGCGGGAATCAGACCACTGGTGCTGTCGCCAGCGATCAGATCCACCCTGCCGTCGGCCAGGGCCCGGTAGGTGAGGCCCAGATCCATCGCCAACGGGGGCGCGGCGAAACGGAGGCCATAGCGGCTCACCAGCCCCGGGAAGCCATCGGCCCGGTTGAGAAACTCATAGCCAAAGGCAGCTCGCCAACGGCGGGCGGGCCCCACCACCTGGCTGATGGTCCGGAGTCCGAGTTTTTGTGCCTCAGCCCGCCGGATCAGAATCGCAAAGGTGTTCTCGAGGCCGAGCGAAGGAAAAAGCCTCAGCCCGTAGCGCTCGGCATAAAGCTGACGGGTGCGTTTCCAGAGACTGGCGCGGTCGCTGGCGACGGGGCCCGGGGGCTGCTTGAGAATCGCCGACCAGGCCGTGCCGGAGTACTCGACGTAGCCATCGATCCGGCCCTGGCGCACGGCCTCATGGCAGAGAAAGGTGCTGCCTAGGCTGAATTCGCGCCGCACCTTCAGCGACGTTTGAGCCTCGATTTCCTGGGCCAGCAGTTCCCCCAGCAACTGCTGCTCAGTGAACCCCTTGGCACCGATCACCACTGAGCCGGCGGGATCTGGGCTGCCCAGCTGATGCGCGCCGAGGGCGATGGCGACAAGGGCCGCGCCGATCAGGGCAGCCGCCAGGGCCCACCAGCGCCGAAGCCGCTGCCGGAGCCCCTGGAGGAGCCGTGGCCCCTGGAGGAGCTGCTGTGACCCTCGGCTCAGGTGAGTCTCGAGGGCACCCAGACAGGCATCGGCAGCCAGGGCGATGGCCGCCGCCGGCAGCGCCCCTGCCAGCAGCAGGGTGTTATTCACCGTGGCGATGCCTCGAAAGATGAAGACACCCAGCCCCCCCGCCCCGATCGCCGCGCCGATCGTGGCCACCCCCACGGCGATCACGGAAGCCACCCGCAGGCCCGCCATCAGGCTGGGCAGCAGGGGCAGCAGGGCGTAAAGGGTGAGGGCCAGCACAGCCGGGGTGGGGCCGATGCCTCCGAGCAGGGGCAGGGCAATCAGCAGGGCCAGCGCTACACTGACAACCACCAGAACAAGGTGTTCGCCGCTGCGCAAAATAATTTCCCTTGCCAGCGCTCCCGTCACGGCTTGAACACCTCCTCCAGGGGGCAGGCTGGCCCAAGCACCAGTCGAAACCGGCTGGCAAAAGCCTCAAGCAGGGGTCGGCGCAGCTGCTGGCAGCTGAGCCCCGGCAGCCAATCCGCCAGGCGCCCCACGCCGCGATCGACCAGGCCGCAGGGCACCACCG
>JAYKGS010000049.1:0-13621 GCA_035284945.1 Synechococcus sp.
TGCCGTTGTCGATGGCATCGATCAGGCGCCAGAAACGGTCGAGGTGACGTCCAATCCGCTCCTTGGCCAGCTCGGTGGTGGTGCCGGCCCGCAGGATGAAGCTCCAATCGGAGCTCTGGGCCAGCAGCAGCTCCCGGCCGGCCTGGGTGAGCAGCTCGCGCTGGGCTTCGCTGGCCACGCCCTGGCTCACCCGGCGCACCATCGTGTGCGCCGCCTTCTGCCACTGGGGCACAACCCAGGCGTTGGTGTCGTTCAGCCAGTAGTTGTGGTACCCCCCCTGGCCCCAGCTGCTCGGTGATGGCCGGCACATCTGCAGGGAGTGGCCGCCGGCCAGCACCTGGCGCAGGCTCACCAGCTTCACGCCGCTGGCGGCCGCCTCCTGAAACAAAGCCGCCAGGAACTGGGGACCTTCAAACCACCAGTGGCCGAAGAGTTCGGCATCAAATGGGGCCATCAGCAGGGGTGGCCGCTCCAGGGAGCCTTGCAGACCCTGCATTTCCGCAGCGCGGCCTGCCAGGTAGTGGGCGGCGTGGACGCGCACCTGCTCGGCGGCGGCGGCTGGTTCGTAGGGTTGCTTGGCCTCCAGCGGGCAACCCTGGGCGCTGACCCGGTGCAGCTTCAGTCCCAGGGGGCGGCGGCTGGCAATGCCGGCGGCGCTGAGCAGTTCCTCGGGCAGATCCCAGCCCAGATCACGGTGAAATTCCCTGTAGCTGCCGTGGCCTGGGTAGCCCTCGCGGGCGCTCCACACCGGCAGGGTGGCATTGCTGTCGCGGCCGAAGAAGGCCACGCCCACCGGCGAGCAGATAGGTGCAAACACCCCATAACGCGGCCGGGGCAGGGCGTGCAGCAGCCCGTGGCCATCCAGCACCGAGTAGCGCAGGCCGGCGGCCAGCAGCTGCTGGTCGAGCCCCTCGTAGTAGGCGCACTCCGGCAGCCAGATGCCCAGGGGTCGCTCGCCTATCTGGCGGGTGTGCTCGCGCACCGCCGTGAGCAGCTGGGCCCGCACGGCTTCGGGCACCTCGCGCAGCAGCGGCAGGTAGCCGTGGGTGGCGGCGCAGGTGATCAGGTCAAGCACGCCCTGCTGTTGCAGTCGGGCGAAGCGGGGCACCAGCCGCATCTGGTAGCGGCGCCACTGGCCTGCGATGGCTGCCAGTTGGTCGGCCAGGGCTGTCGCCGCTGCCGCGCACTCAGCGGGAGCCTGCTGGAGAAGCTCCTGGCGCAGCTGCAACCAGGGCAGGAAGCGGGCGTTTAGCTCCTGGTCGGCCAGCAGCGACAGCAGGGTGGGCGAGAGCCCCAGGGTGAGGCGCGGTGCCTGGGCCGGATCGGTTGCCGCCGCCTCCAGCACGGCCAGAAGGGGCAGGTAGCACTCCTGCAAGGCCTGGAAATACCAGTCTTCCTCCAGCGAACCCGGCTCGCTGGAGCGAACGTAGGGGAGATGGGCGTGAAGGACGAGGGCCAGATCGCCTGCGGCCATGACCATTCAAGCTGTAAGGCCACTGTAGGCGCAGCACCCCTGGCCCCCTCGGCCCGGAAGGCGGGCGCCCGCCTAGTATGGGGCTAACTCATAGTAATTCCGCCTAGAGGCGTAGTTATGGCCCGCGACCCAGGCCGTGTACTGATCTTTGACACCACCTTGCGCGATGGCGAGCAGTCTCCCGGTGCCAGCCTGAACCTCGACGAGAAGCTGGCGATCGCCCAGCAGCTGGCCAGGCTGAATGTCGACATCATCGAGGCAGGTTTCCCATTTGCCAGTCCGGGCGACTTCAACGCCGTTCAGCGCATCGCCGAGAGCGTTGGCACACCTGATGGCCCCACCATCTGCGGCCTTGCCCGGGCAGCGGCAGGCGACATCAAGGCCTGCGCCGACGCGGTGGCCCCCGCCGCCAGGCGGCGCATCCACACCTTCATTGCCACCAGCGACATTCACCTGGAGCACAAGCTGCGCAAGAGCCGCGCCGAGGTGCTGGCGATCACCGCCGAGATGGTGGCCTACGCCCGCTCGCTGGTGGATGACGTCGAGTTTTCCTGCGAAGACGCCGGCCGCAGCGATCCGGAGTTCATGCACCAGGTGATCGAGGCGGCGATCAGGGCCGGCGCCACCACGATCAACATTCCCGACACGGTGGGGTATGCCACCCCGGCCGAATTCGGCGAGCTGATCGCCGGTATAAACGCCAACGTACCTAACATCGATCAGGCCGTGATCTCTGTGCACGGCCATAACGACCTGGGCCTGGCGGTGGCCAACTTCCTCGAGGCCGTCAAGAACGGTGCCCGCCAACTCGAATGCACCATTAACGGTATCGGCGAGCGGGCCGGTAATGCATCCCTTGAGGAGCTGGTGATGGCGCTGCATGTGCGCCGCAGCTACTTCAATCCCTTCCTGGGCCGCCCGGCCGACTCCAGCGCAGCGCTGACCGGCGTGCGCACCGAGGAGATCACCAAGACCTCGCGCCTGGTGAGCAAGCTCACCGGCATGGCGGTGCAGCCCAACAAGGCGATCGTGGGTGCCAACGCCTTCGCCCATGAATCGGGCATCCACCAGGACGGGGTGCTCAAGCACCGCCTCACCTACGAGATCATCGACGCCCGCACCGTGGGTCTGGCCGACAACCGCATCTCCCTGGGCAAGCTCTCCGGCCGCAGCGCCTTCCGCGCCCGCCTGGAGGAGCTGGGCTACAACCTGGAGCGTGACGACCTCGATGATGCCTTTGCCCGCTTCAAGGAACTGGCCGACCGCAAGCGAGAGATTGGTGACCGCGATCTTGAGGCGATCGTCAGCGAACAGGTGCAGCAGCAGGGCAATGCCAGCTACATCCTCAAGAGCGTGCAGGTGAGCTGTGGCACCGGTCTGCAGCCCACCGCCACCGTCACCCTGGTGACGGCCGATGGCGCCGAGCTGAGCGAGGCTGCAATCGGCACGGGGCCGGTGGATGCGGTGTGTCAGGCGCTCAACCGGCTGGCCCAGGTGCCCAATGAGCTGGTGGAGTTCAGCGTCAAGTCGGTTACGGAGGGCATTGATGCCATGGGTGAGGTGACCATCCGGCTGCGCCATCAGGGAGTGCTGTACTCCGGCCACGCCGCCGACACAGACATCGTTGTTGCCGCTGCCCAGGCCTTTGTGAACGCCCTCAACCGGCTGGTGGCGGGAGCCCATCACCAGCCATTGCACCCCCAGAAAGCGCCCCTGCCGACCCGGGCTGATGGCCCCCTTGCCGAACGACCCAGGGTCTGAACCTGCCGATGCATCCCCCCTCCCAGGTGAAAATCCGCAACCTGCAGCTGGCCGCGGCTGCCCAGCTGATGCTGTTGTTACTGGTGGCCCTGGTAATGCTGCTGCCCCTGCTCTGGCTGGTGAGCACCTCCCTCAAGGGTCCTGCAGAGAACATCTTCACCAGCCCGCCGGCCCTGTTGCCAGCCCAGCCCAGTCTGGACGCCTATACGCGTCTGTTCGGAGACAACCCGATCCTCACCTACCTGCTCAACAGCACCGTTGTCAGCAGCCTGGCGGTGCTGGCCAATCTGCTGTTCTGCTCCCTGGCGGCCTACCCGCTGGCACGGATGCGCTTCGCCGGCCGGGGGCTGGTGCTTGCCCTGGTGGTGGCCACAATCCTGATCCCTTTCCAGGTGGTGATGATCCCCCTGTATCTGCTGATGGTGCAGATCGGTCTGCGCAACACCCTCTGGGCCCTGATTATTCCCCAGGCGGCAACGGCCTTCGGCATCTACATGTTGCGCCAGAGTTTCCTTGGGGTGCCTGTGGAGCTGGAGGAGGCTGCCCGCTGCGACGGTTGCACGCCGCTGGGCGAATGGTGGAACGTGATGATTCCGGCGGCGCGGGCCGACCTGATCACCCTGGCGATGTTTGTTTTTATCGGCACCTGGAGCGATTTCCTCTGGCCCCTGGTGATCCTCGATGAACCCGAGCTCTACACCCTGCCCCTGGGGCTGCAGCAGCTGGCCAGCAGCTTCTCCCTCGACTGGCGCCTGGTGGCAGCAGGTTCGGTGATCTCGATCCTGCCAGTGCTGGTGCTGTTCATCGGCCTCCAGCGCTACATCCTGCCCAGCGCCGCAGGGGATGCTGTTAAGGGTTAAGGGGCTGATCCCTGCTCAATTGGCCGGGGTAGCCTGCTTGGGGCTCGGCAGGGGAGTCAGCGGGGGGGCGTCGCCCAGGGGGTCGGGAGCGGTTTCGCTGGCCTGGTTGCTGCGCAGCATGCGCAGCTCCGCCGAGAGATTTGCGTTTGCGCTGCTCAGGGCATCGATGCGGGCATTGTTGCGTTCGACCACCTGCAGCCGCTCCACCGTGGTGCGCAGCTGCTGCTCGAGCCCAGCGGTGCGCTCGAGGGCCCTGGCATTCTCAAGACCTTGCACCTGCTCCTGAAGCTGGCGAATAGCTGCGCTCTGCTGCCGGGTTTTGCCCACCATCACCACAAACAGCACCAGGAGCATGGCGGTCACGCCGGCCTGGAGCCAGGGCACCCAGCTGAGGGGCGTGACAACGGCTGGGGATTGGTCGGGGGCTCGTGACATCAAGGCGCTCTGCTGATTGTGGTTTGATCCTGGCGGGCCGGTTGGAGTTTGTCAGGCGGAGGTGCCTGTCAGTTCGTCTGGCTGCGAAGACTGCTGCGGGCATTGAGGGGGCCAGCTGGCTGGCCTGAGCGCCTAGGGTCGACCCACCCCAAGATTCCAGCCCTTCGATGCAATCTCCCATGCGCTCTGGGGCAGATAACGGCTTCGGCGGACTCTGGCAGTTGATCTTTGCAGCAATTCTGGCGGGGCTGGTGCTGCTCTCGCAGACGGTGTTCATCGTGCCGGCCGGGAACGTGGCCGTGGTCACAACCCTCGGCAGGGTCACCGGCCAGCCGCGCCAACCGGGAGCCAATTTCAAGATTCCCCTTGCCCAGAACACCTCTTTGTTTGATGTGCGCACCCAGGTGAGACCCGAACAATTCTCCACCCTCACCAAGGACCTCCAGGTGATCCAGGCCACCGCCACGGTCAAGTACGCCATGAAGCCGGCCGAGGCAGGCCGTGTCTACGAAACGATCGCCACCGACGATCAGCAGATCTATCCGCGGGTGATCCAGCCCTCCCTGCTCAAGGCTCTCAAATCGGTGTTCTCCCAGTACGAACTGGTGACCATCGCCACGGAGTGGAATTCCATATCCGAACTTGTGCAGGAAAAGGTGGCCGACGAGCTGCGCAAATTTGACTACGTGAGCGTGCAGGGCCTCGACCTCACCGGACTGCAGATAGCTGAGGAGTATCGGGCAGCCATCGAGCAGAAGCAGATCGCCGAGCAGCAGTTGCTGCGGGCCCAGACCGAAGTGCTGATCGCCGAGCAGGAGGCAAAGCGCTACGAGACCCTCAATTCCAGCCTCGATGACCAGGTGCTCTACAAGCTGTTTCTCGACAAGTGGGACGGCCAGACCTCGGTGGTGCCGGCCTTGCCCGGGGCCCCTGGTGGCGCCAACCCAGTGATTGTCAATGGGCGCCGGCCTTGAAGTCCATCTGGCATTGCTGAGTGCTCTGCAGATAGGCCCGCAGGTGGCCGGTGAGCGCTCTGGTAAGGGCTTCCTCCCGAGTGAGCCAATGGCAGCCCCGGATCTCCAGGCCATCGACCCCGACCTCCGGCTGGCAGGTCGGGTGCCAGGCAAAGATCGTCACCGTGTTCCGACCCCCCGCAGACAGTTCGCTCAGTTGCCAGGGATCCTGGAGCTCGTTGGCCTCCACCTTGATCGCCACTTCCTCATCCAGCTCACGCATCGCGGCCTGCAGCGGCGTCTCCCCGGCTTCGATGCCGCCACCCGGCAACGACAGGGCCCGGCGATAGCTGGTTTCCACCAGCAACACTCGCCCTTCCCACCAGATGGCCACCAGGGCGCCATGGGTGTGGGGTTTTGCGATCAGTCGATAGGTTTCGTACAACCCCGCGGCCAGTCGATATAGGTGCAGCCTGGCAACGGCACGCTTGAGAATCGGTTTCAGCAGATCACCCATGCTCTCCACCCTCGTGCATCTGCCAGCCATGCTGCCGTCCTCCGTTGATTGGAATAGCTGTCCGGCGGCTCCGGCCGCCTGGTTTTCCCTGCGGGACTTCCTGCTCCAGCTGCTCACCACCCCAGCCCTGCTGCTGCCGCTGGTGGCGAGCCTGGTTCTGGTGCTCTGTGCCACGGCCCGCGTCGGCTGGGCTTGGCAGGCCCTGCTAGCGGGACTGGCCGTGCTGCTGGCATCCCTGCTCTACAGCCCATTGACCACCGCGGTGCTGAGCGACTGGCTAGACAGCCAGATGCCGCCGGCCCAGCCCCCATCCTCCGGCTTGACCCTGGCAGTGCTGGTGGGCCGGGGGCCGCAGATCGCTGAGGCCACCACCGCCCAGGCCGCGCTGCTGCTGCGCCAGGGCAAGGTGCAGCAGATTTACGTATCCGGGGACGAACCGGCCACGGCCCAGCGGCTTCTGGAGCTCGGCGTGCCTCCCGGGCGCATCTCCGGCGACAGCTGCGCCCGCACCACCTGGGAAAATGCCATGCTCACGGGAGCCTGGATCCGCCGTTTCGTCAAGTCCTCCTCCCGGCCATCGATCGTGCTTATCACCGACCCCTGGCAACTGCCACGGGCCTGCCGGGCCTTTCGGCGTCAGCAGCTGGCGGTGTTCCCGCTTGCGGCTGAACCCAACCTGCTGCCCGCCCAGCGCAACCGACTCGCCCTGCGCGAAAGCGCGGCAACCCTGCTCTACGGCCTGCAGGGGCGGCTGTGAAGCTGGCCTGGCCCGCCCCCAGGTGAGCAGGTAAGCCGGGGGTACTCCCGCTGCCGGCTGGCTGAGAGGTCCCGCGGGTGTGGAAGATGGATCAGCTTGAATAAAAGCCGCGAATTAAGGTAGGGGTACCGTCACACGTCCGCATGCCTTTTCGGCGCGCCCTGCAGGCGGTCGCACTTCTCGGCCTGGCGCTGCCTGCGGGCTGCAGTAACTCCAGCCCTGAGGCGGCCAGGCCTGTTCTGGTCGATACGACCGAGGCTCGGCCTGCCACTTTCCGTCAGGAGGTGGTCACGATAAGCACCCTTGATGCGGTGGATGCGGTGCAACTGGCGGCCCAGGCCGGCGGCCGGATCCAGGAGCTGCATATTCGCCAGGGGGACCGGGTGCGGCCTGGCCAGCTGCTCGTGGTGCTCGATCAGGCGCAGCTGCAGGCCGAGGTTATGAGCCTGCGTTCCGCCCAGGCCAAGGACCGGCTCAACTACGAGCGCTTTGCTTTCCTGGCCCAGGTGGGGGCGGCCAGCACCCTGCAGCGAGATGAGCTTCGCCAGGGCTACATCGCCGCGACCGCCAGCCTGCGGGCCCGTGAGGCGGACCTGGCCTTCCGCGACCTTCGCGCCCCGATCGCTGGGACGATCGGGGATGTGACCGTCAAGCTTGGCGACGTGATCCGGGCTGGAGACCCCTTCACCACCGTGATCCGCAACGGCGAGCTCACTGCCCGCATTGATGTGCCAGCCAGGCTGCGCAACCGGGTGCGGCCTGGCCAGACGGTGATCCTGGAGGATCCCGGCAGCAGTCAGCCCCTGCTGCGAGGAGTTGTTGCCTCGATCGATCCCAGTGTCGATGTGGGTAATCAGGTATTGCTGGTGAAGGCCACCTACGACAACAGGAATGGCAACCTTCGCAATGGCCTGCGGGTACGCACCCGTCTGGTGTTGGACAGCAGGGATCAGTTATCGGTGCCGGTGGGTTCCGTCATCCAGTCTTCCGGCCAGAGTTATGTGTACCGCCTCGGCACGCTGCAGGAGCTGGAGCGCGATCCGGGCCAGGCGCCCCTGGAGCGGCTGCGGCAGCTGCCGCCGACCAGCAGCTTCGCCCTGCAGACCCGAGTTCAGCTTGGTCCACTGCAGGACGCTCGCTACCCGGTGCTCAAGGGATTGGATGCCAGGGCCCTAGTGATCAGCAGCAACCTGCTCAGCCTGCGCCATGGCCTGCCGGTGCGGCAGGCCCCAGCTGATTAAGGAGAGGAACCCCGATGTCCGCCTCCAATCGCTTCATCCTCAGGCCGGTGCTCACCACGGTCTGCAGTCTGTTGATCGTGATCGCTGGGCTGATCGCTTTGCCGATCCTGCCGATCGAGAATCTTCCCGATATCGCCCCGCCGACGGTGCAGGTGAGCGCGCGCTACCAAGGCGCCGATGCGGTGAGTGTGGAAGAGGGTCTCACCGCGGTGCTGGAGCAGCAGATCAACGGGGTGGAAAACATGGAGTTCATAACTTCCACCAGTGCGGCCGATGGCACAAGCGCAATCAGCGTCGCCTTCGCAAGTGGCACCGATGGCGCCATCAACCAGGTGAACGTCCAAAACCGGGTGGCGCTGGCTTCACCGCAGCTGCCCGCCGAGGTGCGCCAGTCGGGGGTGACGGTGAGTCAAGCCTCCAACTCTATATTGCTCGTCTACAACCTGGTGAGCACGGATCCGGCCCGTCCTTACAGCGTGGAGACCCTCAGCGGCAAGCTGGATCAGGGCCTCACCGATCAGGTGCGCCGGGTGCGGGGCGTGGGGGAAATCACCTATTTCGGGAACCGCCGCCTGGCGATCCGTGTGTGGCTCGATCCCGACCGCCTCACCCAGCAGAAACTCAGTGCCGCCGATGTGGTGGCGGCCTTGCAGAGCCAGAACCGCCTGGTGCCGGCTGGGCGGATCGGTGGTGCACCAGCGCCCCAGGGCCAGCCCTACACCTTCTCGGTGCAGCTGCAGGGCCGTTTGCTGCAAAACGAGGATTTCGAAAACCTGATCCTGCGTAACACCGGTGATGGCGCGCTGGTGCGGCTTCGGGATGTGGGCCGGGTCAGCCTCGGCGGCGAGAGTTACGACATCAGCGCTACCGATCTGCGCGGGGTGCCCTCGGTGGGTCTGGCCATCTATCAGCTCAGCGGCAGCAATGCCCTGGAGGTATCCAGGGGGGTTGAGCAGGTGCTGGCGGAGTTCCAGGCGGGCCTTCCGCCCGGGATGAAGCTCGAGAAGATCTACGACGTCACCGATTTCATCAGCGCTTCGATCGAAGGGGTCAGTAATTCGCTGCGAGATGCGGTGGTACTGGTGGTGTTGATCCTGTTTCTGTTCTTGCAGAACTGGAAGGCGACGCTGGTGCCGGCGATCGCCATTCCTGTGGCGCTGGTGGGCACTTTCGCTTTTGTGAAGGTGTTCGGTTTCAGCCTCAACCAGCTAACCCTCTTCGGTTTGGTGCTGGCCACCGGCCTCGTTGTGGACGATGCGATCACCGTTATCGAGGGGACAGCGAAGCGACGTGACGAGGGGCTCTCGGCCCTTCAGGCCGCCAAGGCGACGATGTCGGAGCTGTTCGGGGCGGTGCTTGCCACTTCGCTGGTGCTGTTTGCAGTATTTCTGCCGGTGCTGTTTTTCCCTGGTGCCACTGGAACGATCTACCGCCAGTTTGCGGCCACCATCCTGTTCGCCATAGCCATATCCACCTTCAACGCGCTCACCTTCTCGCCCATGCTCTCGGCCCTGCTGCTCTCCCGCCAGGACCAGGAGCCCAGCCGTCGCACCTATGCCGTTGCTGGAGGTCTGCTCGGATTCCTATACGGCTTGCTGGTCAGTGGTGGTGGCGTGCTGCCGGCGCTGGGAATGCTGATCTTGGCCGCGCTGCTTGGTTACGGCCTCAGCCAGGTAAGTGGCCGGCCATTGCTGCTGCCAGTCTGTGGTGCGGGGGCCGTGGCTGGTCTGCTGTTCGCTGGCCTGAGCAGCCCATTTCTGGCGCTGCTATGCAGCGGTATCGGTTTCAGCGCCGGCTTTTTCACCCCCTGGATTTTCCAGGCCTTCAATGCTGTCTACGGTCGGGCTGAACGGGCCTACGACAGTGCCCTCAGGGGCGTGCTCCACCACAGGGGGCCCGTGATGGCAGCCCTGGTAGGCGGCATTCTGTTCACTGCGATCGCCTTCAATGCCATTCCTTCCGGCTTCGTGCCGGTGGAGGATCAAGGTTATGCAATCGGCATCGTCCAGGCTCCGGAGGGCAGCTCCAATGCCATCACCAGCGCAATTAACCGGCGTGTAGCGGCGATTCTGGCCGAGGAAAAAGCGATCAAGGCAGCGGCGGTGTTCAGCGGCGCCAGCCTCAGTGGCAATGCACCAAACCGAGGACTGTTTTTCTTTGGCACCACTAACTGGGAGGAGCGCCGCGGGCTGGATCAGTCGATGGAGGCGATCGTGGCGCGGTTGAACCGACGCTTTGCCGGTTTGCGGGAGGCCAGGGTGATTGCCATCCAGCCTCCCTCAATTCCCGGCTATGGCAATGCGGGCGGCTTCGAGTTCCAGCTGCTCGATCGCAGCGGCGGCGGCCTGTCGCTGCCGCAGTTTTTTAACGTCGCCCGCCGGCTGATTCAGGATGCCAATTCCCAGCCTGAGCTCCAGGGGGTATTCACCCAGTTCAGCCCCGAGGCTCCCCAGATGGAAATCACCGTGGACCGCGCCCGGCTGGCATCCCTGGGCATCGACTTCGGTCAGGCGATGCAGACGCTCAGCCTCAACTTCGGTGGCGCATACATCAATGACACCTTCCAGGAGGGCCGGGTGCGACGGGTGTTTGTGCAGGCGGACGCTCCCTACCGCGCTACGCCACAACGGCTGGAGGATCTCTACGTACCCAGCGCCGGGGGCCAGCCAGTGTCGCTGTCGGAGTTCATCGACATCACCCCCTCCACCGGGCCGGCGGTGATTCCCCATTTCAACCTCTATCGCTCGATCAAGGTGGAGGGAGAGGCGGCCGCAGGAAGCAGCTCCGGCCAGGCGATCGTCGCCATCCAGAGGGTGTTCGATCAGCTGGGGGTGAGTGGCATCAGCTCCGACTGGACAGGCCTGTCGCGGGAGGAGGTCGAAGCCGGTTCACTGGCGATCGTTATCTTCGCCATGGGAATTCTGGTGGTCTACCTCGTGCTGGCAGGTCAGTACGAGAGCCTCAGCGATCCACTGATCATTCTGATGACGGTGCCCGCCGCCATGCTCGGGGCCCTTCTTTTCCTGAGCCTGAGGGGAGAGGTTCTCAACATTTACGCCCAGGTGGGCTTGGTGATGCTGATCGGTCTGGCGGCCAAGAACGGGATCCTGATCGTGGATCAGGCAAACCAGCGGCTGGCTGAGGGGATGCCTGCCTTGGAGGCGGCCCGTGACGCATCGCGGTCGCGGCTGCGACCAATCGTGATGACCGCAATCTCCTCGCTGTTCGGCTTCCTGCCACTGGTACTCGCCAGCGGCGCTGGTGCCCGCAGCCAGACCTCCCTTGGCACCGTTGTTTTTGGCGGCCTGCTGGCGGCCACGCTGCTCAGCCTGTTTGTGGTGCCGGTGTTCTACGTAGTGATGAAGAGCTGGCTCGGCGGTGCCTCTGCATACGGTGCAGCGGAGCCTGGTCCATGAAACGCGGTGCTGGTAGCCGATCGATCAACCGCCGGGTGCTGGCTGCTCTGCTGGCCGGGGTACTGCTGGGGGTGACCTTGGCAATGCTGCTGCAGGCGACCATCGCCCGTACGGCGACGCCGCTGTCCCCGGCACGAGCTCTCTGGCAGCTTTTGCTGCTGGCGTTTGCGGGGGGACTATCGGGCTTTGCCCTCAGCACGGTTGCGGAGCTTCAGGCTTCCAACAATGACCCGGAATACAAAAGGCACCGCCGCCACCCCAACAGGGCGGCTACTCCTCCCAATAATCAGGGCTAATAGGCCCAGGAGAATATCTCTCGGCACACCAACCGTAGCTTGCAACGATTGACCGGGACTCAGTGATGTTAGCCATGGAAATGTTTGCCATGGGAATGTTGGCTATGGAAATAAATTGGTCAAACGTTTGCTTTCAGGGTCGCCGCATGTTTCGACCTCTGGGGTGTTGGCGATCCATGGGCTCCGTTTCCCTCAGAGAGAGCTGGAGCCAAAATCCGGCCGTGACTGGAATGGGTCGCCTGAGATTCGAACTCAGGACCAATCGGTTAAAAGCCGAGTGCTCTACCGCTGAGCTAGCGACCCGCGCCCGTTGGGCACGTATGGAACGTATCACCCAGCGGCCACATCCTCCAAGGGGGCCAGCGCAGCCGGGAGAATGGCCAGACCTCTTGCCGCAGATCATGAGTTGCCTTGTGGGAAGTGTCCCCTGGCCTGAGCCCAGGATTGATCCTCAGGCCTGGGTGGCCGACTCAGCCGTAGTCCTTGGAGATGTGCGGCTCGCCGCCGGTGCCAGCCTCTGGCCCACTGCTGTGGCCCGCGGCGATGTGTGCCCGATCCTGGTGGGGGAGGGCAGCAATGTGCAGGATGGGGCGGTGCTCCATGGCGATCCGGACCAGCCCGTGACCATCGGGGCTGATGTGACCATTGGCCACCGGGCGGTGGTGCATGGCGCAACCCTTGAGGACGGCTGCCTGATCGGAATTGGCGCCATTGTGCTCAATGGAGTCACCGTGGGTGCCGGCGCCCTGGTGGCCGCCGGCTCGGTGGTCACCAGGAACGTGCCCGCCGGTGCCCTGGTGATGGGAGCACCGGCCCAGGTGAAGCGTCAACTCAGTGCCGAGGCCCAGGCCGGGCAACGTCAGCACGCCCGCCACTACCGGCAGCTGGCCATGGCCCACCATGCCCATGCCTGCGGGGAAAAAGGATGAAGACAAATCCGGAATCCAACCGGCGGCGGCCCTGGCCGACTCCTTAAGATCAGAAAAATTTGCCTATCTGCCTTCCATGGACGCACGGCTGCTGCTGGTTGTCACCCCTGTTCTGCTGGCTGCGAGCTGGGCCGTTTTCCACATCGGCCGGGCAGCTGTAGGCCAGCTGCAGTTGATGCTCAAGCGCGCCCGCGCCTGAGGCCGGTTCGGGGCTCCTAGGGTCGGTTAGCCAGGCCATTTCAGCGGTGAACCCCAGCCCCGTCCCCCCTGCCGGCGCCCCCTGGGATGTGATTGTGGTCGGCGCAGGCATCGGAGGCCTGGTAACTGCTTCCCAGTTGGCGGCCAAGGGCGCCAAGGTTTTGGTGCTTGAGCGCTACCTGATCCCTGGCGGGTCGGGTGGCAGTTTCAAGCGGGCGGGCTACACGTTTGACGTGGGAGCTTCGATGATCTTCGGCTTCGGTGAGAAGGGCCACACCAACCTGCTCACCCGTGCCCTGGCCGATGTGGGCCAGCACTGCGACACCGTTGCCGATCCGGCCCAGCTCGAATACCACCTGCCCGGAGGGCTCAATGTGGCGGTCGACCGGGACTACGGGCGATTCATCGCCGACCTCTCGGACCGTTTTCCCCATGAGGCCCAGGGAATCCGAGCCTTCTACGACGCCTGCTGGCAGGTGTTCCGTTGCCTTGACGCGATGCCGCTGCTGTCGCTGGAGGATCCGGCCTATCTGGCCAAGGTTTTTTTCAGGGCGCCGCGGGCCTGCCTGGGGCTGGCCCGCTGGTTGCCTGTGAACGTGGGTGACGTGGCCCGCAAACACATAAAGGATCCTGCCCTGCTCAGGTTCATCGATATGGAGTGCTTCTGCTGGAGCGTGATGCCGGCCGACCTCACGCCGATGATCAACGCCGGCATGGTGTTCTCCGACCGTCATGCCGGCGGCATCAACTACCCCAGAGGCGGTGTGGGCGTGATCGCCGAGAA
>JAYKGS010000050.1:0-9299 GCA_035284945.1 Synechococcus sp.
AGCGAATGTTGGCGAAGGCCGAGAGGCGGGTTCGCTTGATCGTGCCGCCACTGGTGAGCATCACCAGCACGGCGTCTTCAGCAAATTCACTCACCGCCAGCAGCGAGGTGATCTGCTCCTCGCGGGGTATCGGCAGCATCTGCACGATCGGGGTGCCCTTGGCTGCCCGGCTGCAGATCGGCACCCGGTAGGCGGGCACGGTGTACACCACGCCCCGATCAGAAAACAGCAGCAGGTTGTCATGGTCGTTGCAGCTGATAAATAGCCGCACTGCCTCTTCCCCCTGGGTCTTGGTGCCGGCCTTGCCGCGGGTGCCGCGGCTGGTGGCTTCAAATTCGCTCACCGGCATCCGCTTGAGGTAGCCGTTCTCCGTGAGCAGCACCACCGAGCGTTCGTTGGCGATCAGATCGATGTCCTCGAGGCCGCCTTCGAGGTCGAGGATCTCGGTGCGGCGGGGGGAGTCATACCGGCTGCGCAGTGCAGCGAGCTCCTCGGTGATGATTGTGAGCACCCGTTCACGTCGGCCGAGGATGTCCTTGTAGTCGGCAATCTTGGTTACTAGATCCTCATGCTCGAGGCGGATCTTGTCGGCCTCCAGGGCCGTCAGCCGCCGCAGCTGCATTTGCAGAATGGCGTCGGCTTGGATCTCGGTGAGGCCGTGGCGCTCCTGGAGCTGCTGCCTGGCCGTGGCCGCATCGGAGGCTGCCCGGATCAGGGCAATGATCGGATCGAGTTGGTCAAGGGCCAGCAGCAGGCCCAGCAGGATGTGGTCGCGCTCCTCGGCCTTGCGCAAGAGATAGCGGGTGCGCCGCTCAATCGTCTCGACGCGAAAGTCGATAAACACCTGCAACATTTTGCGCAGGGTGAGCAGCACCGGCTCTGACTTCACCAGCGCCAACATGTAGGCGCTAAAATTATTTTGCAGCGGCGTGAGTTTGAACAGGTTGTTGAGCACCACCTGGGGGTAGGCGTCTCGCCGCAGTTCGATCACGATCCGCATGCCGTCCCGGTCGGATTCATCGCGGATGTCGGCGATGCCCTCGAGCTTCTTGTCGTTGACCAGCTCGGCGATCCGCTCGATCAACGAGGCCTTGTTGGTCTGGAATGGCAGCTCGGTGATGATCACCGCATCCCGGTCGGGCCGGCCCTTCACCTCCACCGTCTCGATTGACGCCACACCCCGCATAGTCACCGAGCCACGGCCGGTGGTGTAGGTCTCGCGGATGCCACGGCGGCCCAGAATCTGGCCCCCCGTGGGGAAGTCAGGGCCGGGAATGATCGCCATCAGCTGCTGATCGTCGAGATCGGGGTTGGCGATCAGGGCCAGGGTTCCGTCGATCAGCTCCGTGAGGTTATGGGGCGGGATGTTGGTAGCCATCCCCACGGCAATGCCCGTGGAGCCATTGAGCAGCAACTGGGGGATCCGGGCCGGCAGCACGGTGGGCTCCTGTTGGGAGCCATCGAAGTTGTCTATGAAGTCAACGGTTTCAGCTTCGATATCCTCCAGGAGGCTGTCGGTGGTGAGTGCTTGCAGCCGCGATTCGGTGTAGCGCATGGCTGCGGGCGGATCCCCGTCCACCGAACCGAAGTTGCCATGCCCGTTGACCAGGGGCATGCGCATATTGAAATCCTGGGCCATCCGCACCAGGGCGTCGTACACAGCCGTATCGCCGTGAGGGTGATACTTGCCCAGCACTTCACCCACCACCCGGGCGCATTTGCGGTAGGGACGATCACTGGTGAGGCCCAGCTCGTACATCGCGTAGAGAATGCGCCGATGCACCGGCTTTAAACCGTCGCGGGCATCGGGCAGGGCCCGGCCCACGATCACGCTCATCGCATACTCCAGATAGGAGCGCGACATTTCATTGCGCAGATCGGTCTGGATGATCCGCGAATCGCCGTTACCGCCGGACTCCCCCGGTGAGTCAGCACCGGGTCCGCTGGGGTCCGCCATGGATGACCATCTGGATCAAAAGTCAGTTTATCGAACCCTCGGAGGATTGGCCGGAGCCAGTCCGTTGCTGCCATGACTGGCTCTGGAAATCAGCGCCAATGTCCGCCGCGTCAGGAAGGCGAGCTACGCAGACGCCAGGAAAAGGGCGAGCTGCGGGTTCGGGTCGCTGCCGACTACCGGGCCCTGGTGCAGGAGGTCGGTCTGGCCGAGGCCTATGCCGCCACCGATGTGGTGGTGGCGGCCGATGCGGGCTTCACGGATCTGGGCTGCCTGATCCTGAGCCTGGGCCCCACCGATCCACCCATCCGCCTGCGCACCGGTCTGCTGGCGGGTGTTTCCGGGCTGACCGGCTGTGGCAGTGGCGAGCTGGTGCTACCCATTGGCGGAGGACTGGGGGAGGGGGCCGGCCTGAGCGGCGCCCAACTGCTCAGCGCCCTGCTGGAGGGTCAATCACTGCCGTTCAACGCCCGCGGTGAGGCCACCCCCCTGCACCCCCGCCGGGAGCTGCACATCGAGCTCGGCCTCGAACAGATCGGCGCAGGCCGGCTGCTGCTGCACCGGGCCATCAGCGAAAACGGGGTTGTGGCTATCAACAGGGCCGACGGTCCCTGCCCAAGCCCCTATGGCACCCTCCTGGGCCAAGCCGCAAATGCCCTCTACAACTGCGGCGGCGCAGGCAGTATTGGCCTGACCATGCCAGGCCTGTCCCTGCTCGGACCAGGTTCACCCGTGCTGGTGGGAGGTGGCCTGGGTTGGGTGGTTGGTGCGGGCAGCGGCCACCAGCCTGGCTGCCAGCGCCAGGCCAGCGGCCATGCCCGCACCCCAGGGGCCGCCGTCGCGGTCAGCGTCGACCTGCACACCCTGCGGCCGGAATGGGTGCGTCCCTGCTTTTTTGAAGGCCATGGCAGCGCCCTGCTGGTGGCGATCGCGGCGCCAGTGCCCATTATCAATGCCCGGGTCGCCCTGCAGGCCGCCACCGGCCCAGAGCAGCTGGAGGCGCCGGTGCTCGACCTCTCACTGCCCCGCCGAGTTAAACCAAGGCTCGCTTCTGTCAACTATGCCGAGCTGCTCAGCGGCGTGATCAACCTGAAGGGCCAGGCCGTGCCCTGTGCCCCTTCCCACAGCCCGCGGCTGGCGGCCGCCATGGCGGAGGCCCTGGTGGCAGCGCTGGGCCGGGGCGAATTTCCCCTGAGGTTGCCCGCCACAGCCCTGAGTTCGCGCGCCAGCCTGCTGCCCTTGGAGGCCTAGCTGGTGGTCCTACGCCCACCGGTCTTAAACTCGCCCCATGGCTGATCCAACCCAAGGCCCTGGCCCCGTGAACGCAACTTCTGAGATCGGGAATGGGGGCCATAACCCCAAACCGGCACCCGAACAAGCCTCCCCCCAGGAGCCCCCTCTCCAGAGCGGTTCATCCCCCCTTCCCAGCCCGGAACCCAGCGTCGCCACCACCCTGCACGTGGAAGCCAGCGCCACCTCGCTCCTTGTCCAGGCGGGGCCGGCTGGCGATGGCCCAAACAACGGCGAAGGCGGGGAGTGGGAGCTGCTGCTGCAGAAACTGCGCGAATGGCTCAATCAGGGCCAACTCAAGAGCTTCTGGGCCCAGGCGAGCAGGCCGGTCAGCCTGTTGGCGGGCCTGGTGGGTCTGCTGATTGTCCTGCGTATCTATGGCGCCCTGCTGGGGGCCATAGACAGCCTGCCGCTGGTTCCAGGCCTGCTGGAACTGGCCGGAGTCATCTGGTTGGTGCGCTACGGCTTGCCAAAATTGTTGCGCAGCAGCGAGAGGGAGCAACTGCTTGGCAGCCTCAGCCAGCGCTGGAGATCCTTCCGCGGCCAGGGCTGAACCCTGAGAAAAACCTGGAGATTGGCAGCGCGCCGGTTGATAGCTTGGCCCAAACCCGTCATCTCCAGGTGGAAATTCAGCTCGGTCGCTCCCGAACCGTTCGCCGGGCATACGGCATCGACGAGATCGCCCTGGTGCCTGGGAATCGCACGGTTGATCCCGCCGTCACCGACAGCAGCTGGAGTCTGGGGGGAATAGGCAGGGAGATTCCGATCATCGCCAGTGCCATGGACGGAGTTGTCGATGTGGCGATGGCGGTGGAGCTATCCCGGCAGGGCGCCCTGGGGGTGCTGAACCTGGAGGGGGTGCAGTGCCGTTACGACGATCCCAATCCCGTGCTCGATCGGATTGCGGCGGTGGGCAACCAGGAGTTCGTCCCCCTGATGCAGGATCTCTACAGCCAGCCAGTGCGGGAAGAACTGATTCGCCTGCGGATTGCTGAGATCAAGGAGAAGGGGGGTATCGCCGCTGTGAGCGCCACCCCGATGGCCGCCCTGAAATTCGGTACGGCGATCGCAGAGGCCGGAGCCGACCTGTTTTTCCTACAGGCCACGGTAGTGAGCACCGAACACCTCGGCCCCGAAGGCCAGACCAGCCTGGATCTGGAGGTTCTCTGCCGCACCTTCGGCATACCGGTGGTGATCGGCAACTGCGTTACCCATGGAGTGGCCTTAAGGCTGATGCGGGCTGGTGCTGCCGGCGTGCTGGTCGGCATCGGCCCGGGAGCGGCCTGCACCAGCCGCGGCGTGCTGGGCATCGGCATCCCCCAGGCCACTGCCTTGGCCGACTGCGCCGCCGCCCGCAACGAATATCTGGCTGAGAGCGGCCGCTACGTGCCGATCGTGGCCGATGGGGGGATCGTCACCGGTGGCGACATCTGCAAGTGTCTTGCCTGCGGAGCCGACGCCGTGATGATCGGCTCGCCAATCGCCCGCGCCAGCGAAGCTCCCGGGCGAGGCTTTCACTGGGGCATGGCCACCCCCAGCCCCTTGCTCCCCCGCGGCACCCGCATCAAGGTGGGTACCACCGGCAGCATCGAGACAATCCTGCGCGGCCCGGCATGCATCGACGACGGCACCCAGAATCTGCTGGGCTGCATCCGCACCTCGATGGGTACCCTGGGTGCCCGCACTCTCAAGGAGATGCAGGTTGTGGAGGTGGTGGTGGCTCCTTCCCTGCTGACCGAAGGCAAGGTGTATCAGAAGGCCCAGCAGCTCGGCATGGGCAAATAGGGTGCGGCGTTAGCGTGAACGGGTGGGGGCTTCGGCTCACACACTCCTCACACCCTATGGCCCGGGGCTCCGGGCTTTTACTCTTACAGCCCGCCCCCATCTCGCTCCTCATCAAGACCTGCAAAGATGGTTGGTGGGTGCCAACAACCTTGCTAGATTCGCAGAACCCTGATCCTGCAAGGATGTCTAGCTCTGCTGCTGTCACTGACTCTTCCTTCGAGCAGGACGTGCTCAAGAGTGATCTGCCCGTGCTGATTGATTTCTGGGCTCCCTGGTGCGGCCCCTGCCGCATGGTGGCTCCAATCGTTGACGAGATCGCCAGCGAATTCGAGGGCAAAATCAAGGTGTTCAAACTCAACACCGATGAAAATCCCAACGTCGCCAGCCAGTACGGCATTCGCAGCATCCCTACCCTGATGATCTTCAAGGGCGGCCAGAAGGTTGACACCGTGGTGGGTGCGGTTCCCAAAACCACCCTCTCGGGCACTATCTCCAAATACCTCTGAGCGACCTATACCGTTTCGGTCAGAGCCCCCTCCAGGCCCTGACCCAAGAACTTGAAAACCACCCCCAAAGGCACCTGATCGAGAGATCTCTGGTTTCTTTATTGCAAATAGTTAGCCGCGAACGCGGCTATCAGGAATGGCGCCTTGTCAGTGGTGCCCTAGCTGACGTAAGCGAAGCACTTGAGGTGTTCTCGCCCCACCGGGACACCCGCAAGATCACGGTCTTCGGTTCAGCCCGCACCGTGGCCAGCGATGCCTGCTACGAACTGGCGGAAGAGTTGGCCAGGTGTGCCGTCGAGGCTGGGTTCGAGGTCATGACAGGCGCCGGCGGCGGCATCATGGAGGCCGCCAACAGTGGCGCCGGCTGTGCAGCCAGCTTCGGGCTCAATGTCGACCTGCCTTTCGAGCAGCACCCCAACCGCTTTGTCAGCAGCTGCGGCGGCCGCCTGCTGCAATTCCGTTATTTCTTCACCCGCAAGCTCTTCTTCCTGCGGGAGAGCGATGCCCTGGTGGCCTTACCAGGCGGCTTTGGCACCCTTGATGAACTGTTCGAGTCACTCACTCTGATTCAGACCGGACGCACTCCACCGATTCCCCTGGTGCTGCTCGCCCCCCCAGGTGACGACTTCTGGAGTGGCTGGCAACGGGACGTCAATCAGGGGCTGGCAGCAAGAGGGCTGATCTCTCCTGAGGACGGCGACTTACTGATAGAAGCCCATAGCGCCGAGGAGGCGGTGGGCCGCATCAGCCACTTCTACCGGCTATTCCATTCCGCCCGCCTCGGGGAGGACCGCATCGAGCTCCTGCTCAAGGCCCCCCTCCAGGCTGGCCAGCTTGACGACCTGAATCGCCGCTTCGACGACCTGGTGGATGAGGGGGTGATCCAGGCCAGCGAAACCGTCGATGACCATGGCCTGCTGCGTCCCTGCCTCCACTTCCACTTTGACCGGCGCCGCATCGGCCGGCTCTATCAACTGCTCGAACAGCTCAACGACCTGGCCCCGTCTTCCGAGCAGGCCCTGGAGCAGCCCGGCCGCCGCCAACCCGCCCCCCAACCATGACTCGCCTTGGCCTGATCGATTACGGCATGGGCAACCTGCACTCAGTGCAGCGATGCTTCGAACGCCTGGGTGCTTCGGTGCAGCCCGTGCATGAAACCGGAGCAATCGAAAGCTGCACAGCCCTGGTGTTGCCGGGGGTGGGAGCCTTCGACCCGGCCATGGAGCGGTTGCGCCAGGCGGGCCTGGCCAGCGCGATCACCTCCTGGTGCGCGGCAGGAAAGCCGCTGCTGGGCATCTGCCTGGGCCTCCAGCTGCTGTTTGAAGCGAGCGATGAGGGCACGGCCGCCGGCCTGGGCCTGCTCAAGGGAAGGGTGCGAGCCCTGCCGCGCCACCCGGGCCAGCCGATTCCCCACATGGGCTGGGCACCGCTGATCCCCTCCTGTCCCAGTCCCCTGCTACCCGCGGGAGCTCCGGAGAGCTGGGTGTACTTCGTGCACTCCTATGCCGCCGATCCCATCGATGGGGCATGCCACACCGCCCTTGTGGGCTTCGCCGACACCGCCGTCACCGCCGCGGTCTGGCAGGGATCCATCGGCGCCTGCCAGTTTCACCCTGAGAAATCAGGCCCCCACGGCGAGGCCATCCTGCGCCGCTGGCTGGACTGGCTGAGTCGCCAATGAGTCTGAGGCTCAGCGGTGGCCGCCGTCTACAGAGCCCAGCGGGTACCGCCGCGAGGCCCACCAGCAGCCGGGTGCGCCTCGCGGTGATGAACCTCCTGGCGGCAGAGGTCCCCAACTGTGCCTGGTTGGATCTATGCAGCGGTAGCGGCGTGATGGCATGCGAGGTGCTCCAGAGGGGAGCCCTGCGGGTTGTGGCCATTGAGCATGACTGCCGCATCGCTGCCGTAGCGAGAGCCAATCTGAATGCGGTGGGCCTGGGCCTGGGCCACTCCAGGTCCCATTGGCACGTGCACTGCCGCGAGGTCTGCCGCTGGCTGGCCGCCACCGGGCAGGAAGACTTTGATCTGATCTATGCCGATCCTCCCTACGCCTCGGGGCTTTACCCCGCCATCGCCGCAAAGGTGGCCGCCGGCTCCTGGCTAAGGCCCGGAGGCACCCTGGTGTGGGAGTGCGCCACAAAATCGATTCCAACCATCCCACCAGGTTGGCAACTTCGGGATCAACGGAGTTACGGCAGCACCAGCTTGATGCTGCTCAACCAGACCTAGGCCCCAGCGGTGGAAGCTCAGTCGAGCAGGGTGCCGCGGCGATACTGATTCCAGGCCGCCACGAACAGGCCGGCGAGGGTGACAGGAATAAGGCCGAGCACAATGCCGCAGAGCAGAGGTTCGATCATGGGGAGTTACTACGGCCACTGAGTTTCAATTGTTTCACGCCCGTGGCACGATCGCGAGCCTCCTGCACCGACTGTGACTGGTAGAACCCTCCCCTCTCAAGCCTCCCCACCCGAATCCGCCCCAGCGGCGGTCCCCACCGCCCGCCGCGGCCTGGTGACAGCCCTGGTGGGCATGGCTGCTGCGGCCTGCATCGTGGTCCTTTTACTGCTGCTGCCCTCTGCCCAGGTTGACCCCTACACCCGTCAGACCATGGGGCTAAGCGGTTCTCCTGAAAACGGCGGGCTGCTGTTTCGCACCAACTGTGCCGGCTGCCATGACATTGCGGGGCAGGGCCTGGTGGGGCCCAATCTGCATGGCGTGGCCGCACGCAAGAATTCCCGCCAGTTGATCCAGCAGGTGGTCAGCGGGCGCACCCCGCCGATGCCCCGATTCCAGCCCGAACCCCAGGCCATGGCAGACCTGCTGGCCTTCCTGAACGGACTGGTGTGACCAGCCCCAGCGATCTGGTGGTGGTGCTGGTCGAGCCTGCGGGTCCGATGAATGTGGGCAGCGTCGCCCGACTCTGCGCCAATTTCCAGGTTGCCGAGCTGCGTCTGGTGGCTCCTCGCTGTGACCATCTGGGCGCAGAAGCCAAACTCCTGGCCGTGCACGCGACCTGGATACTCGAGCAGGCCCGCCTCTTCCCCAGCCTGGCCGCCGCCCTGGCCGACTGCCGCCGGGTGGTGGCCACCAGCGGCCGCAGGGACGGCGAACCCCTGCCCCTGCTGGCGCCAGAGCCAGCCCTGCAGTGGCTGCAGCGGGGAACGGCGCCCCTGGCCCTGGTCTTCGGTCGGGAAGACCGGGGCCTCAGCAACGACGAGCTGCTGCAGGCCGGACGGCTGCTCACCCTGGGCAGCGGCTCTGCCTACCCATCCATCAACCTCTCCCACGCAGTGGCCATGGTGCTGCACTGCTGGCAAGGCTTGCAGGCCTCGCCCGGCCCCGCGGAAGCCCGGCCCGAACCCTGCCAGCGCCATGAACTCGAAGCCATGCTCGGCGACGCTGAAAACCTGCTGCTCGAAGTGGGTTTCCTCCTTCCCCACACCGCCCATGCCCGCATGGCCAAACTGCGGGCGCTGCTGCAGCGGGCCCAGGCCTCCAGCGAGGAGGTTGCCATGGTGCGGGGCATGGTGCGCCAGCTGCGCTGGTGCAGGGAATGCGGCGCCAAGCCTGGCCGGACCCCTTAACTTCGGAAGACTTTGTCTGCAGGGGCTCCGTGTCCGCCGGCCGGCCAACCCGCCAACCCAAGAGCAGCTGGGCCCAACCCCTGCGCCTGATGTTGCGTCTGCTGGTGATGGGCATCGGCCTGGGGGTGATCACCGGCACCAGCCTCAAGCTGCTGGCACCCCGCCTGGCCCAGGGAGGCG
>JAYKGS010000051.1:0-17041 GCA_035284945.1 Synechococcus sp.
CAGCAGGGCATCCCAGCGGGCCTCGGGGATCGCGGCGAGGCTCTGGTGCCAGCGGGCCTGCAGTTCAGCCATGGCAGGCAAATGGCCGGCAGGGCGCTATTGGCGCAAAACTAGCCAAAGCTGCACCCCCGCGGTGCCCCAACCCGTGCCGGCCCTGCTGGCCCCTGCCCTGCTGGCAAACCTGCTGCAGGCAAACCTGTTGTTGCCGGT
This sequence comes from Synechococcus sp., assembly GCA_035284945.1. Taxonomy (GTDB): domain Bacteria; phylum Cyanobacteriota; class Cyanobacteriia; order PCC-6307; family Cyanobiaceae; genus Cyanobium_A. The sequence continues at coordinate 211 of JAYKGS010000051.1, forward strand.
GCTGCAGTTGATGCGCCCCCAGCTGGAGCAGCGGATCAAAACCGTGTGTGTGGAGACAGCAGCGGCAGGCAATGGCAACCTGGCCGCCCAGCTGGAGGCCCCCTGCGCCCAACTGGCCCGCCCCACCAGCAAGTGCCTGGTGGAGGAAACAGCCGCGAGTCCCCGCAGCCTGGCGGTGCTGGGCGAAATGGTTCGCGGTGATTTCGGCGCCGACAGCGAGGTGGTGGTGAAGCGCTGCCTGGCCCGCATGCTGGGGCTGCCGGCCGACAGCCTCCAGCCCATCCCACTGAGGGAGCTGGTTCAGGGATTCGCCAAACCGCGCCAGTAGCTAAGCAGCAACTCATCGCCCTGCAGGCGTCGGTGCTCCTGCAGGTGCCAGTCGCCCCCCCCCAGCACCGCCTGCAGGGGCAGCCAGACGTGGGGCCCGCCCAGCAGCCGGGGACAAAGGCTGAGCTGCAGCTCATCAATCCAGTCCCCGGCCAGGAGGCTGCCGGCCAGACCCGCGCCCCCCAGCACCACCAGGCGCATCAATCCCCGGGCCGCCAGCCCATCTAGGGCGGAGGCCCAGCCATCCCAGTCCAGCCGTACCTGGAAAGCCGGAGCCTGGGGGGCCTGGGGCGGAGCCAGCAACCAGCGCTCGAGGGGCTGGCGCCAGAAGGGCAGCTCGCTCGGGATCCCGGCGGTGCGACTCACCACCACAGCCACCGGTTGGTCGGAACGGCCTGCTGCGGCCCGCTGGGCCCGCAGATCCGGGCCGTGGATGAGACAGGTGCTGCCATGGCGGCGCAGGGTTTCGGCCCCGATCAGGCAACCATCGGCCCAGGCCAGGGCCTCCTCGAGCGCCCGGCGATCACCCGGCCCCCCCAGCTGGGCAGCGCCCCCTTCGGGCGGGGCCAGCCGGCCATCGAGGCTCACCGCCAGCACCAGGCGCAGCAGGGGCCGCAGCATGGGCCTCAGCCGGCCACCAGGGCTGCCAGCGCCGCAGGCACCATTTCGAGCTGGGGGGTTTCGGCGAACACCTCGGCGGCGTTGTTGGGGCTTTCCTGCAGCCGCACCTTGTGCAGGCGGGCTCCGCTTGCTGCGATCGGTGCCGTGAGCAGATCGGCAATGTGCAGAGCAATATTCTCGGCGGTGGGCACGGTGGCAGCGAAGTGCTCCACGTCCTTGTTGAGGAAGGTGTGGTCGAAGGGCTCCACCACCAGGTCTTGAACGAGCCGCTGCAGGGCCGCCAGATCACACACCATCCCGGTGCGGGGATCGATCCGCCCCCGCACTGTCACGTCGAGCAGGTAGTTGTGGCCGTGGCCGTGGGGACGGGCGCATTTGCCGTAGATCGCCTCGTTGTCGACCTGGGAGAGCTCGGGCCGGGCCAGGCGGTGGGCCGCGGCGAAGTGGGTGCGGATGGAGAGGAAGGCTTCCATGGGAGTGGGATCGGAGCTGGGGGCGAGCAGGTCGACCCAGAGGGTGTCGGATTCGTGCAGGCGCAGGCCGACCAGGGGCAGCTGGGTGGCCAGTCGGCTCCAGATGACCTGGCAGAGGGCCTCGGTGGTGGGCAGCCGCCCTTCCGCCCGGCCCAGATCAAACTCGGGCCAGGCTTCATTGAGGAAGCGGAAGTCGAGCTGGTCGGTGACCTCCACCCGGATGGCGTGCTTCACCTCGGAGAGGTTGAGCACCATGCCGTTGGCGTCGAGGGCCCCACCCATGGCCACGATCAGGGTGTAGTTATGACCGTGGCCGGGAGCCAGACTGCAGGGGCCGAAGCGGGCCTGGTTGGCTTCGGCACTGAGCTCGGGCAGCCAGTAGAGATGGCTGGCACTGAAGCTGGCCCGGCGCGTGATCACGCAGGGGCGGCCCCGGCCATGGCTGGCACGTACGGCTAGGGCGGTTGCAGAGGCCGTCATCGCCCGGGGTTGGTGGCTCCCCATCCTAGAAACGGGCCCTGGGCCCCGGCGCCGCTGGCATGACATCCCCCCACCCCCCCACCCATCAGGCCCTGGCCCAGAGGCTCAAGGGCCTCAACATCTACCTGGTCGGCATGATGGGAGCCGGCAAGAGTGCGGTTGGCCGCCCCCTGGCCCAATCCCTGGGCTACCGCTTCCTAGACGCCGATGAAGCCATCGAGCGAGTGAGCGGCCGCAGCATCGCCGAGATCTTCGCGAGCGATGGGGAAGCCGGTTTCCGGGACTGGGAGACGGCGGTGCTGGGCCAGATCGCCACCTGGCATTCGCTGGTGGTGGCCACCGGCGGAGGTGTGGTGACCCGGCCGGAAAACTGGGGCTCCATGCGCCAGGGCGTGGTGGTGTGGCTGGATGCACCGGCACCGCTCCTGCTGGAGCGGCTGCGCCGCGATGCCACGCCGCGCCCGCTCCTGACAGCCGGCAACCCTGCCGAGCGCCTGGCGGAGCTCCTGAGCCTGCGCCAGCCCCTCTACGGGCAGGCCGACCTGCGGATCCGGCAGGACGGGGCCGATCCATCCGGGGTGGCGGACCAGGTGCTGGCAGAACTGCCGGCAATCCTCAGACAACCGGCTGCCGCGCCCCAGGGCCCGATCAGCCTGCGTGACGCCGAGGGCAACCGCACCGCCTCACTCAACTGAGCCCGGGGGCTCGATCCGCACGGCAAACCACTGGATCGCCCGACCCGGGGCAAGCTCCAGTTCGCAGGCCGTCGCCAGCAGCCGCTCGGCCCGATCAGCGGAGGTGGCCAACGCCGCCAGATCGGCCGGCATGGGGTCGAGCTGCTCGAGCTGGCCAGCCAACCAGGCCAGGGTTTCGGCGGCAGTGAGAATCCGCTCAGCCCCAGCGGGCTCGAGCACCACGTAATGATCAAGCTCCCGCAGGAGGGGATCGGACATGGCAGGAGCCCTACTGGCACCCATCCTGGCGCTGCTGCTGGCCCTGAGCCCGACCGCTCTGGCGCAGCGGGCCAGCCTCTGGCCCGAGTGGCGCCTGCCGGCGCCCCTGGCCCGCCCCTCGGAGCTGCCGGGGCGAAGGGATCTCACCTACCCCGCCTGGATGGCGGGGCGCTGGCGGCTGCACAGCGACGCATTCGATGTGGAGGTGCAGTTTGCCGCTGACGCCAACGGTGCCGTGGTGGGCGATCGGGCCGGCAACGCTGGGGCGATCGGGCGGGCGCTGCTGGGGGAAGCCCTGCTGGAGGTGGCGGACGACCCCGCCAACCCCAACCGCCAGATCGCCCTGCTGCGCGGCAATCAGCGACTCGAATCCACGGTGGTGGGGCGCCGCAGCGAAACCCCTGATGGGGATCACTTCTGGGCCGATGAACTGGCCCTGCAGGTGCTGCATGGGCCAGGCGATCCGCGGGTCAGCCGGGTGGAAACCCTCAGCCACTACAGCCGCCGCAGCGACGGCAGCGTGGGCACCGAGCAGTGGCAGGCCAGCTACCCCTCCCCCGCCCTGGGGTTGGCCGCAGCGGCCAGCAGCACCGCACACTTCAGCCTCGAGCTCATCCCGATCACGCCGGCTGGTGGCTCCAGCCCCACCGGCCGGCTCAGCCCCGTCCGGCCTCCGCCGCAATCCGATCCCGCCAGCTGAACAGGGGCTCCAGCAGCGGATGGTCGACGATTCCACCCACCCCGAGACCCGCCAGGGGTGCGCCGCTGCTGAAGGGAAACTTCAGCAACCCCAACTGGGCCACCACCGCCAGATCGGCCAGGGACAGACTGCCGCCCACCAGGTAGGGCTGGTCGGCCACCAACACGGCGAGCTGCTCGAGGTTGGTCTGCAGTTGCTGACGCTCGGCTACGCCGACCACGCTGGAGAGCGCCTCCCCCACGCCGGCCAGCATCCCGCTGGGCAGGCTGGTCACCAGCTGGCGCAAAGGGCCCGGGGTGGAATCGGGCAGCAGGGCCGAGCGGAGCTGGGCATCGGTGGCCGCTGCCTGCACCAGGGCCAGCCGGCAGCCCGCCGCCAGGGCCGTATCTGCCCAGTCTTCAACCAGCAGCACCCTGGCCCGCTCCGGCCCAGCCACGGGGAGCAGCTGGGGCTCGGGCTGGTGCCTTTCGAGATAGAGGGCAATGGCGGTGGAATCGGCGATCACCTCAGAGCCATCCACCAGCACGGGCACCTGGCGCTGGCCGGAGAGCCGGAACAGCTCCAGCTGGCCCAGCCCGGGGCTGACCTCAACGACGGTGTAGTCCAGCCGTTTGACCGCCAGGACCAGCCGCACCTTCTCGCAGAAGGCGGAATGCCTGAACTGATAGAGCTCCATCGAACAGATCCAACCTCTGGGCGGCAGAGTAGCCAGCAAGCAGCAACGACCGACCCGGCCTGGCCGATGAAGGACTTTTTCCTCAACGTGACGCGCTATCCGCGCTACCTGGTGGCCTTTGGCCTGGGTGTGGCCAATTCGGTCTTCGAGCCCCTGGCGGCCAGGGGCCGCAATCCGGTCACGGCGGTGGCCCTGATCGGCGCCGGCATCAGCGCTCTGCTGAGCCTTGCCCTGATCCTGCATGCGATGGTGAATCCCACACCGCTGGCATAGCCATGGCACAGAGCCGAAGGGTGGAGCGGGTGGCCTCCCTGATCCGCCGTGAAGTCAGCGAATTGATGCTCGGTGGGATCAAGGACGCACGGGTCAGCCAGGGGATGGTGAGTGTCACCAGCGTGGAGTTGGCAGGTGATCTGCAGCATTGCAAGATATTCGTCAGCATCTTTGGCAGTGACGAGGATCGGGCCCAGGCCATGGCTGGCCTGGGTTCGGCCAGCGCCTACGTCAAAGGGGAACTGGGCCGGAGGCTGAAGATGCGGCGCACTCCAGAAGTGGTGTTCGTGCTGGATCGGGGCATCGAGAAAGGCACCTCGGTGCTGGGCCTGCTCAACCGGCTTGAGGTGGAGCGGCAGGCGAAGGGCACACCAGCCGAAGCCAATGAGTTCTGAGGCCGGGCCCGATGCCAGCTCCAGCCCCGATGGGGGCCTGCTGCGGCTGATCCACCAGCTGCTGGTGGTGCGGGCCAGCGGCAAACTGGCGGACCACCAGCGCAGCTATCCCCGCTGGGAATTGGCCAATGCCGAACTGCGCCGCCTGCTGGAGGCCGGCGTCGGCGGCGTGATCCTGCTGGGGGGCAGTGCGGCCGAGCTGGCCCTGCGCTGCGCCCAGCTCAGCCGCTGGGCCGGCCAGCCCCTGCTGCTCTGCGCCGATGTGGAGGAGGGCGTGGGCCAGCGCTTTGACGGAGCCACCTGGCTGGTGCCGCCCCTGGCCCTGGGCCGGCTGCATGGCCGTGAGCCCGGGCGGGCCACCACCCTGGCCGAGCGCTACGGCCGCTGCACCGGTCGGGAGGCCCGGGCCATCGGGCTCAACTGGGTGCTGGGGCCGGTGTGTGACGTCAACAACAACCCCGCCAACCCGGTGATCAACGTGCGGGCCTGGGGAGAGGATCCGGCCACGGCCGGCGCGCTGGCGACTGCCTTCCTGCAGGGCGTGCAAGCCGAAGGGGTGCTCAGCTGCGCCAAGCACTTTCCCGGCCACGGGGACACCTGCAGCGATTCCCACCTCACCCTGCCCCTGCTGGCCCACAGCCGGGAGCGGCTGGGGGCGATCGAACTGCCCCCCTTTCAACAGGCGATCGCGGCCGGGGTGGCCTCGGTGATGACGGCCCACCTGATGCTGCCCGCCCTCGATGGCGCAAGACCCGCCACCCTCTCCAGACAGGTGCTCACCGGCCTGCTGCGCCGCCAGCTGGGCTTTGAGGGCCTGATCGTGACCGATGCCCTGGTGATGGACGCCATCGCCGGCCGCTACGGCGCCGGGGAAGCTGCGGTGCTGGCCCTGGAGGCCGGCGCCGATCTGGTGCTCATGCCCGCAGATGCCGGCGTCGCCGTGGCGGCCATCGCTGCGGCGGTGCGGGACGGGCGCCTGGACCGGGAGCTGCTGGAGGCCAGTGCCGAGCGGCGGCAGCGGGCCCTGGCGGGGCTAGGGGCTGGGGCGGATGGGTCAGGGCAGCCTGACCCGGAAGCCGCCGCCAGGCCCGACCAGGCCCTGGCCCTGACCCTGGTGAGGGCCAGCATGGAGACCAGCAACGGCGGCGCGGAAGCCCCCCTGCCCGGGGTGAACCTGATCCGACTGGACTCCGCCCTGGCCGCCCCCTTCCTGCCCCCCACAGCCCCGGCCGTGGCCAAACCGGAAGCCCAGGGCTGGCGCACGGTGCTGGTGGAGGGCCGCAGCCCGAGCCCCTGGAGCGGCCAGGCCGAGGCACCGCTGGCCCTGGAGCGGCTCGGGTCCGGGCCGGTGCTGCTGCAGCTGTTCGTGCGGGGCAATCCCTTTCGCGGCAGCGCCAACAGCGCCGAACCCTGGCCCGCTGCCCTGCGCCAACTGGCCACCTGTGGCCGCCTGGCGGGGCTGGTGGTCTACGGCAGCCCCTACCTCTGGGACCAGTTGCGGCCCCTGCTGCCTGCTGATGTGGCCGGGGTCTACAGCCCCGGCCAGATGCCCCTGGCCCAGGCGGAAGCCCTGGCAAGGCTCGGCGTGGGGGAAAACGGCCAGCAGGATATTTTTACAACTTGAAAATGGGGCGCCCCATCCACCAGCAGACAACCCGGGGACATCAGGGCCCATGCTCAGCCTCTCGATGATCGTGCGCAACGAAGCGGAGCGGCTGGAGCGCTGCCTGGCCTCGGTGGCCGGCTTTGTGGACGAGATGGTGGTGCTGGACACCGGCTCCAGCGATGCCAGCATCGCCATTGCCGCAGCCTGCGGAGCGGTGGTGCACCAGATGCCCTGGCCGGGGGATTTTGCCCCCGCCCGCAATGCCGCACTGCAGCACGTGCGGGGCGACTGGGTGCTGGTGCTCGACGCCGATGAATGGCTGCTGGCCGAGGCCCGGGAACCGTTGCAAGAGCTGATGGCCCGGCCGGATCTGCTGCTCATCAACCTGCTGCGCCGGGAGCAGGGGGCGGCCCAGTCGCCCTACTCCAACGTGAGCCGCCTGTTCCGCCGCCATCCGGCCATCCACTGGAGCAGGCCGTACCACGCGATGGTGGATGACAGCGTGCTGGCCCTGCTGGAGCGAGAGCCCCACTGGCGACTGGCAGATTGCGCCGTGCCGGCCCTGGGCCACGATGGCTACAGAAGTGAACTGCTGGCCAGTGGCACCAAAGCCCGGCGACTGCGCCAGGCCATGGAGGCGGATCTGGCCGCCCACCCAGGCGATCCCTACGCCTGCGCCAAGCTCGGCAGCCTGGAGGTGAGCGAAGGCAACCGCAAGCGCGGCATCGCCCTGCTGGAGGAAGGCCTGGCCCAGTGTCCAAACTCCAGTCAGCCGGTGCGCTATGAACTGCTGCTGCATCTGGCCATCGCCACCGCCGGCAGCGATCCAGCCCGGGCTGGGCAGCTCTACCGCCAGGCCCTGGCCCTGCCGCTGCCGCCGCGGCTCAACCTGGCAGCCCGGCTGAATCTGGCCGGACTGCTTCAGGAAGCCGGTGACCTGGAGGAGGCCTGCGGCCTCTGCCAGCAGGCCACCGAGGCCGCTCCGGAACTGGCCCAGGCCTGGCTGCAGCTGGGACTGCTGGAGCGCCGCCGGGGCCGGATCGAAGCGGCAATTGGGGCTTACCGCACGGCCCTGGAAAGGGACCCGAATCTGGCCAGCGCCCACCAGAATCTGGCCGTGGCCCTGCTGCTGGGGGGGGACCTGAGCGGTGCGCGCTCGGGCTTCAGCAAGGCCATCGAGCTGCTCGAGCAGCAAAACCGCCCTCACGAAGCGGCGGCGCTGCGGCGGCAGGCCGGGGCCATGGTCAAACTGGATGGGGCGTAATGGCAGAACTGGGCGGCCGCACGATCGCCGTGACCCGGGCCGAAACCCAGCTCGGTGAGGCCCGGCGCCTGTTTGAGGCTGCCGGTGCCTCGGTGGTCGACCTGCCGGCCCTGGTGGTGACCCCACCGGATGAATGGGGGCCGCTGGACGACGCCCTGGCCGAACTGGACGACTTCCACTGGCTGGTTTTCTCCAGTGGCAACGGGGTGGAGGCCGTGGAACAGCGGCTGCGCCGCCTGGGGAGCCGCCTGGCCCACCGCCCCGGCAGCCTCAGGATTGCCGCCGTGGGCCGCAAAACGGCCCGGCAGCTCGAGGCCCTCGGCGCCCCCGCCGACTTCATCCCGCCCCGTTTCGTGGCCGACAGCCTGCTGGAACACTTCCCCGCCCCAGGCTGGGGCCTGCGGCTGCTGCTGCCCCGGGTGCAGAGCGGTGGCCGCACCCTGCTGGCAGAGGCCTTCGCCGCGGCGGGCGCCCGGGTGGTGGAGGTGGCGGCCTACGAAACCCGCTGCCCGGCTGGCCTGCCCAGCGCTGCGGTGGCCGCCCTGGAGCAGGGGCGCCTGGATGCCATCACCTTCAGCAGCGGCAAAACCGTCAGCCATACCTGCCGGATGCTGGAGGCGGCCTATGGGCCGGCCTGGGCCGCCCGGCTGGAGGGCCTGGCCGTGGTGTCGATCGGACCCCAGACCAGTGAACGCTGCCGGGCCCTGCTGGGCCGGGTGGATGGGGAAGCGGATCCCCACGACCTGGCGGGGCTGGTGGAGGCCTGCGGCCGCTGCCTGGCGGCGCGTCCCCAGGGGTAGCGGCTCAGGGGTAGCGGCTCTGGACCAGATCCCGGAAACGGTCCAGGTTGGCCTGGAGCTCCTTGGTCACTATTCCCCCCAGGATGCTGGGCTCCATCAGGGGCGCCAGGATGGCGGGCAGCTCGTAGCTGACGCTCAGCTTCACCGCCGTGAGGCCGCCGTCCTGGGGGTAGAAACGCACCGCCCCTCTGGTGGGCAGACCTCCGATCGATTCCCAATGAAGCTGCTGGGCCTCCACCCGATGGGTGATGCGAGCCTTCCAGTGGAAGCGAAAACCCTGGGCGGCCAGGGTCCAGTCGGTGAGGTCCGGATCGTCGGGTTCGGTGACCACCGATTCAATCCAGCGCATCCACTGGGGCATGGATTCCAGATCGCTCCACACCTCCCACACCCGCTCCACCGGGGCGCGGATCTCGGTGGTGACGCTGTGCTCAAGCCATCGGCCCATGAAATGTCCTAAGCGATCGTGGGATGGGCGGCCAGGATCGCCACGGCGGCCAGACGCCCACTCATGGTGGCGCCTTCCATCGAATCGATGTAGTCCTGCTTGGTGTAACTCCCGGCCATGAAGAAATTGGCAACTGGCGTGGACTGGTCGGGCCGGTAAGGCTCCATGCCAGGCGCCTCTCGATAGAGGGACTGGGCCAGCTTCACCACATTGCTCCATACCAGCTTCAAGTTTGCGGCCGAGGGGAACAGGGCCCGCACCTGGGCGTCGGTGTGGGCGACGATCTGCTCGGTTTTGCTGGGGATCCAGCGATCGCCCGGGGTGAGCACGCACTGGAGCAGGGAACCGAGCCCGTCTCTGCGGTAGTCAACGGGGCTGGCCAGAGCCAGATCGGCGAAACAGCTGAAGTCGGCGTCGGCGGTGTAGAGCAAATTGTTGAGCCCGCTGGGATGGGCCAGATCGCGGCGGGCCGCCTCCTGCCCAACCCCATCCCCGAGTTCGGTCACCCAGCCGTCGTAGCGCAGCTGCACCGTGGCCACCGGCACCGCTTCGAGCTTGTAGAGATTGTCAAACAGGGGCCAACGGCGCCAGGCCGGCGGGATCAGGCGCTGGATGCCGGGCACGTCACAGGCGGCGAGATAGGCATCGGCCTGCACGCTGATGTCGCCCTCGGGGCTGCCGAGGCTGAGGCCGGTTACCTGGGGGGCGCCGACGCCAGGATCTTCGAAGTGCACCTGGCTGACCCGGTGGCGCAGGTGCAGCCTGCCGCCGCGCTGCTGGATGTAGTCGAAGATGGGGCCGGTGAGCCAGCGGTGGGGCGAGCCCTTGAGCAGGTTGAGCTTGGAGGCCTCGGTTTTCGAGGCGAACATCATGAAGATGGTGAGCATGCAGCGGGCCGAGATCGCCTCGCAGTCGATGAAGCCGAGCGCATAGGCGATCGGATTCCACATCCGCTGGATGCTCTGCTGGCTGCCGCCGTGGCCGAGGAACCACTGCTGGAAGCTGATCCGATCGAGATCCCGGATCACCTTCATGGCCCCCTCGTAATCGACCAGACCACGCACGATCGGGCTGGTGCCAAGGGCCAGGGCGTTGCGCAGCTTGTCGATCCAGCCCAGCTGGGGGGTGGTGAAGAAGGCCTTCAGCCCGTTGAAGGGGGCGCCGAGGCCAAAGCGGAAGTCGAGCTCGCGCAGGTCACCGCCGCTGTTGACGAACAGGTGGGTGTGCTCCTTGGGGAGGAGGTTGTCGATCGCCCCCACCTTGCGCATCAGGGCAAACAGGTTGGTGTAGTTGAAGAAGAAGACATGCAACCCCATCTCGATGTGGTTGCCATCCCCATCCACCCAGCTGCCCACCTTGCCGCCCAGAAACGGCCGGGCTTCATAGAGATCCACCTGGTGGCCGGCGTCAACCAGATCCACCGCCGCCGCCAATCCGGCCAGTCCCGCTCCCACAATGGCGACCCGCACCCCGTTGCACCCGCAAATCTGGAATGACTCTATGGAGACAACCCACCAGGCAGCGGCTGGGCGGGCTCCATACAGTGGGGTGAGACCGCGTCGGCCCCGCCGAAGCCCGATGAGCACAGAGACCGCACCTGCCGCAAGCCCAGCCGTGGGAGCAGCCCCCCAGGCCACCCACGCCGGCCGCGATGGCAAGGGAATCCTGATCACCGAAGCGGCCATGAAACAGCTGGCCGCCCTGATCCCCCAGCAGGGCGCCGGCAAGGTGCTGCGGGTGGGCGTGCGCTCAGGAGGCTGCAGCGGCATGAGCTACACGATGGACTTCATCGATGCCGGCGAGATTCGGGGCGACGACGAGCGCTATGTGTACGAACCGGATGGCACCGCCAGCTTCACGGTGGTGAGCGATCCCAAGAGCCTGCTGTACATCTACGGAATGCAGCTGGACTTCTCCAGCGCCCTGATCGGCGGCGGCTTCAATTTCAGCAACCCCAATGCCAGCCAGACCTGCGGCTGCGGCAGCTCGTTCGCGGTGTGACGCGCAGCTGAGCTGATGAACATCAAGCCCTTGCCCAAGCTTGATCCAACGGCTGTGCCGGGCGATCTGGATCTGGTGGTGCTGTTCGGCTCGCGGGCCAGGGGCCGGGAGTGCAGCCGCAGCGATTGGGACCTGGGCGTGCGCATCGGGCCAGGCTCAGCCGCGAGCCCACCGGACCCCCTGCGCCTCTACCGCCTGGACTGGGAACTGGCTGCGGCCCTGGGTTGCTCCAGTGATGCGATGGATGTGGTGGACCTTGACCAGGCCTCCTATCTGCTGCAACGGGTGGTGGCCGAAGACGGCCAACCCCTGTTTGAACGCCAGCCCGGCCTGTTTGGCAGCTTTTGCTCGCGGGCGATTCGCCAGTGGGCCGACTGGCAGCGCCGCCAACAAAAGCTCGCGGCGGAGCGCAGCCAGGTGGGGGCATGAGCCCCCTGGAGAGGGCCGTAGTGGAGCGCAAACTCCAGCACCTGCGCGAGCTCGTGATGCTGCTGCGCCAGGAAAGCGGCATACCTCTGGCGAGCTTCCTCGCCGATCGCCGCGAACAATTGCTGGTGGAGCGGTTGTTGCATCTGGCTGTGGAAGCCGCCACAGACCTGTTGGAGCACCTGCTTGTCCAAGCCAGCCAGGTCAGGCCCCAGACCTATGCCGACACCTTCCTGCAGGCGGGCCAGCACGGTTGGATCAGCATGGAGCTGGCCCAACGGTTGGTGCCAGCAGCGGGGCTGCGCAACCGCCTGGTGCACGACTACGAGGCGATTGACCCGCGCCGCGTGCATGCCGCCATCGCCACGGCCCTCGCCGACCTCGAAGCGCTGGCCCTTGAGCTGACCGCCCGGGTGGCAATCTGAGGGCACGACCAGGCCTGCCGCTGCGCCATGCCCGCCACCGAAGCTGCCAACACCGCCCCCTCCCTGTTCGAGCAGGCCATGGAGCGTTACCAGCAGGGAGCGGCGCCGGCCGAATTGATCGGCAGCTTCGTCGCGATCACGGAGCAATCCCCCAACCAGGCCGCGGGATGGACCTGCCTGGCCTGGCTGCAGCTGCTCGATGGCCAGCACCGGAGCGCCCTGCGATCCGCCAAGACCGCCGTGCGCCTCAACCCCCAGGACCCCCAGGCGCGCATCAACCTGAGCCTGGCCATGCTGGAAACGGGCGCCAAGGGAGTGCGCGAACACATCGAGATCGTGCAGCGGGTGATGGCTATGGCCCCCGAGATGGCCGAGGAGCTGAACACCTCCATCGCCGACGGGCTGGCGCGCAAACCGGGCTGGCAGGCTATGGAGAAGGTGAAGGCCTGGCTTGCGGCTTGAAACCGGTTCTGCTGCTCAGCAACGGCCATGGGGAAGACCTCAGCGGCGCCCGGGTGGCCGCCCAGCTGATCCGGCGGGGCATGGGCGTGGAAGCCCTGCCCCTGGTGGGCCATGGAGCGAGCTACCGCCAGCTGGGCATCCCGGTGCTGGGCCGCACCCGCAGCTGCAGCACAGGCGGCCTGGGCTACACCAGCCTGGCGGGGCGGCTCAGCGAACTGCTGGAGGGGCAGATGGCCCATGTGCTGAGCCAGCTGCTGCTGCTGTGGCGGCGGCGGCGCCACTACGGGCTGGTGCTGGCGGTGGGCGACCTGCTGGCGGTGCTGGGGGGCTGGCTGTCGGGCCTGCCCACCGCGGTGTACCTGGTGGCCTACTCCAGCCACTATGAGGGCCGCCTGCGGCTGCCCTGGCCCTGCGGCTGGCTGCTGGGCCGGCCGGCCATCCGGGCCATCTGGAGCCGGGATGGGCTGACCGCCGCCGACCTCAGCCGGCAGCTGGGGCGAACTGTGAGCTTCCTTGGCAACCCGTTTCTAGATGGGGTGAGCGCCGCTTCCCACGGAGCAGATCAGGAACCCCAACTGCTGCTGGTGCCCGGCAGCCGCCTGCCGGAGGCGGCGCGCAACCTGGGGCTGATGCTGCAGCTGCTGACCCTGCTGCCCGGCGACTGGGTGCGGGCCCGGAGACTGCGGCTGCGGGCGGCCCTGGTGGGCGAGCTCAGCCTCCAGGAGATCGCCCGGCTGGGCCGCCCCCTGGGCTGGGAGCTGAAGGGGCAGGACCTGCTGCTGCATGGCCCCTTGCAGCTGGAACTGGCCTGGGGGCAATTCGCCGCGATGCTCCCCCAGGCCACGCTGGTGCTGTGCATGGCAGGCACGGCGGCCGAGCAGGCCGTGGGGCTGGCCAAACCGGTGTTGCAGCTGCCGGGCCAGGGGCCCCAGTTCACGCCAGGCTTTGCCGAGGCCCAGCGGCGCCTGCTGGGCCCCGGCGTGCACTGGGCCGGAGGGCCGCAGAGCCAGCTTGCGGGCCTGGACGCCTGCGCCAACCTGGCGCGCAGCCTGCTCGATCAGCAGGCCGATCCAATCCGGGGACCGGCCCTGCGCCAGCAGCTGGCAGCGATCGGCCTGGAGCGCATCGGCAGGCCAGGGGGCAGCGAGGCCATGGCCGCAGCGATCATGGACCTGCTTGCGGCTACGGCGCCATGACCACCCCACCCACCCGGTTGCAGCAGCTCAAGGGAGCCATGGACACCCTGCTGGTGGTGGATGTGTTTGTGGTGATCGCCGGGGCGCTGTGGTTCGCCGCAGCCGTGGCCCTGCACAGCCAGCACGTGGAGGGGCCCCTGACCCTGTTCCAGAAGCTGTGGGAGCCGCTGTTCACCCCGGCGATCGGGCTGTTGATGGCAGCCGCCCTGCTCAGCGGGGTGCTGGGCTGGTGGCAGCGGCGAGGGCGCCTTTGAGATCGGGGTAGCTGAAGCTGAATCCCTGGGCCAGCAGCCGCTCGGGCCGCACCTGCTGGCCCTCGAGCACCACCTGGGCACCATCGCCGAGCAGCAGCTGCAGGATCGGCGCGGGCACCGGCAGCAGGCTGGGCCGGCCCAGCGCCTGGCCCAGGGCGGCGGCAAAGGCGCCCATGCTGGTGGGCTGGGGGCTGACCGCGTTGTAGACGCCCCTGTAGGAGCCGTCCTCGAGGGCGGAGGCGATCAGGCGGCAGAGGTCGTGGCGGTGAATCCAGCTCATCCACTGGCGACCCGAGCCCACCGGGCCCCCAAAGCCCAGGCGGAAAACGGGCAGCATCTTGCCGAGGGCGCCGCCATCGGCGGCCAGCACGATGCCGATGCGCAGCTTCACCAGGCGGCAGCTGGGGGGCACCTGGTCGGCAGCGGCTTCCCACTGCTGGCAGATCAGGGCCAGAAAATCCCTGCCGGCCGGGCTCGTTTCGCCGAACTGGGCATCCGGGCTGGTGCCGTAGTAGCCCACGGCTGAACCGTTGACCAGCACCGCCGGGGGGGTCTCCAGCCGCGCCATGGCAGCCACAAGCAGCTCGGTGCTGCGCACCCGGCTCTGCAGCAACAGCTGGCGGTGGGCCGGGGTCCAGCGCCGCTCGGCGATCGGCTCGCCGGCCAGGTTCACCACCCCCTCTGCCTGGGACAGGGCCCCGTCAAGCCCATGGCCGGCCCAGCTGGCCGAATCGGCCGGATCGGCCTGGATGCAGTTGAGCCGCTGACTCACCAGGGCAGGGAAGGGCTGGAGCTGGCGGCTCACCAGGGTGAGCTCGTGACCCAGCTCCAGCAGCAGGGGCACCAGCTCCCGGCCGACAAAGCCTGAGCAGCCAAGCAACAGCAGACGCATCGATTCAGCCCGGATGGGCCGAGGCTAGGCCTTAGCCTGGGTGCAGCCGGATCCCCTGCCGTGGCCGATCAGACCCCGCTGAAGAAGGGCAGCCTGGTGCGCCTCAACGCAGCGGCCCACGCCGGCAGCCTGCCTGGCTATGTGATCGAGGGGCCCGGCGAGATCCTGGCGATCAAGGGGGAATACGCCCAGCTGCGCTGGCGGCGGCCGGTGCCGGATGTGTGGCTGCGGCTGGATCAGCTGGAGGCTTTCAGCGGGTGAACATGGCCAAGTTGCGCCAGGCGTGCACGCTGGCGAACATCTGCCGCCTGTTTGCCCTGCTGATGGTGGCCTGGCAGCCATTTCCAGGGGAACACAGGGTGCCCCTGGTGGGATCGGCCCTGCTGGGCCTGGTGATCTGGAGAGAGGGGGCTCTTGCGGAAGCGGAGGCCCCGGCGAAGCGACTGGGTGTGCTCCTGCTCTGCCTGGTGATTCCAGGCCTGCTTTCGATCCCCACCTCGCTGGCACCCGCCAAGAGCTGGTCAGAGATCGCGTCGGTTGCCCTGGTGGGCCTGGCCGGGATCTGCGCGCTCTATGGGCTGCGCAGCCGCGAGGATCATCAGTGGCTGCAGCAGGGGCTGGTGATAGTGATCGCCGCCTGGATAGGGGATGGGCTGCTGCAGGCATTCACAGGCGCCGACATATTCGGATATGTGCCGAAAGCCGGGGGGATGATCAATGGCCCCTTCGAGACCAATGGGATTTTTGGCATCATCGTGGCGATGCTCACCCCGTTGGTGCTGTGGGAGCCTCTGAAAAAACGTGACCGCTGGGCGCTAGCGCTTTTGGCTGGGCTGGTTGTGACGGTGATCCTTACGGGACAACGCAACAATCTGCTCCTGCTGGCGCTGGGATTGGCAACCCTCTCGACGCTTTGGAGCAGACGCATAAGGCTGGTTGGAGTTACCGCCTTCATTGCAGCGGTGATTATCACCTATCAATTTGCACCAACCCTGCAGCAGAGGATGGGCTGGATGAGCACTTCCGGCTCCGAAATCATCGGATCCTTGCAGCGGCTTAACGAGAATCCTGAAGACAGCAAGGCCAGCAGAAAACTATTCGACGCATTGAACCTCTTCACCTCCGATCGTGCCTTCCTGATTGATGCTGGCCTGAAGATGATTCATGACCGCCCGATTACGGGCGTAGGCCTCAATGCCTGGCGCCCCGCCTATCCGCTTTACGCCCAGCTCACCCCCCATGGGCATAGATCAGGGCCAGTCCACGCCCACAACACCTACCTTGAAATCACAGCCGAAACAGGGCTGATCGGCCTGGCTGGATTAATTGTGGCCATCGGCCTGGGCTGGCGTTGGTTCCTAGTGGCATCCGCTGAACGCCAAGCCCTGGCGGCGCCCTATGGGGCAACGTTATTTGTGATGCTATTTCCGCTCACCACCCACACCGTACTGCTGGCGGCCTTCTACTTCACCATATTTCTGATGGTGCTCTGCGGCTACCTCTCGGCCCTGTTTGCCCCTGCAGTAGTTGAAGTGAGTAGCCCAGCTGCGGCAGTAAACCAGCCGGCCTCAGACACCTAATTCCAGGCGGCTGGCTGCCAGGGCCTGACGCCGCAAGCGGGCCTGGCGGAGCAATTCACGGCCGTCATGGAGGTAGGAATCCACGTAGCCCATGGTGTACCGCTCCAGCTCGGCGAGTGCATCCTGCACCAGGCTGAGGCAGTGGTAGAGATCCAGGCCGACGGCCTGCACCGGGAGCGGGCAGGGGCGGGAGCGGTAGAGCAGCTCCACCTTGGCCATGCGGGCGGTGGCCTGCTCCAGAAAGGCGCAGAAGCTGGCCATCAGGGCGTCGTCGTAGGGATCGGCCGAGAGGTCCTTCAGCTGGGCGGGAAAGGGGTTGATCACCTGGGCCAGCTGGCGATCGATCGGGGCATGAACCTGCTGCAGCCACTGCTGAACTGCCGCCTCTGCCGCCGGGCCGCGGCCGCCATAGGCGGGCACCGCCCCAGCTGAGGGGGCCGCCTGGCGGGCGGGGGCGTCGGGGCCGGCAGGGGTGCGGCGAGGTTCGCCGTTGCGCAGCAGCTCCCAGGCCGCATTGAGCTCCAGGATGGTGCGGTCATCGCCGCCGGCATCGGGGTGGTGCCGCTTGACCAGGGCGCG
>JAYKGS010000052.1:0-24997 GCA_035284945.1 Synechococcus sp.
GGGTGGTGTGCACCAGCTCCCTGGATCTGGGGGTGGATTTCCAGCCGGTGGAGCGGGTGGTGCAGATCGGCTCGGCCAAGAACCTGGCGCGGCTGCTGCAGCGGGCCGGCCGCAGCGCCCACAGCCCAGGCGGCACCTCCCAGGTGCTGTTCATGCCCACCAATGCACTGGAGCTGCTGGAGGTGAGCGCCATGCGGCGAGGGCTGGAGGAAGGCCTGGTGGAAACGCGCCGGCCGCCCCAACTGGCCCTCGATGTGCTGCTGCAGCACCTGACAAGCCTCGCCTGCGGGCCGGGTTTTGAGCCCCAGGGCGCGCTGGCAGCGGTGCGCAGCGCCTGGAGCTTCCGCGAGCTCACTGACAGCCAGTGGCAATGGTGCCTGAAGTTTCTGGAGCACGGCGGCGAGTGCCTGGGGGCCTATCCCCGCTACCGCAAGCTGGTGCGCGGCGACGGTGGTTATCGCGTGCTCGACAAGGCAATCGCCCGCCTGCACCGCCTCAACATCGGCACCATCACTTCCGACCGGGCGGTGACCGTGCGATTCGTGCGCGGCGCCGTGCTTGGCCATGTGGAGGAGGCCTTCATCGGTCGGCTCAAGCCTGGGGATGGGTTCTTCTTCGCTGGCCGGCAGCTGGAATTCGTGCGGCTGCGGGAGCTCACGGCCACGGTGAAGGCCAGCACGAGGAAAACCAACACCGTGCCTGCCTGGGCTGGCGGTCAGATGGCCCTCTCCGACCTGCTCAGCCACCATCTGCGCTCCGAGGTCGACCGCTGCGCTTGTGCACTTGCCGGAGAATCCACGCTCGATACCCCGGAACTGCGGGCCCTGGCGCCGCTGCTGCAGCGGCAGGTCGATCTCTCAGCGATTCCCCGGGCCGATGAACTCCTGGTGGAGGTGTGCCGCAGCCGTGAGGGCAGCCACCTCTACGCCTATCCCTTCGAGGGCCGCTTCGTGCATGAGGGGCTTGGTTTTCTCTGGGCATGGCGGCTGGCCCGCAGGCAGGCCAGCACGATCACCGTTTCGGTGAATGACTACGGCTTTGAACTGCTCGCCCCGAAGCACTATCCATTTGAGCAGTTACTGGAAGTCCACGCTGAGGAACTGCTCGATGACACCGATATCACAAACGACCTGGAGCAGGCGATCAACCTCTCAGAACTCTGCCGAAGGCGTTTCCGAGCCATTGCTCAGATCAGTGGATTGATACTTAATGGCTATCCCGGTCAGAAAAAATCCGGCGGTCAACTGCAGATCAGTGCGGCCCTCCTCCATGAAGTGTTCAGTCGCCACGAGCCCTCCAACCTTCTCCTGGCTCAGTCTCGATCTGAAGTTCTCACCGTGCAGCTGGACCTGCCCCGTATCATCGTTGCACTGCATCGTCTGCAGAGGTGCACCCTGCTACTGGAGCGCATCCCCCGGCCAGGTCCCCTCGCCTTTCCCCTGCTGGCCGAGCGCCTCAATAACCGAATGAGCAATGAGTCCCTGCTGCAGCGCCTGGGGCGGCTGCGCAGAGAAGCCGAGCGCGCTGAGGGCGGTTCTGCTGACTCCTAGGGAGTCCACCCCAAACGAAATCCCCCTGCAATCCACGCAGATCTTTAGGGCCTGTCTTCACGCTGATGCCGGCCCCATTGGGGAGACTTCTTGCCGACGCGGAAGAGGGCAGAGCAGGGGCTCGGGGATTCGACATGTGCGCCATTCTCCTCTGGTGGTTGACACCTCCACGCCGATCAGCTGGCCCTGGTGATCGTTTTCAGCAATTGGCTCTACCCAGGCGATGGCATCTGCTATGGCCTCTTCAAGGCTGTTGTAGTGCGCATCGAGTTCCCGATGGGGTTCGCAACCGCCATCAATCAGGCGGTAGCGCCGCTCCACCCTCTGACCGGTGGCCTGGCCGGTTGAAATCGGCATCGGCATGCCCAGCTATTACACTATTGATTTTATCTAGCCATTGGACTGCAAGAGTGTAATGTGGAGCACATATTGGCTGGTCAAATGGTAATTTTTTGTTGCGCCCCGGCCACTCTGCCGGCCCATCTCCATCCCATTTCCATCCCATCTCCAACCCACGCAAAGCATCAGATATTTGCCCTGGCTGGCCTTGCTTCTTGCAGGCGTCGCACAGAGGGGGGTCGGGTGACGGTTATGCTGGGCTAATAATTTCATCAACAAGGCCCATGTCTGAGCTTGAAGAGATTAATCAACTTGTCACCTTTGGGCTGGTGGATGGAAGGTTGCGGATTCTCCAGGTCAACGCGAACAAATGGGGTGATGTCAAGGGAGATATCCAAGGCTCTGTCAAGGGTGATATCTATGGAGATGTGGAGGGGAGTGTGGAGGGATATGTGGGCCGTGATGTTGGCGCCAATGTGGGCCGTCACGTTTTAGGGAATGTCAATGGCAACATTGAGGGCAGCGTCTGGGGGGATGTAAAGGGCGATATCTGGGGCCATCTATTCGGCAAGGTGGAGGGAAACGCACAGGGCAGCCTCGAGGAATTTTGAATCAGCCACCCCTGTTACCCATCTATCGAATTTCTATTTATTCTCTATTGCACACCGGTTGAATCTCTTTTTATCCTCCATAACAGAGCCGTAGTTGATAATGTTTTGTCCCGTCGTCTTTGCATGCCTCAGTATTAGATGGTCTCGGCGCTTCTGATCTTGATGGTGATGGCCGGTGTGGGTCTGCTCATTCAGCCCAGCCGCCAGCAGTTCGATTGGTTTCTGCGTTTAAGGCGACCAGGCTGGCTCACTTTTGAGGGTTTGATTCCATTGATCTGGATCAGTATCTATGCCTGCTTTTATGGCTCCGCGCTGTTGTGCTGGAACGCCAGCTGGAGCTGGGGTCTGATGGGTGGATATGGGGGATGGCTCTGGCCGTGGTGGTCTGGCCCCATTCCGCTGCCGCGGTGGGGTTGTTGATTCCCTTGAATCCAGAACCATGCCAATGACCGGCCGGCGGGATTCAGCCGAGCAGGGGTTGGCCGTCGAGACGTCGGATCGCGACAATCCCTGGCCTGGGCGGCCTGGCCGGCACGCCTGAGGGCCAGTTCGAGCCGATCGGCACCCAGCGCAGCTGCTCGAATCGCTGACCGCCGCGGTCCACCAGGCTGTGGGCCTGGGCTTCCAGAGCCTTCCCCTGTCGCACCCCCTGGCCTTCCCCTGGGTGCTGCACCGCCAGAAAAAGTGTGCGGGCCCCTGCATCGAAGCAGGGGCCGCAGAGCTCACATTCCACGGGCCCGATTGCGAAACAGAGGGCCTGGCCGGCCCCCGACCCGGCCCGGGGCAGCAACCAGCAGCTGTTGTTGCCGAACACATCGAGGCTGGCGCTGCCGGGACGATCGGTCACCAGCCACAGGTTGCCGGCCGGGTCAAAGGCCAGGTTGTCTGGGTTGCTGAAGCCCAGCCCCCCCTCCCAGGGAACCCCCCCCAGGGCCACCATGCGCCAGCGGAAACGGGCCCCCCGGCCGCCATCTCCATCGCTGAGCCGCATCACCCAGCCATGGGGCCAGAGGTTCTGGCCCTTGGGCCCCCTGAAGATCGCTGGATCGCTGCTGCCACTTTGATCCCGACCCGCAGCAGTGAAGGCGATCAGCAGATCCCCATAGGTCGGGTCGATATCGGTGTCTTCGGGGCGGGGGCAGGCGCTGGCGCCTGCCGCATTGGCAGCCAGGTGGGCATCGATCAGGATTGCTCCCTGCTGGCGCAGTTGGGCAGCGGCGTCCTGGCCGCGGCAGGGGTACAGATCGCCCAGCTTTCGGTAGCGCCTGCAGTAGGCCTTCAGTTCGGAATCGCTGCCAACTGCCTCGCCGCCGCTTCGCTGGCGGTCGCTGTGGGGCAGCACGGTCGGTTGCTGCCAATCGAAGCGCTCGTAATGGCTGGGTGGTTGGGGTCGTACCGGGGTGGAGGCCTCCAGGGGTATCCACTGGCCGCTGCCATCGCTTTCAAGCCGGGCAGCCTCCAGCCTCCCGGTTTCAAAGAGTTTTGAATTGGCAGGGTCGCCCGGGTCCCGCACCACACCAGCACTCACGAATCGGTAAAGGTGGCCCCCGTGGCGATCGCAGCCTGAGTACACCACCAGCGGCTCTCCTGGCCGCGCCACAACGGCAACCGCTTCGTGGCGAAATCGGCCCAGCAGGCTGTGCTTGACAGCGGCCCTGGTGGGCTCACGGGGGTCGAATTCCACCATCCAGCCGTATTTGTTTCCGGCCAGGCCGAAGGGGTTGCCCAGCCCATCGAGTCGGGAGCCATCCCAGCGGAATGGTCGCGCAGCCGGAGCGGTTGCTGAGCCATCGGCATAGACGGCTTCGGGCACCTGGGATTGGAAGTTTTCCTCGGCGCTCAGAACGGTGCCCCATGGGGTGGTGCCGCCGCCGCAATTGGCGAAGGTGCCGATAATCCGCTCGCCTAGCCCATCGCTGTAGCCGAGGGGCTGGCTGTGACGAAACACCGCTGCGGCAGGGCCGCTGCAACCAAGGGCCTGCTCGCCCTTGCCGAGCCCGCTGAGCCCCTCGATGCGCCGCTCGTAGCGGCTGCCGCCAAGGCGGCGCCATCCGTCGCTGCCCCGCTCGAGCTCAACCACGCCGATGCCCAGATCTGCCATGGCGGCCCGGGCCACGCTCTCGATCAGCTTGCGCAGGGGATCATCGGCTGCAAGGTTGCTGGCATCGATGCCGCCGCCGGCGCTGGCGAGGGCCTGCTGCAGGGTCTGCAGCGGCAGAGGCGTGCCCACTGCTTCCTGGTATCCCGCTGCCCAGGGGACCGGGCTGATGTATTCGAAGTTGATGCTGAGCAAGGCCCTCTCGCTGCCCCCATCGGCGGCGAGCGGCAGCAGGGCCAGGTAGTCGTTATTGAAGCCAAGTCGGCCGGCCGCCAGCCGATCCCCCCAGACGGCGATCAGATCGGCCCGGTAGCCCTCGGGAACCAGCACCCTGTCCTCGACGTCAACCTGGCGATAGACCCGGCGTTGTTCGGCGGCGCTGAGCCCATCGCTGGGCAGGGGCAATGGCGATCGCAGCGGCTTGAAAGGCATGGCCGCGCTCACCGACGCTTCCCCAGCAATGCCCGCGAGCTGGGGCAGCGCCAGGGCGGCGCTGCAGCTGCCGGCGCCGATGCCCAGCAGCTGCAGCAGTTGGCGGCGTCTGATTGTGGGCTCGCTCATCGCTGGTTCAAGGGAGGGCATCCCTGCAGCCTGCGCGGCACCAGGCGGGCCAGGTGGGAGCGCTGCAGAGGATTGAAATTGTCGTCGCTGGCCAGCACCAGACTGGCGCGGCCATCGGCCAGGGGCGGGGCTGCCAGCAGTACCTCCCAGTTGTCGGCGGGGAGTCCCAGCTGCAGCAGATTCCAGCTGGCCTTCGGAGTCAAGGGGTGGCCGGCGGGGTCGGTGCTGGCGCTGGTGCTGGCGGCCCCGGGCGGGTAGAGCACGAGTCGGGCCTGCCACTGATCGGGCTGCTTGAAGAGGCGCCAGAGTCCCAGCAGGCCCCCATCTGTAGCGAGCAGATCGGTGAGCCCCCAGCCCCCTGGAGGGAGGGCCAGGGGAGGCAGGGGGTCGGGCACGAGCCCGCCGGCAGCGCCGAGCTTCCAGCGCAGCAGCCGCACCCGATCGGGGGGGTCCTGCTGCAGGGGTTCTTCGGCGGCCATCAGCAGCTCGCCCGTGCCCCGAACTCGCGTCAGCGACTCGGGCCCGCCATTGCTGCGCAGGCCGCTTTCGCCCTTGAGATCCCAGGCCGGGGGCAGGTTCAGACTCTGCAGCAGGGCGCCGCTTGCGAGTTCGTAGCGCAGCAGTGCCGCCTGCTGCGATGGCTGTGAAGGCTGTGAAGGCTGACGGCGCCCCTCACTGGCCACCCAGAGGTTGGGCCCATCGAGCACCAGCCCTTCGCCGTCCATCGGTTCGGGCAGGGATAGGGGCAGGGGCGGCAGGGGCTCCAGGCCCTTGAGCCCGCCTGCCTTCAGGCCGCGCCAGCGGGCGATGCTGCCGCGCGGAGAGTCGCTCAACAGCCACAGCTCATCGCTGGAGCTGAGGTAGGCCCCGGCTGAGAAGCCACCACCGTGGCTGGGAGGAAGTACCCGCTGTTCGACCACCTCCCAGCCGGCGCTGAGGGGGCAGGGCAGCACAACGGAGGGCGGGATTTCCATGGGCGGCGGTTAGCAGGGATCCTCAGATCGACTCCATGTCGACCCCGGTGGTTTCAATGCGATAGCTCCAGGTGATCACCGCACCCACCAAAGAGGTGATGGCAAGGAGCGGCAACAGCCGCTCGGTGCCGAGATTGGCCAGCAGGGTGGGAAAGAAGAAGGCGGTCAGTACGGCTCCCACCTTGCCGGTGGCGGCGGCCAGCCCCGCCCCCAGACCCCTCACCCGGGTGGGAAACACTTCGCCTGCCAGCAGATAGGTCTGGGAGTTGGGACCCAGATTGGTCATGAACTGGAACAGCACGAAGCCGATCACGATCACCACCAGGTTGGTGTGCCCGCCTGCATTGCCGAAGGCGGCGATCACGAGCCCCGCGGCGCAGCCCACGAAGCCCAGGATCTGTAGCGGGATTCGCCCCCAGCGATCGGCCAGGGCGATGGCGCAGGCGATGCCCACCAGGAAACCCACATCCACAAGGGCGGTGCCGCGGGCGCCGAGCAGGTCGTTGTGGATCACCGCGGCCACGGTGTGTTCATTGGCTTCGGCGCCGAAGGCGGCGGCGATGATCACCGGTGTGAAGATGCCGATGCCGTAGGTGGAGAGGTCCTGCAGAAACCAGGGCACCGACGCCAGGATCGTGGCGCGCTGCAGCCTGCCTTCAAACAGCTGGCCCCAGTCTGAACTGCGCTCGAAATGGCCCTCTTCAGCGATCTCCAGCTGCACCAGCTCGATGTCGGTGCGCCCCAGCAGCTTGCCCAGCTGTTGCTCAGCTTCCCGCACGCTGCCCTTGCTCACCAGCCAATGGCTGCTTTCGGGCAGAAACAGGCGCCCCCACAACACCAGAAGTACCGGTACCACTGGAATCAGGTAGAAGATGCGCCAGGTATCCAGCTCCGGCTTGCTGGCCAGCACGACAGCGGCAATTGCGGTGCCGGTAACCGCGCCGAGGGCCTGAAAGCTGAAGGCCCCCAGCACCAGGCGCCCGCGCACGGCGGCGGGGATGCTCTCGGAGATCACCAGATGGGCTGTGGGGTAGTCGGCACCAAGGGCAAGGCCCACTGCAAACAGGGATCCCACCAGAACGGGGGTGGAGGGGCTGAGGGCCGCCAGCAGCAGCGCCACCGCCAGCAGCGCCATCTCGCCGATGAACACGGGCTTGCGGCCAAAGCGATCGGCCAGGCCACCGAGGGCAAGGGCGCCGAGCAGGATGCCCGCCAGGGTGGCGGCTATGACCAGGCCCTTCTCGGCCGTGGTCATGGCGAATTGTTCGGCGACCAGGGGCAGGGCGATCCCGCCCATGAACACGATCAACCCCTCAAAGAACTTCCCCGCAGTGGCCAGCGACCACACCAGCCACTGCATTCCGGAGAGAGGGGGGCCGGCCAGACGGGCGCCGCATTCCCAACTCGGAATCTCTTCGATGTAGGTCTGAACGCTGCGTCTGGCCATGGTGCCGGAATCTGTCCAACCATTCGCCACTCTGAAGTGGGCACTGGATGTTTTGGTTAAGGATCAAGCAGCGTGGATCACTGACAATGGGACAAGAAATGCCGGGGGCCTGGATCGGCTGGGGCCAGCCCTGCCAATTCTGGCTGGGTGGCGCAGGAGGGGTTGCGGTTCGCACCCAGGATGGTGAGCCTTGATCCAGCCCCATTTCCAAGAGCAGGCTGATGGTGAGTAAGCGCACCCTCAATGCGCGGAACCTCGCAGCCCTTGGTTCAGAGGCTCTGGCCGAGCTGCTGCTCGAAGTGAGCGGCGGTAACGCCCTGATCCAGCGAAGACTGCGTCTCGCCCTGGCAGCGGCGGAAGGCGCGGGCAGCGCCGCCCAGGAAGTGCGTAAACGGTTGGCGGCGATCGACCGCTCCAGAACCTATCTGGATGCGGCCAAGCGCAAGGCGCTGATCAGCGATCTGGAGGTTCAGTTGCGGGCCATCTCCGGCCCGATAGCAGGGGCCGATCCCGGCCAGGCCTGTGAGCTGCTGCTGCGCCTGCTCGAGCTGTCGGAGGGGGTGCTGGCCCGCTGTGCTGACAGCGGCGGTGACTTGCGGGCCCTTTTTGGGCGAGCCGCCGAGTGCTGGGGCCCGATTGCCCAGGCTGCCCAGCTGGGGCCTGAAAACCTGGCCGAGCAGGCTGCCGAATTGCTGGCGGAGAACACCCATGGGCAATTTGACGGGCTGGTGCCAGTCCTGAAGGATGCCCTGGGGGATTGGGGCCTGAAGTTGCTTGGCAGTTACCTCCGCCAGCATGGCGCCTCTGATGGGAGCACTTATCTGCTCCAGATCGCTGTTGCCCGGGGGGATGTGGATGGTTTTCTGGGCCAGTTCAGTGCGGAAGACCTGCGCTGGCGCGAAACTGCCGCCAGCGTGGCAGGGCACCTGCTGGCCTCTGGGCGGGCCGAGCAGGCCCTGGAGATCCTCGATGGAGCTACGGAAGACAGGCACGGCTGGCCCCAGATCGATTGGCTTGACAGCCGCATTGCCGTGCTCGACGCCCTCAGTCGCGGCGGCGAAGCCCAGCAGCTGCGCTGGCAGTGGTTCAGCAGAAGTCTTTCCATTCCCCACCTGCGCGCATACCTGAAGCGTCTCGATGCCTTCGAAGACGCAGAGGCGGAAGAGCGAGCCCTGCAGCAGGCAGAAGGCCATCCCGATAGCCTGCTGGGCCTCCAATTTCTGGTGGAGTGGCCTTCTCTGGCCAGGGCCGCTGGCCATGTGCTCAGCCACGGGCATAAATGGGATGGGGATGCCTTAGGACTCCACACGGCTGCAGCCGATCGCCTCAGCACCAGATTCCCCCTGGCGGCAACCCTGCTGCTGCGGCCGATGGTCTTCTCAGCCCTCAGGACTGGCAACACCAGGCGCTATCGCCACGCCGCGGAGCACCTGCGCAGCTGCGACCAATGGGCTTCCCGCATCGAAGACTGGCAGGACCATCCGGACCATGTCGCCTATCTGCAGCGCCTGG
Organism: Synechococcus sp.; assembly: GCA_035284945.1. GTDB lineage: Bacteria > Cyanobacteriota > Cyanobacteriia > PCC-6307 > Cyanobiaceae > Cyanobium_A. The sequence continues at coordinate 9,093 of JAYKGS010000052.1, forward strand.
TGGATCTGTTTGGAACCGATTGGCGCTTTTGGGGACTGGTGGATGGCTGAGGTGTCACAGGTTTCTTCATTTCAGGGAGGCACCGGTGACTTTCCCTTGTTGCGGCGGCGGCGGCAGCGCTCCGAGCAGTAGCGCACCTCCTCCCAGACGTCCTGCCACTTTTTGCGCCACTGAAACGGCCGCCCGCAGACGGGGCAGACCTTGCTGGCCCGATCGGCGTGGTGGGGCATGGCCGATTGGCTCGCAACAACATCTGTGCCGAAATGTCGCTGTGGAGTTGCAGCAAGGCAAGTGGATCCTGCCAATGGCTCTCCCGTACTCCGCTCAGGCTTTGCCGACCATCCCGCTCAGCAGACAGATGGCACCGATCAGCAGGAACAGCCATGGGCTGAAGCCAAATACGCAGCCAAGGGCCACCCCGGCCAGGCTCAGCAGCCAGGGGCAGCAGCGGGGCCAGGGAATAAACCCCCCGGAACCCTGGCAGACGGAACGGGGTTTCACTCAAAGCAGCCAAAGCACACAAGTTTCCCATAGGCCTCAGCGCAGCTCGAAGAACAGCAGGTCCGCTCCCCAGTTGCCTGCGCGGAAGCTTTCCGCTGCCCCGGCGGTAAAGCCGAGGCCATCCCCTCGTTTCAGCGTCTGGCCATCAGCCTCACCGGAGCCGTTGATCAGTTGAAGCCAGCCCTGGCTGCCGGCATCGATCACAAGCTCCAGCTTGTCTCCAGCCGCGGGCTTGGCCCGCTTGAGCCGCACGGGGCGGTTGACCGCCATGGCGCCGTTTCCCCTGTCTGGATCGAGCAGGGGCGTCCAGCTTCTGCCGATGCGAAATGGCTTCTGCTCATAGGTCGGGGCGATGCCAGAGCTGCTGGGCTCGATCCAGATCTGCAGCAGTCGGCAGGCAACCTCGCCTCCGTTCAATTCGCTGTGCATCACTCCGCTGCCGGCGCTCATGCACTGAACCTCGCCGGCCCGCAGCACCTCGACGTGGCCCATGGAGTCGCGGTGGTTGATCTGACCCTCGATCATCACGGTGATGATTTCCATGTCGCTGTGGGCATGCATCCCGAAACCGCGCCCGGCTGCAATCGTGTCGTCGTTGATGACCCGCAGTGGGCCAAACCCCAGCCAGGCAGGGTCGTAGTGACCTGAAAAGGAGAAGGTATGCCAGCTGTCCAGCCAGTCAAGCTGGCTGTGGAAGCGCTCGGCGGCGGGCCGGAACACCCGGCTGTCGGCGCAAGGAATCTTCATGATCTGTTACGATTTGGGCAGTTTCTCCTTAGCCATGGCTGACTCTTACCGCTGCTTCGGCTTTGTGAACGGCGTCGGTTGATTCATGGAAACCGATTACACCCCTGCAATCGTGGCAGTGGTTGCCCTTGTGGTGCTGCTCACAGGCATGACTGCCTACATCTTCAGCCGTCCGAGTGACCTCCCTCCCAGGACCAATCGTTAGCGGATGCATCGTGTGACTTCCAGGACGCACGCCGACTGATTTGTTCGGAAGCCCAATAACTACTCGCAAGGCCCCTAATTATGTAATTTTCTGGCTGCTTCCCAGGGTCGGCAGACCTATAGCTGGCATGCCCAGTTGACCGAGCTGTCCCCAGGGGCACCGGAGCAGGAAGCGGGTTTGGAGCCCACCAGCTCGGGGTAGCGACACGCCTCTATTGACTGCCTTAAAACGTCGTATCTCTTCACCATGGCAGCGTATTGGGAAGAGTGGTGATACTTTTGCTCAAGCTGCCTGTAGTGCCTATCCACCGGCTGGATCTGCTGCTCTCCCAGCACTAAGCCACTATCAGTGCTGCCCTTGCTATAGCTGGTTGGAGGTCTGTTCAGCATGGGTGAATCACCTGATTTGATTTTTTCCATGACAGCACTATCCCCAGATCTCGGCTGATCTGCAGCAACTGTCAGCGACAGCAGACGCAGCTCAGAGGAAGTATCCGGATCTCAACAAATGGACTCGGTGATCAGGCCGAGCCGACCAATCCGCATCGACTCAGCCTGGCTTGCGCACTCTCCTCACCGCCAGAGCTGCCTCGGTGGCAGTGATCGCTGCCAGTGCCAGCAGACCGGCCAGGCCCACAAGTCGGTTGCTGGCCATGGCAGCTGGTTGAGCTTGCTGGCTCAAAACCGCACCGGCCACAAACCAGGCGGTGGCGATGGCGGAGGTGATCCAGTAGGCCCTCCAGCGCCGTTGGTAGATGTAACCACTGCCCAGGCCGGGCACCAGGTTCAGCGCAGCCGCGACCCATCCGGAGGAGGAGGCAAGGATCTGCTCACGGCTAGGTGTCATTGGCTAGGGAGTGGCTTGACTTTTCAGTCTGGCTCTCCGGTTCGGCAACCCGCCCGCCAGACCCCCGTCTGGCTGTGTAAAGTTTTATTGCTTTATGGAGGTTCCATGGGAGATCTCACATTGACCCGACAGTTCAGTCTGGAATCCCAATCAAGGGCTATCGATGCATGCGATGACGTGGCAGAGCTCCGCCGCATCGCCAAGACCCTGCTCTCCGCCTGGCACCTCCAGGCGGACATGACCCGATACTTCGGTGCCCAAGCCATGGGCATGGGCGATGCATTGTGAGGCCCACATGTCGCCGGGAGGTCCAACAGCTATTTCTGGTTTTCAGCAGGTGTAAACGTCCTGAGCATCTTTGCCATACTCTTGTTTCATCCAGGTTGAACGCTTGTGCCAGCCGAGCTGCCCTTGAGTTTGATCAAACTGGTGCGGCGCACAGGGCGGGTATTGATCGGGGTTTTTCTACTTACTATTGCCTTTAACTTTCTGCCTCTCAATCTAGGCTCGCCCGAATGGGGCCTTGGCATCTCCAACGCCATTGTCAGCTCGGCCAGTCTGGCACTTGTGGGTGTTGGTCTGTTGCGTATCTCAGCCTATCTGCAGCTTCGATCCCACAGACAGGATCCCTCCCGGCATCCGGATCCTTCCAGACCTAGGGCCCCCAGGCTGGTTGATCTCAAGAAATCAGAGCTAGGGAGCAGGCGTCTGGCCCTGGCCGGCACCATCAGCCTGCTGCTGCTGGCTGGCTGGCAGGCCATTCTCTTCACCAAGGGAATGGAACTAATTACGGCAAAGGGGGCGGCTGCCAGCAGCCAGGCCCAGGAGCAAATCAAGGCAGTGGAATCCAGAATAAAGAATGCCAGTGATGCGTTGATTGATTCCGAGTGGAGTAAATTTCAAGCCAGCTTGCCGCCTGCTTTCTCCAAAGCTGAACTAGATGCACCAGGGAGGAGAAAGGAGCTGATTGCCTCAGTTGGGGCCCGCAGTGAGCAGTTGAGGATTGCCCTCAACCGGCAGACTTCCGGTGCCGCGTGGAACCTAGGACGCACTGCCCTGCGAATCTGCTTGATGGCCATTGCCTACGCCTGGGGCTTTTATGGTCTGCACAAGCTTTAGTTTTTATTGAGCCCTCGCGCCATCTGCCATGCCTAAATTGCGGCGTTGGGTACCTAAGCTATACAATCGCAAGGCCCTCTTTTTTCTGCTGGCTGCGTTAATATTTTTCTGGAATATCTGTATACTTTGGCTCAGCGACCAAGGGCTGGGTCTGCAGATCTTTCAGTTGCTGCTTTGGCTGGGAATTGCCATCTCATTGGAGGATCAAATGGTGAATCTCTGGCCAAAACCAAGCCGTTTCAGCCTACTTGCTGGAGCAATCCTGCTCGTTCTTCTTTTTACTCTCTCGCCAGTGCTGATCAGCTGGCAGGCTGGTTACATGAAGTATCTGCCCTTGCCCGCATCTATCTGTGGACTGGCCTTGCTCAGCAGGCCACTGAATCAGTGGCAACTCTTTGCGGCCCCCCTGTTCATTTCCCTGCTGCTTCCCATCAGTGGGGCCTTTGAAGTGTTGTCATCGCCCATTCAGAACCGGCTGACTGCCCTGCTCACCTGGGCCTTCCTCTACGGGCTCGGCTTCCAGAGCGGCCTCAGTGGTAAGGAGATTTCGATTGGCTCTGCTGGGGTGATTGTTCAAACACCCTGTAATGGTAATGAACAGCTGATTTTTTCACTTAGTATGGTAATTATCTTTCAGCTGATTTTCCCGCTGAAGCAGCGTTGGCGCATCCTGGCGTCGATTGGCGGTGCAATCGTTTCAGCCTATGCAGTCAACACGATTCGCATTGCCCTTCTGGCCTATTTCACTACCTGGGAAGATCGAAGCGGCATGGCAGCTTTTGATTTCTTCCATGGCCACGGGGGCCTCATCTTCTCCCTGATTGCCGCCAGCATTGCTGGCTGGATTTTTTACAGGTTGCTCGATCAGGAATTAACGGCATGAGCAATAGCAACCCTGCCCAGCTTGAGCGCGCCCAGCAGCGGTTCTGGTTGGCAGCCCTAGTTGTAGGTGCCGGCCTGGCCAGCCTCCACCTGGTGGTTTTCCCCCAGTCACCGCCCTTTCCCCAGCCGCCAGTTTCGGCGCGGCTGCCATGGCCGTGGCAGGCCGCAACCGCTTCGCTTGGTCCCGCCGCACAGCCCACCAGCCTGCTGCAACGCAATGTTGCCATCGGCCCGAGCAAACGCTTCGCCCATGGAAGGGATTGGTTGCTTCTCACCCCACTGGCCTCCTGGCAGGAGGCAGCCCTGGATCCAGCACTGATCACCGCAACCATCCCCCAGCTCCGTCTCCAGCAGGCTCAGCTGCAGGCTGGTCGGCAGCAGGAGGTGCAGCCATCAGCCCAATCCGGGCAACGGATTGCCAGGGGACTGATTCAGGGCCAAACCGCCTATCAAACCTGCCTGACGCGCAGCGGCGCCTTCGCCTTCAATGCTGCCGGGCTCAGCGGTATCAGTGGCCCTCCCCACCTGGACTTCCTGCGCACCCTGCTGCGGGGCCGCCTACCCCCTCTCCCCAGGTCCTCCTACTCCTGCCTGCTCGTCACCACAAACTCGCCCCAGGCGCTGGCTGGAGGTGCCCACTCCAATTCTCTGCTTTCTGCCCTGGCAAGCCACACCCAGTGGTCCCGGTGAACTGTCGGGGCCTCAGCCCAGCAGCTTGATCCTGTAGAGCATGTCTTCAAGGGCGGCGGCGGCGCTGATGGCGCAGTAGCGCTGGGGGTTGGCTGGAGTGCAGCAGCTCGCCAGGGGCGCCAGGCTGGTCCATGGCCTCGCATGGCAGAACTGCACCACGCTCAGGCGTTCCTGCTGGCTGTCCGCCGGAGCAACCACGCGGTGCCAGCCCGCCGGGATCAGGCCATTGCTGAGGCGCTCCAGCATCAGACCCGTATTGATTATCACTCGCCCGTCTGGCGGTATGGCATCGATCCATTTCCCCCCCACCTGCACCTGCAGACCCGGCCCACTGGCCCTTGGCAGGGCAGTGATCAGGTTGATGTCGCCGTGGGCTTCAGCCCAGATGGGTCCTCCATCCGGGGCCTCGGCCATGGGTGGGTAGCGGATCGCCCGGGTGAGGGTGGGGGCATCGCTGGTCATCTCATCAAAGAATGTTTCGGCGCAGCCCAGCCCGAGAGCGATGATCCGCAGGAAGCGCCGTTGCAGATCGGCTACGGCGCAGTGGAAGGTTTCCAGAACGGCGCTGATCCCAGGCACCAACTGCTCAGGCAGGACCTGCTCGGGGTAGAGCAGGGGGTAGCGGCGCCGCAGGGGGTGATTGACAGGCAGGGGCATGCTCCAATTCAGCATTTCCTTCCAATCGGCCTGGTTGCTGCCGGCGGCCGTTTCCACCAGCAGGCCGGTGTAGCCGGTCTGACCGCCGCTGCCGGGTGCCACGCAGGCCTGCTTGCTCTGCGGAGCGAGGCTGAAGAATTCAGCGAGCAGGCCATAGGCCGTGTCCAGCAGCTGGGGCGAGAGATCGCTGCTGGTGTACACAAAGCCAGTCTCAAGGCTGCGCCTCACCCCGTCCACCACCGCGGCCCGGGCCTGGTGGCTGCCCCGCTCAAAGGCCAGCAGATCAACGTCGCGTATCGCCTGACCCATCAGGGTGAGCCTAGGGGGAGGGCCCAGGAGCAGCCATCACCAGCTTCCTTTCATCCGGGCCCAGGGGCTCCAGCCAGCGGAGCTGGCTCTCCAACACCTCTACGGTGGCATCGGAGGGATCGCCGCCGGCGGCGGCACGCTGCAGCAGTCTTTGGCGCAGCAGCGGCTGCGGCGCCTCACACACCGCGATCCGTACCGGGATGCCGAGCTGGCCGGCAAGGGCGACCATGAGCTGGCGCTCGCAGCGCCTGAGGAAACAGGCATCCACAATCACGGCCAGCCCCCCTGCACTTGCAGCCTCCACCAGGGCCGGCAGGGTGATCTCGTAGAGATGGTGACTGGCTGCCGGGCCGTAGAGCTCCCCCTCAAGCTGCCGGCTGGGTTTGACCCCCCAGAGCCCGAACAGCCGTTTCCTCTCCACGTCGGAGCGAAACACCACGGCCCCGATCTGCTTGCTGAGTGCCATTGCCCGGGTTGACTTGCCACTGCCGGCAAGACCATGCATCAGCACCAGGGGCTGGCTCTGGTGTTGGATCCAGTCCATGGCCAGGCCCAGATAGCGGCTCAGCTCGACTTGAAGCCGGCTGCTCTCGGCCGCTGCCAGGCCGCTCTGCCTCAGGCGCAGCCAGCTCACCTTGGCGCGCACCAGGGCTCGATAGACGCTGTACCAGGCCCAGCCGCGCAGGCCCGCCCCATCGCCACTGGCTTCCAGCCAGCTGTTGAGCAGCAGGGTTCCCAGGTCGGCCCTGCCCCGCACCGCCAGGTCCATCACCAGGAAGGCCAGCTCGCTGATCGGATCGATCCAGCGGAGCGTTTCACTGAACTCCAGGGCGTCGAACACCTCGATGCCGCCGGCGCCGAGCAGCATGTTGCCGAGGTGGAGATCCCCGTGGCACTCGCGGATCCGCCCTTGGCGCCGCCGCTCCTGGAACCAGGGGGTCAGCGCCCTGCCCTGGCCTTCCACCCAGGTAGCCAGGGGCTCCAGCACGGCCTGGGCTCCAGGACAGTCAGCAAGGGAAATGAGGTTGTCGCGCACCGGTTGCAGCACCGCTTCGGGCTGGCCCCAGGGCGTCTCCGGGCCCGCTGTTGCCGCATCCCGATGGAAGCGGGCGAGGCGCTCGGCCAGCTGCTTCACCGCCCCTTCCCCCACCTGGCCAGCCGCCAGGGCGGCCGGCAGCAGCTGCTCCTGCTCGAACTGGACCATCCGCACCGCCCAGGCCAGTATCGGTGCCGGGACGGGGGCGGGTGCCGGGGCGGGGGCGGGCGGAACAAAACTGGCCGCCTCCAGGGGGCCGTAGACAGGCACCACATCCAGATAGCGCTCCGGCGAGAGCCGGCGGTTGAGCCGCAGTTCCTCCCGGCAGGCCTGCTCGCGCCGCTCAGCACTGGAGAAATCCACAAAGCCGAAGGCCACCGGCTTTTTGAGCTTGTAGGCATAGGGACCGCTCAACAGCACCCAGGAGAGGTGGGTTTCCAGCAGTCGGGGGCCTCCAGCCGCAACCGGATGGCCATAGGCCTCCGGACGCAGCAGCTGGCGGATCATCGGATCCCCTACTGCAGGGAGAGGGGTTGGCTCCATCCCAGCTGGAACCGGCTCAATCATCAGAGCCAGGTTGGGAAAAGCGCTCCCCCAGCAGTTCCTGCAGATTGAGGTCGGGGCGACGCAGCAGGGCAAAAAGGGTGCCGGCATTGCCGCGACATACCCGCAGCTCCCCATCGAGCACGGTGATATCCAGCCAGGCAGGGAAAGGTTGGCTCACCTCGCGCAGCAGCTTGAGACGGGCGCTGCCGAGGGATGGTCCCAGCCAGCCCCCGCGCCGGAACCGTACCCGCACCCGCTGCAGCGGAGGGCCAGGCTCGCAAGCTGGACTGTCAACAGAAACGCTGGCTTCCACAACGATGCTCGCCAGCGCAGCAAGCGGACCGCCCAGCCGCAGCAGGTTCATGCCCCGCCCCTGGGAGGGGGCCAGGATTTGGAGGTTCTCCAACCAGGGAGCCACGGCCAGATAGGGCTGGCTGCTGCTGCTCCAGCGCAGCTCCCACACGCCCTCCAGCTGGGCCAGGGTTGCCGGCTCGGACAGGTTTGCGGGGCTGGAGCGCTCCAACGCCTCAATCAGCTGCTTCACCTGGGCGCTGGACTGTTTGGCGGCGCCCCGTGGTTCCTGGCGGAGCAGGGCCACGAGGGCCTGGCGCTGCTGCTCGGGGAGCGGGTCCGATCCCGATGGCGCTGCGGATTGGGCCAACGGGGCCACGGGGTTCTCTCAGAGCTGTTGTATCGGCAAGGGCATGGGCCCCTCACTGCGCAGGCCGGTGCGCAGGGAGCAACGGCCCGCCGCAGACGGTCCATTCTCCTCGAGGCAGGCAGAGAGGATCCTGGCGGCGAGTGATTCCGCCTTGGTGCCCTCCACTGCGGCCTGGGCTTCGATGCACTCCACCAGCCACCGGGGGAGCTGCCAGCTCACCTGCTGCATGGTCTGGGTTGGCTGGAGCATGGGACCACCCCTTCAGGCTTGTGAGCGACATTTTCAAGATAAGTCCGGTTCAGGTTTTTCCGTTCAGCCATCGGCAACTTTCGGCTTAGGTAGCGGCGGCAGGACCGGGGGAAGTACCTCCAGATAGGTGGGATTGGGAGCTGTCTCGGGCCCGATGAGGTCAACCGCGGTGCGCTGCACCACCAGGCGGAAGCGCAGGGGGGCCTGCTGCCGGTTGATGAAGGCCTGAACCTCAGCGACCTGCCGGGCCGTGGGCAGGCTCGCATTGGTGACCCGCACCCGCGCCCGGATCAGGGGTGGGTTCTGTTGCCAGTCGATTGAAATATCCACCAGATCAATGGCCGGATCACTGCCCAGGGTGATGGTGCCGCCGCGCAGTCTCTGCTCGATCAGGGTCTCCAGTTGACGGGCCTTGTTTTCCCTGTTGGCCTGGCCCAGCAGCCTCAGGAAACTGCTGCCGAGCGGTATCACCAGCAGGCTGGTGAGCACCAGGCTGGTGAGACCAAGCCGGCTCTGCAGAAGGCGACTGCGGTAAACCGGCTCAAGGGCCCCCAGGATTGCCATTGCTCCCACCAGGATGCCGAGCAGGTTGGTGACAAACAGCAGCAGGGCCCCATAGGCCTGGGCCCAGTAGGCGGAGGCAAGCAGGATGCCCACCACGCACATCGGCGGCACCAGGGCCACGGCGATGGCCAGGCCGGCCAGGGCCGAGAGGGCGTCCTTTCTCAATTTGGCAAACATCGCGACGGCCCCGGCCACCAGGGCGATGCCCAGATCCAGCAGGTTGGGGCTGGTGCGGTTCATCACCTCGCTGCCGAAGCTGGGAAATGCCACCAGATGACCCACTCCCATGGCCAGCAGCACGCAGATCGCAACCCCCAGCAGCAGGGTGCGCAGGGCCCGACCAGCCATGGCCAGGCGCCCCTGGGCGATCTCGAAGGCCATCGCCTGGAGGGGCATGATCCAGGGGGCCACCACCATGGCGCCGATCACCACACCGGGGCTGTTGGCCAGCAGGCCCAGGGTTGCAATCAGCGTGGCCCCCACCGTGAGCACCAGGAACACCTGATTGCAGCGCGCATCGCGCTCGAATTCCTGCTGCAGGTCCGCAAGCCTGGCGGCCTCGGGGGTGGCAGTGGGGAATGTCATCTGATGGGCTGGAGTTCTCAATTGGGCATGGTCACGAATTCCTCTGCCACCGTGGGATGGAGGGCCATGGTGCGGTCGAAGTCGGCCTTGGTGGCGCCCATGCCGATGGGGATCGCCGCCATCTGGATGATTTCAGCGGCGTGCTCCCCCACCATGTGGCAACCGAGCACCCTGTCGCTGGACGCCTCCACGATCAATTTGAGCAGCACCTTGGGGCCTCTGGCCGGCAGGGCCTGGCTCATCGGGCGGAACCGGGCCCGATGCACCCTGATTGCCTCGACTCCGCAGCGCTCGATTGCCTGTTCTTCCGTCAGGCCCACGCCGGCCAGCTCCGGCTGAGCGAATACCGCACTGGCCACCAGGCTGTGGTTCACCTGACGCGGCCTCTGGCCAAAAAGGGAATCGGCGAAGGCGCGGCCCTCATCGACTGCCACAGGAGTCAGGTTGATGCGGTCTGTGACATCGCCTACCGCATAGACGCTGGCCACGTTGGTGCACTGGTCGCCATCTACAGGTATGCGACAGCCCTCCACGGCCACGCCGGCAGCCTCCAGGTTGAGCCCGCGCAGAAAAGGCCTGCGGCCGGTGGCCAGCAGCACTCCACCGCAGGCGATCGATTCGCCGCTCTGGGTGGTGACGCTGAGATCGCCCGGGGCGCACTGGCCGGTGATTGCCGCCGGGGAGTGGGCGAAGCGGATCTCGATGCCCCCTTCCTCCATGCCGGCGCGCACCGCTTCGCTGGCCTCACGGTCGAAGCCGCGGAGCAGGTGATCGCCGCGCACCAGCTGGATCACCTGCACACCGAGGCCATTGAGGATGCCGGCAAATTCGCAGGCTATGAAGCCGGCACCCACCACCACCACCCGCTCCGGGAGACGTTCCAGCTCAAACAGATCGTCGCTCAGCCAACCCAGCTCGGCGCCGGGGATCTCAGGGCGATGGGGCCGGCCGCCCACCGCAATCAGAATGTGCTTGGCATGGAGCTCCTGCTGGCTGCCATCTGCCGCCGTCACCACCACGCTTGTGGGTCCGCTGAAGCGTCCCCAGCCCCGCAGCAGTTCCACGCCGGCCCTCTCCAGAAGGCCGATGTGCAGTGTGTTGAGCCGATCCACCTCAGCCCGCACATTGGCCAGCAGGGCGGCGGCATCAAGCTGCACCGAGCCGAGCCGCCATCCATAACTGGCAGCGTCTGCCAGCAGGTGCCTGTACGCAGATCCATACACCAGTAACTTCTTGGGCACGCAGCCGCGGATCACACAGGTGCCCCCCACCCGGTCGCCCTCCACGATTGCCACCCTGGCGCCGTGGGAAGCGGCGCGTTTTGCGGCAGCCAGGCCGCCGCTGCCGGCCCCGAGCACGATCAGATCGAAATTGGCGGGCATGGATCAGCTCAAGGGGGCTGGGTGTAAGTCCTTCCTGACCATGCAAGCGGATTGCGGAAATTGCCCTCCCCAAAGCCCACGATCAGATTCCTGGTGCTCAGAGCTGTACCCGGTTCCATGGCATCACAGCCAGGAGCCTGGCCATGCCGCAGAAGCCGCTGACTCCGGAAAAGAGGAGCCCTGCCCCCACGAACCAGCTGAGCATGATCCAGGCAGGTGCCAGGGTTTGGCTGAGGATCAGACCCAGCAGCACCAGGGAGCCCGCAGCGATCTGCACCTGGCGCATCAGGGGCATGGGAGCGTTCTTGAACCTGCGCACCGGCAGCTCGGCCCGCTGCCAGGCCGTTACTCCTCCTTCCAGCTCGGCCATAGGGTGGGGATGGCCCTGCTGCATCAGCCTGGCCAGGGCCTGGGCGCTGCGATTGCCGCTCTGACACACCAGCACCAGGGGGCCCTTGGGCAGGTCAGCCGGGGAGAGGCGTGCGAGGGGCACGTTGAGGCTGCCGGCAATATGGCCGCCTGCGTATTCCATTGGTTCGCGCACATCGATCACCTTGACCCTCTGCTCAGCCAACTGCTGGGCCAGGTCTTGGCTGGAGATGCGCTGGCTGCTTGGCTGGGCCATGGCCGGGAGCCGATATCACTTGTATGACTATAGCCGCATAAAAGCCGGAAATGAGTTGGGCGCTGCGCAGGCGCCGCCGCCAAGATGGATCGATCCTGCTGGTTGCAGCCCCTTCCGTGTTTGTGAGCCTTGGCTGCGTGCTGGAACTGCGTTGTGAGGCGTCCACGCCAATGCTTGCGCTCGTCCACCCCCATGCCGATCTGAGCGGAGATCTGCGCGGCGGCGAAGAGGTGCTGGTCGAGCCTGATCGCTGGGTAGAGGTGCTTGTGGATCAACGCGGCAGCCGCTGGTGCCGCTTCATGGCCGCCGCCGGAAACACCAGGTTCCGCTATCGGGGTTCGGTTCAGTGCACCGATGAAGCAGATCCCTGGGTCCCAGCCGCGGTGACCTGCCCCGTTCAGTTTCTGCCGATCGACACCTATCCCTTCCTCAATGCCAGTACCTACTGCGACACGCCGGCTCTGATGGCGCTGGCCTGGAATACCTTCGGCCAGCTGGCCCAGGGATGGCCTCTGGTGCAGGCCATCTGCGACTGGGTCCATGCCAGGATCCGATTCGATTATGGGGCTTCAGTCCCGGGGAATACGGCCAGTCAGACCCTCGCAGCCGGCGCTGGCGTCTGCCGCGACTTTGCCCACCTGGCCATCACCCTGTGCCGTTGCCTCAACATCCCGGCCCGCTACTGCACTGGCTACCTGGGTTACACGGGCATACCCGTGGGAGATGCTCCGGTTGACTTTTCAGCCTGGTTTGAGGCGTTCCTCAGTGATCGCTGGTATGTGTTTGACGCGCGCCATAATTTCCCGAGATCCGGCCGCATATTGATTGCAAGGGGACGGGATGCCGGCGACGTGCCAATCCTGCGCTCCTTCGGGCAACACAGCCTGGTGGGTTTTGAGGTGATCACCGAACAGATCCCTCCCCCCCGCGTCTCAAACAAGCCGGTCCATAACCGGGGTAGTTGACCTTCCCGCTCTGCTGCTCATGGGCCAGGCACCACGAGCAGCAACAGGCGGTTCCCCTCCGGGTCCAGCATCCAGGCCTCGGCCCCAAAGGGTTCCTGCCGCGGCGGACACCCTGTTGTGGCGCCCAGGGCCAGGGCCGAATCGATCCAGGCCTGAAGCACCGCAAGGGTGCCCCTGCCATCCCCCTGGCGCTGCAGGCAGACGGCGAGGCGACCCTGCTGCCGCGGCTGGGGCCGACTGCGGGATGGCCCGTAAACCTCCAGCCAGCCTCCTGCTGGCCAGGGAACCCGCCAGTGGGTGCTGCTGAGACCCGCCTGCGGCTCCAGATCGAGCAGTGCGCCATAGAACCGGGCCAGGGCGGTGGGATCATCGGCTGCCAGCACGAACGAGCTCCTCAATTCCACGGCCGCCACCACGATCTGCGGGCCCTGGCTGCATGGCTGCCGTCACAGAGGGGATAGCGGTGGGAGCGGCCGCAACGGCACATCGGCACCGTTGCCGCTTCCTTCAGCCGCAGTTCATAGGACACCCGACCCGTGCCGAGGTGAGCGCCATCGCAGAACCAGCCGCGACGGCTGAGGCTGCAGCTGCAGAGCTGGTGTTCTCCGGCCGGCAGATTCAACGGCTCGGGGCCCAAGGTGGAAGCTGGGGGTTCAGCCATGGCAGGGCCACTCTGGCAATGGGGCCTGGGGCCGTTGCACAACGCCTTCCAGGTGGCACAAATCCCATCACAATCCTTGGAAGATGTCCATGTTGTGCACCACGTTGTGCGCTGGTCAGTTGATCGGCCTGCTCTCCTTCACCCCACCTAGCAGCTGCTCCACCACCAGCTTGAGCAGCAGCGACACCAGGCCCACGCCCCCGAGTATCAGGGCGGCGCCGTAGGCCAGTTCGGTGTCGTATTGCTTGTAGGCGTCTTCCACGAACAGCGGCAGGGTCTGTGTCTGGCCGGCGATGTTGCCGCTCACCACCGCCACGGCGCCGAATTCCCCCAGAGCTCGAGCCGTGGTGAGGATCAGGCCGTACACCACGGCCCAGCGCACCGAAGGCAGGGTGACCTTCCAGAACACCTGCCACTTGCTGGCCCCCAGGGTGCGGGCCGCTTCCTCCTGATCCCAGCCCTCCTCCTCCAGCAGGGGGATCACCTCCCGGGCCATGGAGGGGAAGGTGACGATGATGGTGGCCAGGGCCATGCCTGGCCAGGAGAAGATGATCTTCCAACCCAGGCTGCTGATCACGCCGCCGAACACTCCGTTGGTGGGGCTGTAGAGGAGCACCAGCATCAGGCCCACCACGAGTGGTGAGATGGAGAAGGGCAGGTCGATCACGCTGAGTAGCAGGGCCTTGCCGGGGAATTGCCTCCGGGCGATGGCGGTGGCGGCCGCCAGGCCAAAGATCGTGTTGGCAGGCACCGCAATCAGGGTGCAGCGCAGGGTGAGCAGCATCGCCGAGCGCAGGTCTTCATTACTGAAGTTGTCCAGAAAGGGCTCCAGCCCCTTGGCGAAGGCCCCCGCCACCACCTCCAGGGCCGGCAGCAGGATGATCACGCCCACGTAGAGGCAGGCGATCAGGGGGATCAGGGCTGACGCCGATGGGCGCGGCAGGCGATTGAACACTGGGCGCAGCTGGGATCTCATGAACAAGGCAGCCGGAGAATCGTGGGCAGGACGGTGGCGATGAGGGTGGAGCTGCGGCGGCGGCCTTGAGGGCCAGGGCGCCGAGCGGCAGAAACAACACCAGGGCCAGATAGAGCCAGGTGATCCGCCACGACCAGCTGAGCTGCAGCCAGCTCGGCCAGGTGAATCCCCGGCGACGAGCCGAGAGCACAGGAGCCATGGAGGGAAACCAGAGGTGGGCGGACCGTATCACCGTTTGGCGATTTATTCAACGGTACGCCGGTCGGGAAAAGAATGTTTGATCTAGGATGGCGTCTGTCTTCCTATTTCGTTTCCCGCCATGGGCATCCGAGTTGCAGGCGTGTGCAAGGAGTTCGGCTCCTTCCGGGCGGTTGACAACGTCAGCCTCGATGTCGACACCGGCTCCCTGGTGGCCCTGCTCGGACCCTCCGGCTCCGGCAAGAGCACCCTGCTGCGGCTGATCGCCGGCCTGGAGGAAGCCGATGCCGGGCGGGTATGGATCACCGGCGAGGAGGCAACCTCCCGATCGGTGCAGGAGCGCCAGGTGGGCTTTGTGTTCCAGCACTTTGCCCTGTTCAAGCATCGCACCGTGCGTCAGAACGTGGGCTTCGGCCTGGAGCTGCGGGGCTGGCAGCACGACGCCATTCGCCGGCGCGTGGATGAACTGCTCGAGCTGGTGCAGCTGCAGGGCTACGGCAGCCGTTACCCCTCCCAGCTCTCCGGAGGCCAGCGACAGCGGGTGGCCCTGGCCCGGGCCCTGGCTGTCCAGCCGCGGGTGTTGCTGCTGGATGAGCCTTTCAGTGCCCTGGATGCCAAGGTGCGCAAGGAACTGCGGGCCTGGCTGCGCAATCTCCATGACGAGATGCACGTCACCACCGTGATCGTCACCCACGACCAGGAGGAGGCGATGGAGGTGGCCGACAAGATCGTGGTGATGAACGAGGGGCGCATCGAGCAGATCGGCAGCCCCGCCGAGATCTATGACCAGCCGGCCAGCCCCTTTGTGATGAGCTTCGTGGGGGCGGTGAATGTGCTGCCCCCCCATGTGGCCCTCGCACCCAACCGCGAGCGGCGGGGCGAGCTGTTCATCCGGCCCCACGACCTGGAGCTGCATCGCGATCCCCAGGAGGGCAGCGTGCCGGCGGTACTGCGCCGCCTCACCCACCTGGGGCGCGACATCCAGGCCGAACTGACCTTGGCCAGTGGTGAGGTGGTGGTGGCCCAGCTGCCCCGCGAGCGCATCGACTACCGCGAGCTCCAGGCCGGCGATGCCCTGCACATCACCAGCCGCGACTCCCGAACGTTTGTGCCGGTTTTTGTGATCTGAGGGTTGATCGGTCTCATGGCCGGCTGGGGATCAACAGATCGCTCTCGCCAATCGCCACCAGCCGTCCCTCGGCGCGAAACCGGCTCAGCAGCTTGGTCACCGTCGCCCGTGTCAGACCGCAGAGATCCGCCAAGGCGCGGTGGGTGAGGTTGAGCTCACTGAGGGACAGGCGGCAGCCGTGGCTGTTCACCTGCCCGTGGGCCTGACCGATCCAGCCGAGCAGGGTCAAAAGGCGCCGGTCGCCTGAGCGAATGCGCTGGATGGTGAGCAGTTCCCCCAGCATTTGTCGCTCACGCAGCAGATGCTGGAACTGCTCGCTGGCATCCAGCTCCACGTGCTCCACCACCACGGTGGTGAGGCACTGCAGTTCCA